>JAGWYZ010000112.1 GCA_018969115.1 Chloroflexota bacterium | reverse complement strand
GAGAAATAGGAGGGGCTGCATCATGATGTTAATGAACTCAAAAATTTTTATCAGTGGGGCAGATTCATTGGTCGGAATTAGCCTAATAAAACAACTGAAGTCACAGGGTTATACCCATATCATTGAAACAGCCGAACCTAGGTATGAAAATGCTGAAGACGTTGTACGATTTTTTGCCATTGAAAAACCTGAATACGTCTTTGTATTAGGGGGTAAATGTGGTGGCATTAGCATGAATCAAAAACAACCAGCTGAGCTTATTTATGACAACATCACAATTGCAACCAATGTCATTCATCAAGCCCATCAACATAACGTCAAAAAACTTTTGTATTTAGCCAGTGCGTGTGTTTACCCCAAGCTATCACCTCAACCAATGGCAATTGATTCGTTGATGAGTGGGCCACTTGAGGTAACAAACGAGGCTTATGCAACTGCAAAAATTGCGGGTATGGCGTTATGTAGAGCCTATCGTCAACAATACAAAGACAATTTTATTTCAGCGATTCCAGCGAATATATTTGGCCCGGGTGATGATTTTGACCCTGACAATGCCCATGTAATTGCAGCTTTGTTGGCTCGCTTACATGCGGCAAAGCAACAAAACACAAACGAGATCATGATTTGGGGCAGTGGCAGCCCACGGCGTGAATTTGTTTATGTGGATGATATTGCAGATGGCTGCATCTTTTTGATGCAACATTATGATGATCTGCTGCCGATGAATATTGGCGGTGGGGTTGATATTTCGATTCGGGAACTGGCGATATTAATTAAAGATATCGTCGGGTATCAGGGTAATTTGAAATTTGACATCACCAAGCCTGATGGTATGCCGCTGAAATCATTAGATGCGGCCCCATTATTAGCGATGGGATGGCAGCCTCAATTTCTATTTGAACCAGCGCTCAAACTAACCTACGATTGGTATATCAAACAACACATAACCGCCCACTAATTGCAATTAACAACATGCCATACAAAAAAACGTGTAGGGCAAAGGAAAATATTTAAACATGATCGCAAAATTTTACGAATCTTTATATCGAATTCGTCGCGTTGAAGAAGAAGTCGCCAAGGTATATCCCACCGACAAAATTAAAAGCCCAGTGCACCTTTCAATCGGGCAAGAGGCGGTCGCAGTTGGTGTTTGCGAAGCACTGCGGCCTGATGATATCGTCTTTATTACTTATCGCAGTCATGCTGGTTACATTGCAAAAGGTGGCAACCTAAAAGCCATGATCGCCGAGCTGTATGGCAAAGTGACCGGCTCGGCCAAAGGCAAGGGCGGGTCAATGCATTTGGTTGATGTCGCCAATGGCATTATGGGCGCATCGGCTGTTGTTGGCACCACAATAGCCAATTCGATTGGTTATGCCTATGGGGTTAAGCTAAAAAAACAAAATAATATTGTCGTTTGTTTTTTTGGCGATGGCGCAACCGACGAGGGTGTGTTTTATGAAAGCATGAACTTTGCAGCCCTGAAACAACTGCCAATTATTTTTGTGTGCGAAAACAACGGTTACGCAATTCATACGGCGCAAGCAAAACGACAGGCTGTGCCAGATATTGCAGCAAAAGCAGCGATATTTGGTATGCCCATTGAGCGACTTGGCGACGATGTATTGCATTTGTATGAGCGCATCTCTACAGCGGTCGAAACACTTCGGTCGGGTGGCACAGGCCCCTTCTTTTTTGAATGTGAAACCTATCGCTGGAAAGAACATGTTGGGCCAAGTGAAGACTATAACGCTGGATATCGCGCAAGAACAGAAGCCGAGCCTTGGATGCAACAAGACCAAGTACAAAAATTTGCAATGAGGCTTGATCCACAGCAACGGCAGCAAATTGAACAAGCGGTTGAAATAGAGATTGCAGAAGCATTTGAATTTGCTGAAAATAGCCCATTCCCACCAGATGCCGAGCTATATGATGGCGTTTTTGCTTAATTTAAACATCGCACACTCAAAATAACAGGATAAATAATTATGAACCGAAATAATGTATCGTATGTAGATGCCATCAGCGAAGCAACAGCACAAGAAATGGCATATGACCCGTCTGTCATTGTGTTTGGGCTAGATGTTGACGATCATAAAGCCATTCAAGGGACAACCAAAGGATTATTGGCAAAATTTGGCCCAGATCGCGTATTTGGAACGCCGTTATCGGAAGATGCGATGACGGGCGCAGCCATTGGCATGGCAATGTGTGGCTTACGCCCAATTCATGTACATATTCGTATGGATTTCATGATGTTGGCCATGAATCAGCTAGTGAATATTGCTGCCAAAGCCCATTACATGTATGGCGGGCAAATTCGATTGCCTATGGTTGTGCGTTCAATGATCGGTAAAAGCTGGGGGCAAGGGGCACAACACTCACAAGGGTTATATTCATTTTTTATGCATGTGCCGGGGCTTAAAGTGGTTGCCCCGACCACGCCTTTTGATGCTAAAGGTTGCTTGATTTCGGCGATACGTGACAATAATCCTGTCATTTATGTTGAACATCGTATTTTGCATTTCCAGAAAGGGCCAGTACCCGAAGAATTGTATGAAGTTGGCCCGGGTAAAGCAAGAATTACAGCCGCTGGGAGCGATATTACATTGGTTGGCATCTCACATATGCAAATCGAATGTTTACGCGCAAAACATTATTTGCAAGAAAAAGGCATCAATGCTGAAGTCATTGACCCAATTTGGTTGTCGCCATTAGACGTTGATACGATTGCGGCATCTGTTCGCAAGACAGGCCATTTGCTGGTCGTTGACAATGATTGGCCCACTTGTGGGGCTTCGGCTGAAATTATGGCCGCCGTTACCGAGCGTTTGCAAGGCGAAATGCGCTTTACCGTTCACCGCATGGGGTTTGCGAATACGTCATGCCCACCCACACCTTCTCTAGAATATTTATTTTACCCAAATGGTCGAACGGTGGCGGCAAAGGCATTTGATATTTTAAAAGGCAGTGCGCAAAATTGGCTACCCAATGAACGACCCGATCTCAAAGAAATTGAATTTCGTGGGCCATTTTAGAGTTTAAAGTGGTTAAAGTAAGGAGAAAAGCAAAATGAGCACTAATTTAGATTGGCCATTAATGCGCAACAACATCACCCGTGAAGATTTGGATGCAGTGATCACTTATTTGCAACAAGATGAGCCGATGTTGACGGCCTCACGCCAAGTCGCAGCCTTTGAACAAGAATGGTCAGATTGGCTGGGGGTAAAGCATAGCGTATTTGTTAATTCGGGAGCATCGGCCAATTTGGTATCGATGTCGGTGCTGAGGGAACTGAAAGGGTTGGGCGAAGTGATTGTGCCGACCCTGACTTGGGTGTCAGATATCGCATCGGTTTTACAATGCGGCTTTAAACCAGTATTTGTCGATATTAATCCCAGAACCTTGGGGATGGATATTGATGAGGTATTGCGCAAAATAACCCCAAACACAAAAGCAGTATTTATTACCCACATTTTGGGATACAACGCGCTTAATCAACCTTTGTTAGATGCGTTATCGGCCCGCAATATACCGCTTATCGAAGATATGTGTGAATCACATGGCGCAACCTTTAATGGGCAAAAACTCGGCACCTTTGGCTGGATGTCGGATTTCTCATTTTATTATGCACATCACATGAGCACAATTGAAGGGGGGATGGTGTGTACGAACGACTCAGATGTCTATCAAATTGCACGGATGTTTAGGGCACATGGCATGGTGCGCGAATCAAACTCTGAGGCAGTGCGGGCGCAATATCGTGATAACCACACAGATTTAAACCCCGATTTCATTTTTGCATACCCAGCATACAATTTCCGCAGCACCGAAATTAATGCCATTATGGGACGATCACAATTAAAACGTTTAGACGCAAACAATGAAATTCGTCGCCGCAACTTGGAAATTTTTCTCGAGCATTTAGATCCAAACCTTTATTTTACTGATTTTGAGACTAAAGGAAGCAGCAATTATGCATTTACACTTGTCTTAAGACAGCCAAATGATGCATTACGCGACAAAATTATGCAAACCCTGCGCCAACATAAGGTGGAGTTTCGGCGCGGCACATCTGGCGGTGGCAATCAACTGCGTCAACCTTACCTCAAAGCGGCGCTTGGCAATCAGCCCTTGCATGAGTATCCCAAAGTTGACCATGTGCATTTTTATGGTTTTTATATTGGGAATTACCCACAGTTAGAAGAATACAAGATCATGGAATTGTGTAAGTTGCTTAGTTCGCTTGCCTAAAACCTAACACAGCAAAGATAACATTATGATTTCACCCAACCGTCGTTTAGATGTGCTTTTTGTCGAGCCTAACTCATCGGCCCAAGCGTATCAAGATTTAAGTAAAACCTATACAGCAATTGAAACCCCAACCTGGAGTTTGCTGCTGGCACAAAGTTGCCGCAGCAAAGGATTTGGGGTTGCAATTGTTGATTCAAACGCCGAACGCTTATCGGATACGCAAACTATTCAGCGAATTCATGACCTGAACCCCCGTTTGGTTGTTTTTGTCATGTATGGGCAAAACCCCAATAGCGGCACGACAAATATGATTGGGGCTGAGCGCTTAGGCAAGGCGCTTAAACAAGCGTATCCAGAATACCCAATATGTATGGTTGGCTCACATGTAAGCGCTTTGCCCAAAGAGGTGTTAGCACTAAAGTTTGTGGATTATGCGTTGCTTAATGAGGGGGTCTATGCGCTTGCCAATTTATTAGACAGCGATATGGACGGCGGAATAAAGCATATCAAAGGTATTGGCTGGAAAAACGAAGGAGCGCTCATCTTAAACCCGCCGCAACAAATTGTTCCACAAGACAAGATGGACATTGATTTGCCCGGTTATGCGTGGGATCTGCTGCCTTTTGACAAAAAACCACTCGATTTATATCGAGCACATTTCTGGCACGCCGAGTTTAACCACAACTTGCGTACCCCATTTGCCGCAATTTACACGTCATTGGGCTGCACCTTTAAATGTGATTTTTGCATGATCAACATCTTAAACCGTGTTGATAATGAGGATGGCATCGTATCTGCCAATTCAAACGTCATGCGTCATTGGTCAACTGGGTTTATGTTGAAAGAATTTGACAAATTGGCCAATATGGGGGTAGAAACCTTGCGTATCAGTGACGAGATGTTTTTTTTGAATCGCCGACATTTCGAGCCACTCATCGCAGGGTTAGAAGAACGAGGTCATAATTTACGGATGTGGGCCTATGCGCGTGTTGACACTGTGCGCAAAGAATTTTTAGAGCGATTCAAAAAAGTAGGGATTAACTGGTTGGCACTTGGCATTGAAGCTGGAAACCAAAAAATTCGTTTGGAGGTGCAAAAAGGCAAATTCCAAGAAGTCAATATTCGCGATACGGTCAAAACCATTCATGATCATGGAATTGATGTGGTTGGAAATTACATTTTTGGTTTTCCCGAAGACACACACGAGACCATGCAACAAACGCTCGATCTGGCCTGCGAATTAAATACAGCCCATGCCAATATTTACCCATGTCAAGCACTCCCCGGCAGCCCACTATATTACACGGCATTAGCCAAAGGCTGGAAGTTGCCCGATAGCTACGAAGGCTATGCATTTTTATCTTATGATTGCCAGCCATTACCAACCAACCACCTTAGCGCCGCCGAGGTTTTGAGGTTTAGAGACGATGCCTGGGCAAAATATTTCTTGCGACCTGAATATTTATCAATGATTGAGCAAAAATTTGGGGCACAACAAGCCCAAAACATCGTTGAAATGAGCAAGATTAAACTTAAGCGTAAATTATTAGGCGATTAACCGATTGGCTTCCGCTCCCTGCTGATATGAATAATCTAAAAAACCTAGGAGTCCGTCTGCTTCCGCCCATTTTGTTAGATGCATTAAGACAAATGCGACCGGCTGAATTTGTAAAAAGCGACAAAATTGTAACCTCAGATGAATACATTAATTGGCTTTGCACGGTTGTTGGGGGGTGGCTAACCCCTCGGCACGGCAATATTCGCGCGTTTGAACACGCTATACGCAATTTGCCACCCCTAGGTGCAATCATTGAAATAGGTTCATTTCTCGGTTTATCAACCAATGTCATGGCCTATCTCATGGCGAAATATACGAAACATAACCCGTTCTTTATTTGTGACCCTTGGATATTTGAGGAAACAGATAAAAAAATTGGCGGTTATTTTGACGCAGGTAGCCCAGCATTTTCAAATTACGCTCAAGCGGTTTTTAAATTAAACTGCCAAACCTTTAGCCAAAATCATTATCCATTCGCTATTAAAGCATTATCAGATGATTTTTTTGCACAATGGAAAGTAAATGCCAATTTAAACGATGTATTTGATCGAACAGCTTCTTTAGGTGGGGCGATTGCCTTTGCTTATATCGATGGTGCGCATACATATGAAGCCACCCAAAAAGATTTTGCAAATGTAGATCAATGGATTGTGCCGGGTGGCTTCATTTTATTTGATGATTCAGCAGATGGCTGTGGCTATGAGTCTTCGATAGTGGCAAAAGAAATTATGCAAAACAGCCGCTATCGACTGGTATTTAAAACCCCACATTATTTCTTTCAACGCCTACGTTAGTGCAAAATGATTAATCACCAAGACCAAATCACCATTCTTACCCCTACGATGAATCGCAGCGAGTTTGTTTTGCGAAGCCTACAATATTATGCGAAAGTGGGGTTTACCGGCACATTTATGATCGGTGATTCAAGCAACGAGTTAGAGCGCACCAAAATCGAGAGCTATATCGCCGAATATAAAAGCAAATTACGCATTATTTATCTTTATTTTCGAGCAGATCAATATAAAAATGATGCAATGTGTATGCGCGAAATGATTGAAAAAGCAGATACGCCTTATTTGGTCTATGCCGGTGATGATGATATATTAATTCCTAACACATTGGCAAAATGTGCAAAATTTTTAGAAGAAAATGCAAATTACAGCGCGGCGCATGGGGTTTTTGTCGCATTTTCGCTTATTCAAGAGGGCGCATTTGGCGATTTTAACGAAACCTATTATGTGCCCAATCATGTCATTACCTCAGATAATGCGCGAGTCCGTTGGCAAGGCTATATTCGTCACGCCTTATCAACCCAATATTATGTGCACCGAAAAGAAACTTGGCAACTCATGTATCGTGATTTGCCGAATGTGCCATTGCGCTATTTAGGCCCCGAAGTCTTACCTTGTAGTATGTCTGTCATTGCTGGCAAGATCGCCGAAATTAATGAGCTTTCAGTGCTATTTCAAATTAATCGCAATAGGCCATTTGGCTGGACGACTCACAGTATTTATTCATTATGCTTAGAAGATGGCTGGACACCAGCATTACGTGGGTTACGAAACGCAATATGTAAAGAATTTGTCGAAAGAGATCAAATATCAATAGATGAAGCCCGCACTTTTTTTGATCGTGAAATGTGGCGACACCTTATTATTATGCTGCAAGCCCATTACGATATCCGTGAGTATGAACCAATCAATATTTTCAACCAATTAAAACGCCGTTTTAAAGGTATGGTGCGTCTATGGAATGTCGGGCGGCAACTTCGTTCAAAACAATATCGTAATTGTGCGATTAATCATTTAAAAAATGGTCAACACCCATTTAATAAAGACTTTATGCCGGTCTATTCAATTGTTGCAAAAGCATCATTCAATTAATAAAATCTCGTATGTTACCCAAAATATCAATCATCACACCATGCCTAAATTCTGAAGCAACCCTTGAACGCGCAATTCAACATCTCATTGACCAAAACTACCCCAATCTCGAATATATTATTATCGATGGCAACTCAACAGATGGCACAATAGAGATTATCAAAAAATACCAACAACATATTCATATATGGGTTTCCGAGCCAGATTCTGGCACATCTGAGGCGATTAATAAGGGAATTGCAAGGGCGAACGGTGATATTGTTGGTTTTTTATTATCTGATGATGTTTATGAAGCGAACGCATTAAACACAATTGCAAAGGTTTTTCAACAACAACCGCAAGTTGATATATTTTATGGTGACATTAACTACATTGGGCCTTTTCGTCCACCATTTATAGCGCACGCAAAACCAACCATTGCCAAAGATGATTTTGGCTATCCGTCTGGTATTATTTATTTGCCAGCATGTTTCTTTAAAAAATCTTGTTTTGATCAATATGGAAGTTTCGATTTGTCATATCAAATTACCAATGACTATGAGTTATTTTTGCGTTTTGCTAGCAAAGGCCTAAAATATTGGTATGTAAACGCCGTTTTAGCAACCATGCATTGGGGCGGCATGAGTAGCAAGATCACAACAAAAATGGGGGTTGAATTTAGACGCGCCTTTTATCACTATCGCCCCTCGCTTAAAGCTCGGTTTATTTTTGAGTTTATTTGGTATCGAAATATGGCAAGGAACTACGTAAAACAAACCCCTTTGTTACTACCCATACTTGAATCATATCGAAAGTTGCGCAACTCGTTGCTAGGTAAAGTTGCATAGGCAAAATTTCTATTTAAATAATGAACTCGAATAAACCTAATATCGTTTCGGCTGCCCCTTGTGTTACATGCCAAAGTAATCTAATGACAATTGTGCGGCATCAAGACAAATTTATTATTGCAAAATGTCAAAATTGCCAACTGATGCAAGTAACACCGATGCCCAGTGCTGAAGAATTACATGCACACTACCAAAACCCTGCCTATTTTGAAGGTGAGGAAACCCAAGGCTATAAAAGTTATGCCGATATGAAAAAAGCATTACAGCCTTTTTTTGCACGCCGACTGCGTGAAATCAAAAAGGCTTTGCCAACAGGCAAAACCTTGCTGGATTTTGGCTGTGCCGCAGGTTATTTTCTAGAAATGGCGCGTGATGAAAACTGGCAAATACATGGTGTTGAGCTTTCGGCAGAAATGAGTGCCCAAGCATCGGAATTACTCGGAACAAAAATTTATCATTCGCTCCAAGAACAACCAAAATCCAATTTTGATGCGATCACATTATGGGAAGTTATTGAGCATGTGCCTAACCCTGTTGAGCAACTCTTGCAACTCAAGGAAAAATTACGTAATGGCGGTATCTTAATGTTGTCTACACCAAATAATGGGCACTGGCAAGCAATACGCGAACCTGACGAATGGACGGTTTATCGCCCGCCTTCGCATCTCATCTATTTCACAGCTCAAACCCTAACCGATACATTGAAACAGGCGGGGTTTGAAAAGATTAACGTGCGCGGTGTGGCACCATTACCGCCATTACCGAAATGGCTAAAATCAATGAGCGAACCCCTGCGACAAAGGCTGATTACTGGGCAATCGCCCCATTGGCAAATCGATTTACTGATCTGGCGATTGATACGCCTATTTGCTTGGGCGTGGCAAAAAATTGCACATTCTAAAGATGACATTTTTACAACACTTGAAGCAACTGCGTTTAAACCCTCATAAAAATGCGAGTTTTATTTATTGCGCGTTATCGCGACGAATCAATGACCTACAAACTTGATTGTATGGCACGTGATCACAATTTAATATTGCAACATATTACCCCCCAATTTTGGCAAGATGAGCTTATTAAAATTAGCCAACCCCAAATTGATAACCTTGCTAAGCCCTATAAAACCACACCGATAGCGCTTGTAGGCAAACCAAATGACCCGCACCGTACCATTTATAAAACGCTCACCTTCAATTTATTGCAGTTCAAACCCGATATCATTCATGCTGAAGAAGAACCAGATAGTTTAGCTGCCCTTCAAATTTGCATTGCCAAAAATAGTTTCGCACCCAAAGCAAAACTCATTTTAAATACTTGGCAAAATATTAATCGGCCTAAAAAATATAGCGTAAAACTGGTATTAGATGCCACCTTACAGATGGCAAATGCGGTGCTATGTGCAAATCAAGAAGCAATTTCGATTTTAAACGAACAAAAATTCAAGGGGAAAACGGCTGTAATCCCCGCAGTCGGTGTTGATTCACGCATTTTTTATGCCACAAAATCAACTCAAGCACAAAGCACACCCAATTTTGTGATTGGTTATGTTGGTCGGCTGATAAAAGACAAGGGATTATTCGATTTGTTACAAGCGTTTAATCAAATTTATACCCCGCATTTGTATTTGCGATTGATTGGCGATGGCAATGATCGTGATGCACTCGCGCATATGGCCCAAAGTTTGCCTTGCAGCGCTCAGATTGAATTTCTTCCACCCTCGCCCCCAAACCAGATCGCGCATCAAATTCGTTCACTCAATGTCTTAGTGCTACCCTCCAAAACCACCCCCGTGTGGAAAGAACAATTTGGGCGAGTTATTACCGAAGCAATGGCATGTGGTGTGCCTGTGATCGGCAGCAACTCCGGTGCAATCCCAGAAGTCATTGATAATGCAGGCCTTATCTTTCCAGAGGGCGATGTAAATGCCTTGGCCGCAGCATTACATCAAATTTCACAATCGCCTATGCTGGCACAAACATTATCTCAACAAGGAATTCAACGGGTTCAACAACACTTTTCACAAACAGTAATTGCGGCCAAAACGCTTGATTTTTATCATCAACTCATGCTATGAACCGGATTGCCACCCTCGTTATCTTAAATTACAACACGCGAGATTTAACCCTAAAATGCCTCTCACAATTTGTATCCGATCTTGATACGAACTGGCAAGTCATTGTGGTCGATAACGCCTCAACCGATGGCTCCGCCGATGCGATCGCCATCGCCTACCCATCGATTAAGCTAATTCGCAGCGATAAAAACCTAGGGTTTTCTGGTGGCAACAATTTAGGCATCACTCAGGCCCAAGGTGATGTGGTTATTTTGCTTAACAGCGATATCATCGTAACCGCCGCGACATTAACGCAACTAAGTCAAACGCTCATGGCAAATGCCGATGTTGGAATCTTATCACCCCAATTACTAACAGCCCAAGGCCGGCCTCAAGCTTTTGCCTATGGCCAAGACCCATCGGTTTCTTATTTATTAAAACGAGGTTGGAATGCTTTAATATGGCACAAACCGCTTCATGATTGGAATATACAAAAGCCCATTGTCACCGATTGGGTTTCGGGGGCCTGTTTATGCGCAAAAAAAATCGCCATTGATCAAGTGGGTTTGATGGACGATCAATTTTTTTTGTATTTTGAAGATAACGACTGGTGTTTACGAATGCGGCAAAAAGACTGGAAAATCGTTTATGATCCCCATTACCAAGTCACTCATTTAGGGGGCGCAAGCGAGCAACATAGAGGCAAAGCCAATCAATTTTATTATCAAAGCCTATTACATTTTTATAAAAAACACTATAGCGGGCTGCAATATTTCCTTCTCAAATGGTTATTGGTGGCTTACCAAGTTTTAAATAAATCCTAATCAATATGCCCTATCTCTTCGATGCCCGCGTCATCCAAAACCACTTCCCCGGCATCGGGCGCGTGGCTTACAATTTGTTAGCCCATCTGCCGGCCATGCTTGATGAACATGAACAGATTTTGGCCTTACGCAACCCATTCACCCAAAACACACGCTACGATTTAAACGCGCTAGCGCACCCCAAGCTGCAATGGATTGATGTTGATACGCCCGTATTTAGCCCGCGCAACCTGTTATCGTCAGCCCGTTCACTGGTGGGGGTGAATGTTAGCCCCGAGCTGTCACATTTCAACTATTATGTGAGGCCTTTACGCGCTCCGCGCCCCAGCATCACCAGCATTTATGATGCGATCTCGTTCGTCTATCCACAATATGTGCCATCATTTAAAACACGCCTCATCATTATGCTGGCCCATCGTCTGGCAATTACCGCTTCAGATGCCATCATCACCATCTCGACCAGCGCCGCCAATGACCTAAAGCGCATCTTTCCGGCCATCAAACAGCGCACGTTTGTCACGCCGTTAGCCGCCGATGCCTCGATGCGCCCTCAACCCGATGTTGAAATCGATCGCGTGCGGGCTAAATTTAACTTACCCAATACCTTTGCCCTTTATTTGGCCAGCAATAAACCGCATAAAAACCTAGAGCGCTTGGTCGAAGCGTGGCATCTGCTCAACACTCAACCCTCAACACTCAGCCCTCAGCACCTCGTGATTGCGGGGCATCAAGACCCACGTTTCCCACAAGCCCAACAACTAGCCGAAAAATTGGGCATTGCGCAATATGTAAAATTTATCGGCGAAGTGCCATCAGAAGCGATGGCGACACTTTACACAGCTTGCACTTTATTCGTTTTTCCATCACTTTATGAGGGGTTTGGGCTAACCCCACTTGAGGCAATGGCGTGTGGGGCCGTAGTTGCGTGTTCAAACGCCTCATCATTGCCCGAAGTGGTGGGTGACGCCGCAATTTTGTTTGACCCAACTGACCCGCAAGCCATTGCCAATGCCTGTCGCCGTGTGCTTGCAGATGAAACACTACGACAAACCTTAAAAAGTGCTGGCTTGGCACGTGCCAAACAGTTCACGTGGCAAAACACGGCAAGCGAAACATTAAAAATCTATCATCAACTGTTGAATGGTTGATTGGTTGATTAGCTGATTGATAACTCGTGACTTGTGAGTCACTAATCAACTCATCAACCATTCAACTAACCTACCAAGCTACCAGCGTTTCTGCCGCGACAACTCACTACGCAGCCGACAATATGAATCATAACGGGTGGCACTGACATCGCCCCGCGCAACAGCTTTGGCAACCCCACACCCTTGCTCATGGGTATGGGTGCAATTTGAATATTCGCAATCACCAATAAAAGGCGTAATTTCGGGGTAATAGGCATCCAATTCTTCGGCTTGCACATCCCAAATGGCATAAGCGCGTAAACCCGGTGTATCGGCCAGCCAACTTTCGGCATCGAGCGCAAATAATTGCGGCGCAACCGTTGTATGTTTGCCTTTTTGCAATGATTCACTGACCGCGCCCACCTCTTGCGCCAAGCCGGGTTTTAGCCGATTCATCAGGCTGCTCTTACCCACCCCGCTTTTGCCGGTCAATACACTAATTTTGCCATGCAATGCCGCTCGTAATTCGTCGATACCATCTTGCAATGCAATGCCATCAGGCTGCGCAGTGCCAGCCGCCCGACTGGTGTAAATGACGCGATAGCCAATGCGTTCATAATCGGCAAACATGGCGCGGGCAGCAGCCATGCCGACCAAATCGACCTTGTTGGCACAAATGATGATTGGCAGTTTTTGCGCCTCGGCCCCCACCAAATAACGGTCGAGCATACGCGAATGAAAGTCTGGCTCGGCGCAGGCGCATACAAATACCACAAGGTCCAGATTCGCCACAATCACTTGGCGTATCTCGCGCCCATTCGTATCGACCACCGGGTCGCGGCGAGCCAACATGCGTTTGCGCGGGGCAACTTCGACAATGCGCCCGGTTACCCAATCTTCGCTCACTACTTCTTCCAGCGTTACCCGATCCCCC
>JAGWYZ010000111.1 GCA_018969115.1 Chloroflexota bacterium | reverse complement strand
AAAGCCCGCTGCAAACACTAAATGATCGTGAGTTCGGCAATTTTTATATTTCTTTGTTTGTATCTTCTCAATAATTCGAGGTAAGCCCAAAGGGTGTAATGTCGAAATCACTATGTAGCCTTTGTTAACAGGGGCAAAGCCCCTGTTAACAAAGGCTACATAGTGATTTCGACGAAAATTTGTTTTATTCGCCCCATTTTATTGAGAAGATACCTTTGTTTTTGCAAAATTATGCCGAGCAACCCATCAAAACCTATCATTGCACCCCCCCGAAAACGCAGCAGCAAGAAAAGCACAAGTGCTCGTGCCACGCGCAGTACATTACCCACAAAAAAAACAAGGGCAGTCAGTAACCCTCGCAGTGTCCCAGTCTTGGGGGCCTCGCTTATTGTGATGACGCAGCCCGACAAAGCAACTCGCAGTCTGGAAAGCGGTTTGAGCGGGCTGAGTACGACAGTTTTACGTTCACTTAATAAATTATTGAAGTCATATGCGGTAGACCTTGAACCCCTGTTTAAGATTGGCAGCAGCTTAATGTTGCCACCCATTGTCAGCTCACATTTGGCAACTGCAAATAGTGACCCACGTAGCCCATTAGATTCGTGGTTTACAAGTTTTGGCAATGCCAGCATTCACAAATTGACTCATTTCTTTCAGGTTCCGTGCGAAGAAGAGCATATGCAAGATTTGATGTCTGAATTGCTCAATGAAAAAGCCATTAGTGCTGCTTATATCAAACCAGCCGCTAGTGTGCCTATATTTACGGCTGGGGCAAGCATTGGGGTCAAGGCTCCAGCCAGCCTCACCCCCGATTTTTCATCTCGCCAAGGTTATTTGCGGCCTGCCCCTGATGGCTTAAATATTGACTATGCTAGCCAATTTCAAGGTGGGCGCGGGGCCGATGTACGCATCATTGATGTGGAATATGGCTGGCAATTTTCGCATGAAGATTTGGTTCAAAACCAAGGTGGCTTGGTCGTTGGCGACCAATTTGCGCCTTTTCATGATCATGGCACTTCAGTTTTAGGTATCATTAGCGCCGATACCAATGGATTTGGCATCACTGGTATTTGCCCCGATGCCACTATGAGTGCGGTATCGGCATGGATCAATCAACATGATGCCACCGCCAGCGCCATTGTAAAAGCCAGTGAACGGCTGCGTTTGGGCGACATTATGTTGCTTGAATTGCACCGCCCCGGCCCACGTTATAGATTTAGCCTCGATCGTGGTCAACAAGGTTTTATTCCAGTTGAATGGTGGCCTGATGACTTAGCCGCCATTCAGCACGCAGTGGGGCGTGGCATTATTGTGGTAGCTGCCGCAGGCAATGGCGAAGAAAATCTTGATGATGCACTCTATGATGTGCCAATAGCGGGTTTTCCGGCCAATTGGGCCAACCCATTTCGGCGTAACAAAGTCGATTCTGGGGCGATTTTGGTTGGGGCCGGGTCACCGCCCAATGGTACACATGGTATCACTTTTGCTGATCCTGATCGCTCACGTATGGCATTTTCAAATTATGGTAATAATGTGGATGCACAAGGTTGGGGCATGGCTGTAACCACCACTGGCATGGGTGACTTACAAGGCGGCCCCGACGAAGACCGTTGGTATACTGATAACTTTAATGGCACTTCAAGCGCCGCGCCAATGGTGGTAGGGGTTTTGGCCTGCGTGCAAGGCATTTTGCGCTGGCTAGGTCGCCCTCGCCTCACGCCATCTGATGCACGTGATTTGTTGCGTAGCACTGGTAGCATTCAGCAAGATGCCTTTGATCGGCCTGCTGCGCAGCACATTGGTAACCGCCCCGACCTAAAAGCGATGTTGGATGTGCTGAACATCAACCCGGGCGATTTACCCATAGAACCGATATTTGAGGGGTTTAATGTGCCATAAAGTAGTAGTGACGCGACCTTAAAATTTTACCTTTTCCCAAACAATATTAAATAATGTTAGCTGTTGTTGGCTGAAACTATAAAATCTCCTATATAATATTAGAGTCGTAAGTTCATATTTAACTTAGACAAATTTGTATTTATATTTTTAGGAGGATACATGTCTAGCAAAATAACCCGCAGAAAATTTTTAACAATTGCTGGAACGGCAACCGCAAGCACGGCGCTTGCCGCTTGTGCAGCGCCAACTGCTGTACCTGCCCCCAAACCTGCCGAGCAGAAACCGGCTGAAGCCAAACCCGCCGCTCCGGCTGTCGCTACCGGAGGGGGCTCACTCAGCTTTTTGACTTGGACCAACTTTGTCCCTGAAATGGATACCAAATTGGACCAAATGACAAAAGCATGGGGCGATAAAAATAAAGTTGATGTAAAAGTTGAGCATATCAATATTAACGATATCCCAGCTCGTCGTGCTGCGGCGATTCAAGCCAAGACCGGCCCAGACCTAATCTGGGATAGCCAAAACTGGGGTACATTGTTTAAGGATGTGTTGGTTGATGTGAGTGATGTGATGAATGAGGCTGCTAGTGCCAATGGTGGTTGGTATAAGTGGACTGAGCAATTTTGCAAAGCTGATGGACAATGGAAAACTGTGCCACATGGTTTTAGTGGTGGCACTTTTATTTATCGAACTGACTTATTTAAGCAAAATGGTGTGACTGCCCCTAAAACATATGACGAATTTATTAAAGTGGCAGAAACGATGAAAAAAGCGGGTAAGCCATTCGGTCAAGCCGTTGGGCACTCTTTTGGTGACCCACCGGGTTTTTGGTATCCATTCTTATGGGCGCACGGCGGCAAAGAGGTAAATGAAGACGGTAAGACGGTGGCAATCAACTCACCTGATACAGTTATGGCGATTGAGAAAGCCGTAGATATGTATAAGCGTGGTTTTGCCGATGCAGGTTTGGCTTGGGATGACAGTGCTAACAACCGCTCGTATTTGGCTGAGGAAATTTCAGCCACTGAAAATGGTGCTAGCATTTATTTTGTGGCAGGGCGCGATGCCGCTAAGGGGGATGAACGTGCCAAGCGGGTGCGCGAAAATAGCGATCATTTTGCTAAACCGGCTGGCCCCAAAGGTGCGCCGATCTTGGCTGGTGGTTATTACACTGGCATCATGAACTACAGCAAAAATGTAAATGCCGCCAAAGACCTTTTGCGCTATTTGATGCAACCCCCTACCTATCTTGAGTGGATGGAGAGTGGACAAGGGTACTTGCAAGGGCTTGCACCCAAATATGAAGATCAACCGATCTTTAAAACAGACCCCAAGATGAAGCCATTTGTTGATAATCTCAAGAGTGGCAATGCTTTATGGTTGGGTTGGCCTGGCCCTCTTAGCGCCGCAGCCTTTCGCGTTTACAACAATTACACGATTGTTGATATGTTTGCCAAGGCTATTTCGGGTGAGCTTAAACCTGCTGATGCTGCTAAATGGGCTGAAGATCAGTTGAAGAACGTTTATAAATAGTAATAGACAGTTGATATACCAAGAAAAGGTAAAAATTGAGAATGCCGATTTCACTATCCCCCGCAAGCTACGCTTGCGGGGGATAGTGAAATCGGCAGAAACCGTATTTTAACGATTTACGATCAACTAGCTACTTTTAATCCTCACCTATGACTCGACGCGACCAAGTGCCACGCAACCGCATTGCCGAATTTTTTGACCGCGAAGATGTATTGGGCTATACCTTGCTCATTCCGGTTGCCATATTACTGGGCATTTTTGTTGGTTACCCATTTATTTATGGAGTATGGTTGGCGCTGACCGATACCCGTATCGCCGATTCGACCTCGGGCAATTTTGTTGGTTTAGAAAATTTTGAACGCTTGTTGTTCCGCGATTCTATTTTTATTCAAGCACTCAAAAATTCGTTTTTTTATACCGCTGTCACCACTGTCTTTAAATTCGTGTTGGGGCTGCTGATGGCAGCTGTGCTAAATCTCAAATTTCGTGGCAATCGTTATGTGCGGTCAGCCACGTTGTTGCCTTGGATTATTCCGACGGTGCTAAGTACATTGGCGTGGCGATGGATGTTTGATGGCTCGTTTTCAGTATTTAACTGGATGTTGCGGCAAGTCGGCATTGTTGGGCCATCATGGCTTGGGTCGTGGCCTTGGCCGTTTATCTCCATCATGATCGTCAATATTTGGCGTGGTATGCCATTTTTTGGCGTGAGTTTTTTAGCTGGTATGCAAACCATTTCGCAAGAGCTGTATGAGGCCGCCATGATCGACGGCTCGACGGCTTGGCAACGTTTTTGGTATATCACATTGCCTTTATTGCGCCCAGTAATTATTGTTGTGTTGCTGCTCAGCACTATTCTCACGTTTGCCGACTTTCAAATTGTCTATGCACTCACTGGTGGTGGCCCTGCCAACCAAACGCATCTGCTGGCAACCTATTCCTATCAAATTGGCTTGCGTGGGCTAGAAATTGGCGTTGGCGCAGCGATTTCGCTCTTTTTGTTCCCGGTGTTGGCGGTTATTGTATTTTTAACCTTGTTGTCATTGCGCCGTGATGATTGAGTTTTTTTAAGCCATGTCAAAATCGTCTAAATTTCTCCGTTCCTTTATCCGCGTTTATTTGCCCGTGATTTTTATTTGTGTTATCACACTTTTTCCATTTTATTGGATGGTGTTAACCGCGTTTAAAGAAAATCGTGAGTTAAATGACACGGTAATGAATCCATTCATCTTCAATATGCCTCCAACTTGGGAGCATTTTGAGTTTTTATTTGTTAAAACAAAATACGCCACATGGATTGTAAACACATTATTGGTCTCAATCATCTCGACCACAGTGTCGGTACTGGTATCGATCATGGCAGGTTATTCATTGGGGCGGTTGCGGTTTCGTGGCGCAAATTGGCTTGGTTGGGCCATTTTTGTCACCTATTTAGTACCACCGACTTTGTTATTTATTCCGCTGACCGAGGTCGTCAGCAAAATTGATTTGCCGTTGAATATTTGGAAAGGTGATTTGACACCACAGCCGATTTTAAATTCGATCTGGTCGCTCATCTTGGTCTACCCTACTTTTTTGGTGCCGTTTGGCACGTGGTTGCTCATTGGCTATTTCAAAGGCATCCCACGCGAATTAGAAGAGAGTGCTTTGGTCGATGGTGCTACTCGTATTCAAGCAATGACCAAAATTATTGTGCCATTGGCGTTGCCGGGCTTGCTCTCGGTCGCCATTTTTGCCTTTACTTTGTCATGGAATGAGTTTATTTATGCGCTGGTGTTTATTAGCGATGTCGAAACAAAGACTGTGCCGGTTGGGGTCATCTCCGAACTCATTCGCGGCGATGTCTTCTTTTGGGGTGAATTGATGGCAGGCGCGTTGCTCGGCTCGGTTCCGGTGGCCATTATTTACTCATTCTTCGTCGATTATTTTGTCAGTGGCCTAACGGCCGGTGCGGTGAAGGGGTAAATTATGAAAATCACTGCCATTAAAACCGCCGCCACCGTCGGGCACGGCATGCACCTATGGGTAAAAGTCGAGACCGACGCTGGCATTACCGGCTTGGGCGAATGTGTGCACGGCGGCACACAAGCCATTGCCATCATCGAATATCTTGAGCCAAAATTAATCGGGCGTGACCCATTTGCCATTGATGCGATTTTTGAGGGGATGCGGCGTGGGCATGTGTTTGATGGCGGTACGGGCGGCGCATTGGTCACAGCGCTGACTGGCATCGAAATCGCCTTGTGGGACTTGAAGGGCAAGGCATTGGGTGTGCCGTTGGTTGAGTTAATGGGTGGCAAGTTCCGCGACAAAATTTGGGTGTATGCCGATTGTGAAATCGACCCGGGTATGGATTTTGACGCGATTAAACAGGTGGTTGATGAGGTGTTGGTGCGTGGCTTTACCGCGATCAAGGTCGATATTGACATCGGCGCTTATAGCACTACCCGCGGCACCCAAACTTTTACAGTTGCCAAAGACCCATTTAACCACAGCGCTGGGCAAATTGAACACGAGCGCATGATCGAGCTGGTAGATATGGTGACACGGGCGGCAGGCAAAGGTGTGTCGGTGGCGGTTGACATTCACGCCCGCCTCGATGTCGCCAGCGCCATACGGGTGGTGCGTGATCTTGCGCCATATCATTTGATGTGGATTGAAGAACCCGTGCCGCCTGAAAATATTGCCGCCATGCGCGAGGTGAAATTGCACAGCAAAAACCCCATCTGCGCGGGCGAAAATTTATATTTGCGGCATGGGCTGCGTGAGTTGATCGAAAAACAAGCCGTAGATATCATCATGCCCGACCTGCCCAAATGCGGCGGGCTGAGCGAAGGGCGTAAAAGTGCTAACATGGCCGAGCTATACTACATTGGCTTTGCGCCACACAATGTGGCATCGCCGATTGGCACACTTGCCAGCGCCCATGTGTGCGCCAGTGTGCCCAATTTTCTCGTGCTTGAATATCATTGGCTGCACCGACCCTATTGGATCAGCATCATCAAAGAGAAAACTGATATCATCAAAGCGGGTTACATCACGCTGCCTGACGCACCCGGCATTGGCGTGACGCTCGACGAAGATGTGGCTCGACAATATCAGTGGCCAAGCACAAAGTGGTTTTGAAGCACCACCTGCATACCTTAGCAACGTTTCTCATTTGATTATGGTTGTACTGGGTTAATAAGCAAGGGCAAATTTAAGCGTGTGATCGTAGGGGTGGCAGTTGGTGTTATGGTTGCTTTTGCCGTTGGCGTAACCGAAGGCGTAATGATGGCAGTTGGAGTGATCGAGGGGCTAGGCTTGGGTAGCGATGCCGCCCCTAAACGACGAAAACGAATGGCATCTGCCGCAACACGCGTTTTATTGGCTGGCTCGCCTGTATTTGCCGAGAGCCACACATGTGAATTGCCGACGGGGAGCTCATAATTTCCCAATGACACCCATTCATCGTTATAAGGCAATTGGTCGAGCAACACTTCTTGCCATATATTGTTACCAGTATAGATGCGGTATTTGGCTTGGCGTGTGGTTGCATTGCGTGATGGGATAAAGGCATCAATTTGATACAAGCCTGATTGTGTAATCACCACCGCCCAATCTGCATGAGCCGCATCTTCAATATTCTCGGCATTTGAAATGTAATGAGAGCCATCTAACCCCACTGGGCTTTGAAGCCAAGCGCCCGTTAATACGGCAGCTTGTAGCCCTGAGTCTTCGATCAGAACATCGTTGCAATGGTAAAAATCTTTATCATCGCTGCGCCACAAACAGGTGGCGGCTGTACCCTTACCTGTGGTGGGAAAATTAATGAGTGGATCTGGGGTAGTTTTATTACGCCAGCCAAATGGATCGGTTGCATAGGTTTCATTTGGCACACTGCTGCTATTGGTGGTGCGGTATATCCCAAAATGCAAATGCGGGCCAGATGAATTTCCTGTATTGCCACTTGACCCGATAATATCTCCCGCTTTTACCGTTTGTCCAACCCGCACTGAAATTTCACTCATATGACCATATAGCGTATGATAATTGTTATCATGTTTGACGACAACATGAATCCCATAGCCGGTGCTAAGTTGCATTGCTTTTATTACCGTCCCATTGGCAGCTGCGAATAAAGGCGTCCCTACGACCATCCCATAATCTAACCCAGAATGCCCATCATAGCAATAAGGGTCACAATCAAAAGACGAATCGCCCGTATAAATAACGACTTGGCCATTGCGCCTGTAATTTGGTGTATTATGATCAAAATAAGAGGTTAATCTGGGTTTGCCTTCAAATGGCACTTGCACCGTAAATGGCATAGGCGTTGGCGTAGGTGTAATAAAAACTGCCTCCAGAATCGTTGTTTGTACCGTTGTCGCTTGGGCTTGCTGGCGCGATGGGTCGTTGACTGCAATAAGGGTATGTGCAGCTATAAATTGTGCCCCGCCTAACAAGGCGGCAGCACCTAACCCAGCAAATCGACGATATAGGTTTATTTTTAGTCCCATTATGGCAACCAAGCAAAAGGAGCGTTAGGCGGTGTCGATGAAACCAGCAATTGCTTGTTTACACCCTGTATATCTGTAAACCAAATCTCACCAGACAATCCCCCATCTTTTAAAACACTAAAGGTTAAATTTAAGCTATCACGTGACCAACTCAAATTTGAAATACGAGTTGACTTAAAGTCTGTTAAATTTTTCACAGCTGCTGTGCTTACATTAAAGCGTTTGATGTTGTTGGCGCTATCACGCTGATCTGTTATCGTATCAACCACAATCGCAATGACTTCTTTGCTGTTTGGGGTCCATACAGGCACATGGTTATAAGCAACGCTTTTTCCCAAGATCGCCAGTCGTTTGGTTTCACCAGTTAAAAAGTCTGAAACCCATAGCTCGGTTTGTTGGGTGCTAATCTTGTAATTTGTCCCTGTTTGCACATTCATGATCCAAGCCAGCTTTTTACCATCTGGCGACCATTGCAGACTGCGTTCAACTACGTCAACAACATTGGTAATTTGTTTTACAACGGTTCGTCCAGTTAAATTGTTGCTTGCTGCGGGCCGCAACGCCAATTCAAATGTAAATGAACTGGGTTGCAAAATCACATCGGCTAGTTGTTTGCCATCGGGCGAATAAGCCACCGCCGCTAAACGGGTAGAGTCATTGGCTGCTAGCGGATACTTAAAGGGTGATTCAGACGCATCGCTTAAATTGATTACCACAACTGAATCGATCAGATTTTCATTATTCGTTTGAATAATAGCACGTTGACTGTCGGTTGACCATGCTAAAAACCGAGTGGGGGCCGGACTCGTATCTGTTGGCACTTTTAATGGACGTGAAAACCGTGTGTTGGTATCAATGATCGTAAAATCGGAGGCAACATGTGCTAATGTTTCAGCAATAAGTAATTGTCCATCTGGCGAGGGCAACAATGCGACTAAATGTGCCCCAGTTGCCATTGTTGAGAACTCTAATGGGAAATCCGCTTCTAAATTGACGGGTATATCTTCAGCTTGATTTAAATTTGCTACCCGTAAGCGTGCTTTACCAGTCAGCCCAACGATATTCGGAAAAGCTAATCGAAATGACCCAACCAAACGGGCTGCATCTGCGCTAACGGGTTGAGTTGGCCCCAACGCGATTGGGGTTCCTGTGACAATTGAAGGCGGCGGAACGGCCCCACTTGCCCCTGAAAGCGTGGGGATGGGCGTTGCAATGACATTGCCACCAGCGCCATTAGGCGAAGATGTTGGCGCAACAGGCGGCCAGGTTTGATTTTTAGGGTAGCCGGGAGGGGGTGGGACTGTGGGCAAAATGGCTGTTGGAACCGACGTAAATGTTGCTGGTGGAGAAACTAAGGTTCCGATTGCCTGTGCTGCTACGACTGGTGCAGTTGTTTTTGCAACTGGGGTTGAGGTTACGACCGGGGTTAAGGTTACGACTGGGTATGATGTGCCCTGTAATATATTTCGCAAATCACCCAATGCCGTGGCAGCACGATTCATTGGCGTACATCCTGCAAACAGGATGGTAGCCCCAGCCGTATACATTAATAAACGACTCGTGGATTTGCGATGTTTGATAGTCACGTGAGTCAGATTAACTGCCAGCCTTGATTCATCTCTGAGTATATGATGAACTGGCAGCGGATTTTTAGATTATTATTATTGTTGCATATCACTGTCATGGTATGTATCATGGTCAATAACGGATTTTGCTTAGAGTTTGTGGTAATTTTTCTCATTTAAGCCTCATCCATTTTGAAGTATACCTTTTGGGTTTTCCTGAATTATTGAGAAGATACATTTATGCGTTTATCGGATATGCGAAATTTTGGATAGATTTGAGTTATAATTAGCACTCAGAACAAAAGTTCTTAAGGAGATTTATAAATGGCATCAGCAGCAGCGATAGCGGCGGCGGCAGCAGCCGGAGATGGAAAAAAGAAAGCGCTCGACGTAGCGCTGGCATCAATTTTGAAGGCACATGGTGATGGCGCAGTCATGCGTTTGGGGCAAGCGCGTCATATGGTTGTCGATGTCCTGCCAACTGGGAGTTTGGCACTCGATATTGCTTTGGGCGTAGGTGGAGTGCCACGTGGCCGAATCACCGAGATCTATGGGCCAGAATCATCTGGCAAGACCACCATTTGCCAGCATATTGTTGCGCAATCGCAAAAGCGTGGCGGGGTTGCGGCTTATATCGATATGGAACATGCGCTTGACCCACAATATGCCGCCCGTTGTGGGGTCGATGTGGATAACTTGCTCATTAGTCAACCTGACACTGGCGAACAGGCGTTTGATATTGCCGAGCAACTCATTCGCTCGAACGCGGTAGATATTGTGGTGATCGACTCAGTGGCGGCTTTGGTGCCTAAAGCCGAAATCGAGGGCGAGATCACCGATGCACAACCGGGTATGCAGGCTCGTTTGATGAGCAAGGCTTTGCGCCGCTTATCTGGCATTATCAAACAAACCAATACGACAGTGCTATTTACGAATCAATTGCGCCAAAAAATTGGTGTTATGTTTGGGAACCCTGAGACCACAACTGGCGGTATGGCGCTTAAGTTTTATGCCAGTGTGCGTTTAGATGTGCGTCGGATTCAATCGATTAAAACAGGTGGCGATGTAACAGGTAGCCGCACTCGTGTGCGTGTCACCAAAAATAAGGTGGCTGCGCCCTTCCGTGAATGTGAATTTGACATTATGTATAACGAGGGCATCAGCTTTATTGGCGATATGATCGATGTGGCCACCAGTTTAAATATTCTTGAAAAACGAGGTACTTTCTTTTTCTATGAAGGAAACCGAATTGGACAAGGTCGTGAGAATACCAAAGCTTATTTGAAAGATCATCCAGAAATTGCAAATCGAATGGAGGCAGCGGTGCGTGGTAGTATTGCTACTGGTCTGGCCGCCAGTGCCGTTCAAGTAACTACGCCCGAAGTTGGCGAAGATGACGGTATGGAGCCACAGGAGTAAAGTTTTGAAAGGTGAGTGACATGCACGATAGGTTACTCATCTTTAACCATTCGCTAGGCTTTTGTCAAATTGTTGTCTTTGTGGACGTGTTGTTCACCCCGTGATTGCTGCATTTAAACACGATTTACAACCAAATGTGTTGCGCACGCTTAAAGCAAACTTCGCATTTTGGAATGAAGGTGACGATGTTTGCCCCGAATGTGTCGTACAAGTGGTTGATCATGCCCGACTTGAAGAACAACGGCGTGGCACAGTTGGCCTGCAATATGAACTAGGGCTGCCCTTCCCTGTCCCCTCACGCGATCAAGCCTATTTGTTACCAACCCCACTACGGGTGCGGTCTCATCTGCATTTTACGGGCAAAGGGGTTACGATTGCTTTTCTTGATTCAGGGTTTACACCACACCCAGACTTAACCCAACCCATTAACCGGATCAAATGTTATGCCGATGCCACTGGCGCGCGTGTGGTTGTAAAACGTGAATTTGACGAGCCGACAAGTTCGAGTTGGCATGGCACAATGGTAAGCAGTGTTGGTGTGGGAAATGGATACATGTCGAATGGCTTGTATCGCGGTCTTTCGCCCGATGCCAGCATGGTTTTGGTCAAGACTGGTTATCGCCGTGGGCATATCTCAGAGGCTGATATTTTGCGGTCTTTGACATGGGTTGTCGATCATCATGAAAAATATGACATTCGGGTGGTGAGTATTTCGTTGGGTGGTGATATTGACTGCGACAAAATCTTAACTCCGCTCGAAGAATTGGTTGAAGAGGCCAGCGAACTGGGGCTGACGATTGTGTGTGCTTCTGGCAATGGTGGTGAATCGCATGTAATGCCGCCAGCCAGCGCCCCATCTGCAATTACAGTGGGCGGGGTCGATGATCAAAACTCATTAGACCGTAGTTTGTATGGCATGTATCGCTCAAATTGGGGCACGTGTGGCGATCGCCATAAACCTGATGTGATTGCGCCTGCCATTTGGGTGGCCGCTCCAATGGTGGTTGACACGCCAACGCATGAACAAAGCCAGTTTTTGTGGAATTTATATGAAGCTAGCGATGCCGATTTATTGGACGTTTTGACCACAAAATATTCAAAAGCGCGATTTAGCAAAGATATTGTGTTACAGCCACCTGATATTATTCGGCGTGCTATTCGGGGACGTATGAATGAAGATAAACTCATTCATCGACATTATCAACATGTCGATGGCACTTCGATGGCGACCCCGATTGTGTCATCAATTGTGGCGCAAATGCTCGAGGCCAACCCGCACCTCACCCCAAAACAAATCAAAAAAATTTTGATGGATACGGCTGTGCCTTTAGATGGCATACCGCGCAAACAACAAGGGCATGGCGTGGTAAATGGTGCTGCGGCAGTGGCGCAGGCATTGCGGTTTAGCCAACATAAGTTGCGCAAGAGTCAACATTCGCCAGTGTTGGGCAACGAAACCATTATTTTTGCGTTTTGCCATGTAACGGCGCAACAGGTATCGGTTGTTGGGTCGTTTAATGATTGGCAACCCGATGCCAGTCCAATGCATCGGGTTGCAGATGGGGCTTGGCAACTTAACGACATACTCCCAGCGAGGGGATCATATCGCTATAAATTTCTCATTGACCAAAAAACATGGATGCACGATCCTGAAAATTTGGAGATGATTGAAGATGGTTATGGCGGCTGGAGTTCGGTTTTAAATATTTGAGAGCTGCCTCCCAACACAAACTGATAGTGCGTTCAGCAAAAATTTGTTTTTATTTTCATTGTTTATTGAGAGGGGGTTTTTAATCCTTGATATGCCAAGGCAAACAACCCGGTCACAAACGCCACAAAATAATAATAGGTCCATACCACGGTATTAAACGCTACAAACAGCAAAAATGCAGCGGTGATAAACGTCGGTAACGCTTTTAATGTCGCCCTTTGCCGCCAATAAATAAGGCTAAGTGCCGATAATAGCCCAATTTGCACAATCTTGAGCCAGTTTTGCAAATTCAGATTCCAAAAAATGACTGATATGCTGGGTTGTGTGCCCAAATAGCCTACGCGCCAAACTTGTTGCGAATATAGCGTAGTGTCATTAAACCATTGAAAAACACCAAAAAAGAATTCATTGGGCGAGACAATGATAAAAGGCAACACAATACCTAGCGTAATTATGCAAATCATACTGCCCCAAGCCGCCACTTGCTGCCATTTATAGTGTTTTAGCCAATATAAGCCGATAAAAATTGCAGCTATGGCGACAAATGGCGAAGCGGCTAAGCCTAATCCTAAAAATATGGCAGCCCAGCCATTGTGCCGATGCGCCAAAGCCAATAATACAAACGCCAATAATAGCCAAAAAATTTGGCTGGTTGCGTTTTGGGCATATTCACTAAAAATGGGGATAAAAAAGATAAAAGCCCACCATAACATCAGCGATTTTCGCTGTTTTTGTGGGTCTGGCAAAAAGTAAAGTGTTGCCCCAATACATAAATCGGCGATTAAATTGGTGAGGCGAATGTCTGATTTTGCCACAAATGCCGGTAAATAAGCCAGCCATGTGATCGGCAAATAAGTTAATGGCAATTCCCAAGGCATTGAATACAGGCGAT
>JAGWYZ010000110.1 GCA_018969115.1 Chloroflexota bacterium | reverse complement strand
AGGGTGCTTGTAAATTTGTTTTGGGTCAGCTTAACCCTCTTGAGTTTAACCTTTGACGTGCCGCTGGTTCGTGACCGCGATGCCTCGTTAGACCGCGTAATTGCCGGCCAACAATTTAATATTGTGCGCTGGGAGGTTGACGCATTAACAGCCAAGGCTGCCCACGAGCTAATTACGCCACAACACGGCATGAGTGATGCCGATCAGGTGACATTTGTGCGCCAGACCATGCAGTTGGTGCATGATTTTGAGGTGCTGAATGTCGAAATCGACAAAATTTATATTTCGCCCGATATCAAAGATGCCGCCAGTGCCAGCCAAGATCAGCGCCGTCAACGCGATATCTTGCGCCAACAAATCAACGCCCGCCAATTACTATGCGAGGCCATCATTCAAGAACAAGTCGAAAGCATTATCCGTGAAGAAGGCTTTGCACTGGGTGGGCAAATTTTGCCACCGTTGCGTTTTCGCTTCACCGGCTTGCCCGATGTCATGATTATTTCGCGGCGCGACAAAATTGAGCGGATTGACCAACGCACCTTAGTTACAGATTTGCCGATTGAAGAATTGCTACGCTTGGAGACAAAAGTCGATCAACAATTTGATGTATCGTCACTCATTACCCCCATCGGTGGCTTGGGTGCCTACCCGACTATGCTGCCCCAAACCGCCTCTGTGCGTTTTGCCATCGAGGTGGCTGCACACGAATGGGCACACAATTATTTTGTGTGGCACTTGGCCCCTATTGCCTTAAATTATGGCAATGACGCCACCTCACGCATCATCAACGAAACCAGTGCTGTCATTTTTGAGCGCGAAATCAGCAAGCGGGTGATTGCAAAATATTACCCTGAAACAACTTCTCAAAGAGAGGGATTAGCGATTGAGGATTGGGGGTTAAGGATTGGGGACGTTAATCCCCAATCCTTAACCCCCAATCCTCAATCTAAGGGCCTTGGTCTTGCCCGCGCTGAAGCACAGACAAAATTTGACTTTAACCGTGAGATGCGCATGACGCGCTTACGGGCCGATGAATTGCTGGCCGAGGGCAAAATTAGCGAAGCCGAACAATATATGGAGGAGCGACGAGTGGTTTTTGTGCGCAATGGCTACCAAATTCGCAAACTTAATCAGGCTTATTTTGCATTTTATGGGGCCTATAACGCCGAGCCGGGCGGCAGCGCCACTGCCGGACGTGACCCCATTGGCCCGGGCGTGCAACGCTTGCGCCAACAAAGCGCCAGCCTAGGCGAGTTTATGCGGCGCGTGTCGCGGGTACGTGGGTTAGCCGATTTGCCGTAGTTGTTGAGCCAATCGCGGCGTTTGCCCGCCGATTAAATGACGAAATGCTTGTGCTGGTAAAAAATAGCACCAACAACACAACAAGCACATTCCAGACCGAGGGATAATCCATTTTATTGAATCGGTTTAAACATATTGCCACCGTTGCTACATGGGCGGGCTTGCTGCTCAGCCTCTTACTTTTTTTGGCAATCAGCTTATATCAACTGTATTTGCCCGGTTTTTATTACGACGAGGCGCTCGACCTTGTGCCAATGTTGCAATTGATACATGGCGAATCGCCTGAATTGCTGCGCGGTATTGGCATCGGCAGCTACCCTATTATGTTGCTCGACTATATGGGCAGTTGGGGTGGCTATGCCACCCTACCCTTCATGTGGCTATTTGGCCCGGGCGTGGTTGCCGCACGGACACAATCTATTTTCTTTTCTGCTGTCAGCATTATGTTGGCATGGTTGTGGTCGCGACACTGGTTTGGCAATGGCATCGCCACCTTGACGGCGCTATTACTCGCCATCAATCCGTCGTTTATTTGGTTTAGCCGCCAAGGCATCAGCGTCAGCAGCACCATGACCATTTGCTCGCTAGGCGCGATGGTATTACTAATAAAACGCGCAAAAGACAATAAAACTGCACCTTTCAGCCTTCAGCATTCGGCATTCAGCATTCTTTTCGCTGCTGGTTTTTTGCTTGGGCTTGGGCTGTGGGTAAAACTATTGTTTTTTCGCTGGTGTGTGGTCATGGCTGTGTGGCTGATGGGTTATTGTCTGACCTCATACCCCAAACCATCCATCAAACAACTCGTACAACCGCTGGTCATGCTTGGCCTCGGCTTGCTGTTTGGTTCGGCCC
Organism: Chloroflexota bacterium; assembly: GCA_018969115.1. GTDB lineage: Bacteria > Chloroflexota > Anaerolineae > J036 > Brachytrichaceae > AQU-03. The sequence goes on along the minus strand of JAGWYZ010000110.1, from coordinate 11,376 downwards.
CGCTCATTTACTATAACTTGACTGGCTGGCTACGCGATGGCAATGCCCCAACCTTGATGCTCTTGCTCAATTCGCTAAACAACCCTACCCAACAATTTGGCGTAGACAATCGCAATGTGTGGGGCAATTTGCTGAAATCATGGGATGACGTACGAGTCTTTATCGACGGCAGTTATTTTTGGTATAACGGCACGCCCTTTAGCAACATTTATGCTTTTCCTGCGTTATTATTGGCCGTGCCCATCGGCGGGGTATTGTCACTATGGCAAAAACAAGCACGCAAATTCTTGGCCTTGGTCGCTGGCATTCTCATTCTCATTTTTTTAGGTGCATTTACGGTCTCGGGGTTGTGGTCTACCCATCAATTCATTATGCTACCGTTACCGCAAATAATATTAGCCTATGCGACATTTACAGTTTGCAATTTACGATTTGTATTTTTGCGCCAAACCTCAAACACAAGCGCCAAATCCAAAATTGCAAATTTGGCACTTGCAACGCTGTTGCTCAGCCCCATCATCGCCACCGATGTGTGGGTAAACAGCCAACATCATCGGGTATTAAGCGAAACCGGCGGCACGGGCCGATTCTCAGATGCCATTTACAAATTGGCCGAACATTTGGATCAGCAAAAAATAAGCCAACCAATTGCCTTAGATTGGGGGATCGAAAAGCAAGTGCGGGTGTTAACGGCTGATCGCGTGCGCCCACTCGAGGTTTTTGGCTATAGCGCTCAGGCCGATGATGGGTTTCGGACGCGGGCACGTGAATTATTGCAAGACCCGACCCGCCACTATATTGTGCTATGGGATCGCTTTGCCGTTTATAATCGCAGATTGGAATTTACACAGTTGGCGCAGGCAATGGGCAAGCAAGTGAATGAGACATTTATTGCACACGAGCGTAGTGGGTTGCCAGTGTATGTAATTTTGAAAGCAGAATGAAACAATTTGGTATCTTCTCAATAAAATAGGGTAGGTAAAACAAATTTTCGTCGAGATCACTATATGGCTTTTGGCAGCAGGGGCTTTGCCCCCTGCTGCCAAAAGCCATATAGTGATCTCGACATTACATCTTTTGAGGTTTACTTCAAATTATTACCTTGACAATGTCACATTAAAAAGACATATGCCGATTTCACTACACCCTCCCCTGCCTACAGCAGGGGAGGGTGTAGTGAAATCGGCAAAAACTTGCTTTGCTTTGGCTAATGTGACATAGCCAGATTAAGAAGACACATAAATTGCATCAAAAGCCCGTTGATCGCTCGGAGATTATCGTTAAAATCATCAGGATAAAATAACAAGGCTGAATAGCAACATTTAAATCGCGGGAAAGCATGGGATTATTTAGACAAGAAATTGGCATCGACCTCGGCACAGTAAATATTATTATGTATGTGCGTGGACAAGGTATTGTGGTGCAAGAACCATCCGTTATCGCCATTCTGACCCACAGTGAGCAACCAGTTGAAGTAGGTGAAGCCGCACGCCAAATGTATGGCCGCACCCCCGGCGAAATTGAAGTGGTGCGCCCAGTGCGCGAGGGTGTTATTGCCGACTTTCGCTTTACACAAGAAATGCTCAAACATTTCATCAACCGTATCAAAGGGTTTAAGCCTTTGCCGCCACGTGTCGTAATCGGCGTGCCTTTTGGCGTAACCAGTGTTGAACGCCGCGCTGTGCGCGAAGCCGCCATCGAAGCCGGTGCAGGCGAGGTATTTTTGCTGCGCGAGCCATTGGCCGCCGCAATGGGAGCTGGGTTGCCTGTTGACACAGCCACCGGCAATTTGGTGATGGATATTGGCGGTGGCACCGCCGAAGCTGCGGTGGTATCGATGAATGGCATTGTGGTGGCAAACTCAGTGCGCGTCGGTGGCATCAGGCTTGATGAAGCCATTCAATCATTTTGTCGTCGCAAATACAATTTAGCCATTGGTGAACCGACCGCAGAAGATATTAAGATCAAAATAGGTAGCGCCTTGCCACTTGAAACCAAATTAGTGATGCAAGTGCAAGGCCGTGATCAAATTACCGGTTTACCACGCACGATTGAATTGTCATCAAATGAAATTACCGAAGCGCTACAAGAGCCGCTGTCGCAAATGACTGCCTGTATCAAAGCTGTGCTCGAGCGCACCCCACCCGAATTGGCCTCGGATATCATCGATCGTGGGATGGCGATGACAGGCGGCACTTCTTTATTACGCAAACTTGATGAATTTTTTACCAAAGAAGTGGGGATACCGGCCTATATTGCCGACGCGCCAATGGCATGTGTAGCACTGGGTTGCGGTCGCGCACTCGAAAATATTGATCTGCTCAAACGCACCGAATTTGCATCTTAAGAATTTCTTTTTGCAAAGACGCAAAAGCACAAAAAACAGCTTTGCGCCTTTGTGGGAAATCCCTAATTTATCCCACACCGTGAGCATCTCCCAATCTAAAATCATCTTGGCTTCAGCCTCACCTCGCCGCCGCGAGTTATTGGCACAATTGGGGGTCATCTTTGCAGTGCACCCATCTGACGTAAATGAAGACCCATTACCTAATGAAACACCATTAGAGACCCAACAACGCATCACCCGCAACAAAGCCGCCGTGGCAGCGCAAAATGATGCCAACGCCGACGCCGACACTGGCACTTGGATCATTGCCGCCGACACAACCGTGCTGATCGACGGCGAGATGCTCAACAAACCGGTAGATACCGCCGAGGCATGGGCCATGCTGCGCCGCCTGCGCGGGCGAGTGCATCAGGTTCAAACTTGTCTGGTGGTGCGGCAAGCTGACACAGAGGCCATTCACATTGTCAAGTCACAAGTGTTGATGCGCCATTACAGCGATGCCGAAATTGAGGCCTATATCGCCAGCGGTGACCCATTCGACAAAGCCGGTTCTTATGCGGTGCAGCACCTCAACTTTAGCCCGGTGGCGCAAATCAGCGGCTGCCCGCTCAATGTAATCGGGCTGCCATTATGTAAACTACGCCAATTTCAACAACAACCCTTTAGTTGTGGGGTCGGCAATGTGCTGTGTGTCGATCATGAATGCGCTAAGACGTTTAGAACTGCTGCCACGTCCAACGATTATTGTCCCAAATAACCATCCAAACTGAGTTGTCTTTCATAAGCATGGTACAACCAAATGGGCCACTAATATTGTTGGTAAAGGGTTTACAAACGGGGGCATCGGTCAACAAACCACCTAATTTTTTAATGCGTGGGCCAATATCATCCGCATCTCTATCCCACAGCACAAATTCTAAGTTTGATTCCCACGTGCGTGGCATACATGTGATCGATTTACCATCGACCCAATAAAAACAATTGGGCTTTGATGCCAATTCACCACTTTGAATACGGGTCCAATCACCCCAGCCAGTGGCACTGGCCTGAATCACATACAGCCAATCGTCTACGCCTGTCATGAAGCAAATCGCCGGATATGTTGTCATATTGGTATTGAGAAAACATTCGGGGGACGATGACAAAATTCCATCTGGATTACGTTGCACTGGCAACCATTTGCTGCCATCGTAATAATCCATCCACAGCCGACCTTTATCGGCTGGTAGACTTGGGTCAGGGCGTTTTGAAAAACAAAACCTTTTGCCACCATAAGCCACACAACTTCGTTCAAGGGAATTTGCATATACATCAGCACGATCAAGATTAACCGCGAACGTATAGGCATAAAAGGTTAAAAATACCCCTAACGTAGTAACGAGCAACAAAATAGAGCGAATAGCCAAGTAAGTCATCGATTTGCCTTGTCTCCTTTTGCGATATATCAACAAATCAGCATGAGTGCATTCTGAGAGAATCTTTTGTTGAAAACAGATCGCTATCTCTATAAACATCGTTAGAGATAAGCTTAAATAAATAGTATACCAAGATTTCGCTTAAATTTAGTCATGAAAAGATGACAGTTTGTTGACAAAAGTAGAAAAGTAAACCAAGTTTTGACCGAACTCACTATCCCTTTGTGAAAAGATAGTGAGTTCGGCACATTACATCTTTGGGGAATACCCCAATTATTGAATATTGAGAAAATAGGTGCCTTCTCAATAAAATGGGGCAAATAAAACAAATTTTCGTCGAAATCACTATTTGTGAACAGGGGCTTTGTCCCTGTTCACAAAGGCCATATAGTGATTTCGACATTACACCTTTTGGGCTTACATCGAATTATTGAAAAGATACGAAAATAGTGAAAAAATAAAAATACGGTTAAGCCGGCTCAACCTCGTCGTCATCTTCCCAGCTAATAATCCATACACATAAACCTGCCAAACCGATGGTTGACAAGATCAGAAAAAACCATTGACCAGCATTAAGACCAACTTCACGCGCCGCAACAAGCAAAATGACAACCATGCCTATGGCTAAGAAAATCCATGATGCTAATTTGGGATGAGCATTGGCCCACAGGCGAATATTTGAAAGCATGTTGTGATTTTAACCTAAAATGTGTTTTATGTCTTCAGTAATAGACTCAATCCTCAGTCCTGATTTTTTGTTTAGTCAGCATAGTCTGAATGATTATTTAGCGTGCCCCAGACGGTTTTATTTACAATATATCATAAAACAAGTATGGCCTTTGTTAGAAACAGGCTATGGTGGCATGGATGTATTGCAATATCGCGAGTATTTGCGTCAAGGGGTTAGGCTGCATCGTTGGATTGAACGGTACTGGCTGGGCATTAGCCCAGCACTGAGCCTAGCTGAAGCCAAACTGGCTGATTCAGCTAGCGACATTGAGCTACAAACGTGGTGGGGGCGCTTTCTTGACAGCGATTTTAGCGCATTGCCAGCCCAGCGCTTGCCCGAATTAGAGCTAGCGGCACAAATTGATGATTATCGTTTGTATGCCCGTTATGATTTATTAGCGATTGAGAAAGACCGAGCCGTGGTAGTAGATTGGAAAACCATTCGTTTTAATCGACCCCTCCCCCATCATTTTTGGCGTGACAGGCTACAAACACGGGTTTATTTATATGTCTTAGCGAGTGCTGGGGCACCCTTTAATGGTGGGCAACCCATCCCACCCGAAAATTGTAGTATGCGCTATTGGTTGGCCAATCAACCATCTGACGATAATGATGAAAACGCCACTAGTGCTTCTGCGTGGATTGATATAAACTATTCACAAGCCGAATTTGAAGCAGATGAACGCCGATTGCGTACATTAGTTCAACACATTGCCCAATGTAAACACGAAAATGAATTTGAAAAAACCACCAATGAACACCGCTGTACTTTTTGTACCTTTCGCACATTATGTCATCGGCAAGGGTTATCTGACAGCGAATGGCCTGACGAAGACAAGGTGAGTCACCTTTTAACAGAAGATGTGCCTGAGCTAGAGTATTAGCTAGATAGTGCATCGGGTATGCTTAGGAGTGGTAAAAATGCCAATGCCGCTCAATTAATCATGCATCAATGTTGCTATCGGCGGTAAAAATTGGAGAAAAATGAACGCTAACTTTTTAAATAAATTTTCGATTGCGCTTGCCTTTATATTGACAGCCTGTAATAAAAATGCTGCAACGGCCCCACCTTCGGCCCCACCCCCAACAACCACAACAAACATAACCGCCCCACCTACCCCCAACGCTACAACTGCGCCAATTGTCGCCCTTCTGTCAAACGCAACAAGCGGCGGCAGTGCGGTCACGCCTGTCAGCCCAACTGAGACCAATACGGCTCAGTCAGCAGGTGAATTGACGATTGTTGGCGACCGAGTGCAACAGATTGGGCGTGGGACATTGAAGCAAGTTCAAATTTCACCCAACGGCAAAATTTTAGCCGCAGCCACTTCACTTGGGGTACAGTTATACGATGCGCAAACGTTAGCATTACAACGTGCATTTACAGCCTCGGTCGGCACACTAGCCGTGGCCTTTAGCCCAGACAACGCCAGTATTGCCGTCAATGATACCGAAGATACCATTTCAATTTATAATGTTAGCAGCGGCGCGCGCACACGCTCATTATCCATCGGCAATGACCCTGTCACAACCCTATCTTTTTTAAACGACCCAAACAAATTAATCGTAATTCAAGCTGGGGGCAAAACTGATATTTGGGATCTGACAACGGGCAAAGCCAGCAGCAAAACATTTACCATCACACGCGGCGAAGAATTGGGATTGCTACTGCGGGCAGTTTTTAGCGCTGATGGCAAACAAATGTATGTGAATAGCGCCGATAATACCTTACAAGCTTGGGATGTGGAACGCGGCAGCCAATATCGCGTGTTAAAAGGGCACGATGCCCCATCGACCAGCCTCGCGATTAGCCCCGATAGCAAATTATTGGCCTCGGCCAGTGATGACCATACGGTGCGAATTTGGGATGCCCAAACGGGCACCGCCTTAAAAACCCTCAAAAGCCACGCTACCACCCTCGAAGCAGTAGCATTTAGCCGCGATGGCAAATTGTTGGCCTCGGGCGATACCAATCATATTATTAAGCTATGGGATGTAGGCAGCGGGGCCTTAATGAGAACAATTACCGACACGCGCTTTATTAAAAGTTTATCGTTTAGTGTCGATGCCTCTCAATTAATTGTCGCCAATGCCAACGCGATTTCGCTATTTGATGTAAAAACAGGCAAATTAATTCGCGCTTCCGATGGTTTTCTCGAAGTGCCCGGCAATTTGGCATTTAGCAAAGATGGCAAATTATTAGCATATTCTGATGAAAGCGTCATGGTGGTGTGGCGCAATTGGGGTAGCAAGACCTTACAAAAAAGCGTTTTACGCGGTCACAGCAAACCCATCATCGCCGCAAGCATTTCGCCCGATGCCCAGTGGCTGGCCGCTTTGGCGGTCGATGGCGAAGGGTTGCTTTGGAATTTAAGTAGCCTAGATAAGTTACCCGTGCCAATTTCAGGCTTTACCAGTGGTATTTTAGGGCTGTCATTCTCACCCGATAGCAGCCAATTGCTGATTGCATCTTTGGATGAAGTGCAATTTTGGGATGTAAAAACCCAAAAACTGGCGCGAAAATTTACACAGCCCAATCAACAAGTGTCAGCCATAGCTTTTTCACCCATTGCCGCACATATGGTGAGCGCCATCGATAACACAAAAGTGCAAATCATGGATATAAACAGCCAAAAATTGTTGCGCGAACTCAGCGGCATTGCCGAACCCATTTATAGCTTAGTTTATAGTGCCGATGGATTGCGTGTCGCCGCAGGCAGTGAACTAGGTGGGGTGGTCGTTTGGAACGAAACAAGTGGCGATATGATAACCAAGATACCTGGATCGGGCAAAACAGTGCTTTCGATTGCATTTAGCCCCGATGGCAGCCTGATTGCAACCGGCGAAACCGAAGGCACTATTAAATTATGGCAAATGCCCACTGGCAAATTGCTCCGCGAACTAAATGGGCATATTAACGATATCGTCGAGGTACGTTTTAGCCCCGACAGCAAACAACTTGCTTCAGCCTCCGCCGACGGCACAGTACGTTTCTGGGATGTAAGATAAAAAGGATGAAGGATGAAGGATGAAAAGAATTCATCCTTCATCCTTTTCAATCACTCTTCGTCAAACCCGACCACACTCGAATCGCCGACATTAAAGCGGCGTGGGCGGCCAATCAGCACGGCATCGCGGCCAATGAGCGAATTGGCTAACACATGATCGCGCACCTCGGCCCCCGTATCGACAATACTGTCGCGAATCACGCTGTTCAAAATCATACAATTTTCGGCGATAGTGGCATTAGGGCCAATTACGCTGCGCTCAATTTTGGCGCTAGGATGAATATTAACCGGCGGCACAACCACAAGCCCATTGCGCTCCTGCCAGATGGCACTATTATCGTGCCCATGTTGCAGCAAATAGCGATTGGTTTCAAGCACCGTTTCAGGCTTGCCAGCATCTAACCACACATCAACCATTTGCGCCCGCAATTTCGCACCGCGCTCAATCATTAAATTAAAAGCATCGGCAAGAAAATACTCGCCTTTGGTTTTAATATCGCGCCGAATCAGATCAGCACAACATTGCATCAACATTTCGCAATCTTTAACAAAATACATGCCAATCACCACCAACTTATTGCTGGTATCGTTTGGCTTCTCGATAAAACGTGTAATAAAACCATTCTCATCGAGTTTTACCACCCCAAATCGGCGCGGGTCTTCGACCTCTTTGACATAAATAACCCCATCTGCATCGGTCTGCTCCAAGACCTTTAAATCGGCATCGGCCAAAGTATCGACAAACACAATAAAAGCGGGGCCAGAGCAATGATCACGCGCTAACAAAATAGCCGAGGCCTGCCCATTCAATTCTTTCTGCTCAACATAACGCCCGCGTATTTGCGGGTGGTCTTTCCATACATAATCAGCGATTTGATCGCCAAGATAACCGGTAATAAAAGTGACATCGCGCACCCCAGCCACAGTTAATTTATCGAGAATATGCCCTAAAACTGGCTTGCCAGCGACATTGATCAGGGGTTTAGGTTTGGTAAATGTATGAGGTCGCAAACGCGACCCGAATCCGGCGAGAGGTATGATGACATGCATAATTTTTTAGTTAAACGTTGAAAATTGATAGGTGTGTGCCGCAGACAACAATTGGGTTTCACCAAGGGCTGGCCCCATTAATTGCATACCAATAGGCAATTTTTGTTGATCGAAACCACACGGCACACTAATACCGCAGTTACCTGCTAAGTTTAGCGTAACCGAGAATACATCAGTTAAATACATTTGTAATGGGTCTTCAACCTTTTCACCAATCTTAAATGCTGTGGTTGGGGCCACTGGTGTCATGATGATATCCACTTCTTGATATGCCCGCTCAAAATCTTGTTTGATGAGGGTGCGCACTTTTTGGGCGCGAATGTAATAGGCATCGTAGTAACCAGCACTTAAGGCATAAGTACCCAACATAATACGTCGCTTCACCTCATCACCAAAGCCAGCTTGACGGGTCTTGCCATACATATCAATCAAATCATCGCCATTCACCCGTAGCCCATATTTCACCCCATCAAAACGTGATAGATTAGATGACGCTTCAGCCGTTGCGATAAGATAATAAACTGGCAAACCCAAATGCGTCGTCGGCAAACTGATTTCTTTCACAACAGCGCCCATCCGCTCAAAAGCCCGCACCCCTTCGCGCACCGCATTTTCAACGTCAGGTTGTAACCCACCGATAAAATATTCTTTGGGAACCCCAATACGCAAATTTTGAATTTTAGATTTCAGGCTGTTGATTTCATCGACATAATTTGGCACAGGCGAATGAATCGAGGTTGAATCTTTGGGGTCATGCCCGGCAATAACACTGTTGATGATAGCGGCATCTTCGGCATTTTTTGCCAACACCCCCACTGAATCGAGCGATGAGCCATAAGCAATGAGACCATAGCGTGACACCCGACCATAAGTATTTTTTAAGCCCGTGATGCCACAATAAGCGGCTGGTTGCCGCACACTGCCACCGGTGTCAGTGCCCAACGCGACCACACACAAATTAGCGGCCACCGCCACCGCCGACCCCCCCGAGCTACCGCCCGGCACACGCGACTCATCATGCGGATTGTGTGTCACACCATAGGCCGAGTTTTCGGTCGATGACCCCATCGCAAATTCATCGGTATTGGTTTTGCCTAAAAAAATCGCCCCGGCCGACCGCAAATTTGCAACACACGTAGCGTCCCAAGTTGGCACATAATTTTCGAGCATCCGTGAACCGGCAGTCGTGCGTAAACCTTTGGTCGAAAGCACATCCTTAATTGCCATTGGCAGCCCTAACACGGGGGTGTCGTCACCTTTAGCAATACGCTCATCGGCGGCTTGGGCTTGTTGTAGTGCTTCTTCATCATTCACACTAATATAGGCATTTAAACGCGGGTTATGTTCGTGAATGCGTTTAAGATAGGCGTGGGTCAATTCGAGCGCCGAAAATTGTTTTTTTTGTAAGCCAGCACGCACGGCCTTAACAGTTAGATGATCGATCATGATGATTCAGTAATGGCTGCAGCAACCTCAAAGCTTTCGCCATCGCTACGTGGGGCGTTTTTTAGTACTTCATCGCGCGTCAGCAATTGGTTTACAACATCGGCCTCACGCACAACACTACGCACTGGTAATACAGTAGCGGTGGGTGGCACATGGCTTACATCAACATTCGCCAATTGCTCTGCATAATCTAAAATAGCCGATAACTGACGAGCATAGCGTTGCTTTTCATCTTCAGTCAAGGCTAAACGCGCCAAATGCGCCACACGGTTTACTTGCTCTGAGGTTAACATAATTTAGGTAGAATAGGCATCATCTCAACAGTTGAGAAAACACGAGAATATCACGAATAATATATGGGCAAAGATACGTAGCAATCCGTGTTTGTGAAACTCGCGTTGCTATATTCTTTTGCCCCTATTTTTAAACAAAACCACAAACTATCTGCTCGGTGCTTCTAATACAGGAATATTTGGGAAAATGGGATCAAACTTCGGGGGTTCTAGTTGCAATAGTTCGACATCATTACCCATCATATTGGTATTACCACGCAAATAAGACCCTTCAGATAAGAGCAAGGTATTCACGGTAAGATCACCCCAAACCCGCCCGGTTTCTGTAATTTCAATCTTATTAGCGGTAATAGTGCCTTTAAGTGAGCCAGCCACCACAATGTTACCGGCTTGAATATCCGCCATTACCTTGGCCCCTTCAGCAATAATTAAATTGCCGCGTGTCATCACAATGCCTTCAAAAATCCCTTCAATTTTGATGCCACTATCGCAATGCAAGGTGCCATTCATGCGACAACCCGAGCTAACAACCGTCTCAATGCGTGAACCTTGGGTTTGCGCTGATGAGGCGCTTGAGGCACGCGACGGGATCGTTGACATTGTATGGGCAGATAATGCCAACGGTGGCATATTATTCATTGGCGCGGCGGTATTACTAAAACCTCCCGCATTATTATTGTTGTTATAGTTGCTGACGTTAGCAGCAGCCCCCTGTGCGGCATTATTATTCGCCTGTCTATCTCTTGCGAACATAGTCCTCCAAAATCTATTCAACAAAGTCATTCCACCAAACACTATTTTGCCCCACACGAGAAAATTCACCCGATGCTGCCGGGAGATTCGCAGGGTAAGGAAAAACAATCACATCTCCAGATTTTCCCATGCGCAGTTCTGTACGGGCGTAACGTTCGGTAAAGTAGTCTGTCTTGGCATATTCTAGTGCTCTGCGCCAATTCTTCAGAATTTTTTCGTTTTTTGATACTTCCGCTCGTTGTAATTCATACTGTTCTTTGGCATAACGCAAGGTTTGAACCTGTCCAACGAGGTTGTAGAGATACGACAGTGACATCAGTAGCATTGCACATGCG
>JAGWYZ010000407.1 GCA_018969115.1 Chloroflexota bacterium | reverse complement strand
AGTGACAACATCAATGACACCACGCCAGCGACATGTGGCGCAGCCATACTTGTGCCTTGATAAGAAACATAGTTGTAAGCGCCGGCGGTGGTTGTGCCTGCATTGAGTGTTGACAAGACGCCATTTGACCCATCACCACCGGGTGCGCTTATTTCAACCGTAGACCCAAAATTACTATAAGAAGCTTTAGAGCCTGTGCGGCCTGTTGCGGCAACCGTAACCACATTATTGCAACTGGCGGGTGAGAAACCACTTGCGTCAGCATTGCTATTCCCAGCTGCAGCAACAACGATAGTCCCAGCGGCGGTGGCGGCATCGATGGCTGACTGCAACGCTGGTGCATTGCTGCATGGTGTAGCGCCACCCAAGCTCATATTAATTACTTTAGCTGGGTTTGCATTGTCAGGTACGCCAGATACCGGTAAACCAGCTGCCCAACGAATCCCATCTGCAATATCGGAGAATGTGCCACCGCATTTACCTAACACTCTTACCGGTAAAATTTTTGAGACATGGTTTACACCAGCAACGCCGGTTCCGTTATTGCTAAGGGCACCAATCGTCCCAGCCACATGCGTGCCATGCCAACTGCTATTGCTGCCGCAGCCAAAATCACCCGGATCTGTCGGGTCAGCATCACGTCCGTCGCCATCATTGGCATTCGTACCATCCGTAATAAAGTCATAGCCTGTAACAGTGCGTCCAGCTAAGTCTGGGTGCGGCAAAATACCGGTATCAATTACAGCAATGACAACGCTGCTGACCCCTTTGGTGACATCCCATGCCAAGGGCAAATTGATGCCGTATGTCCCCACTGTTGGGGTGAAATAATGCCACTGTTGACTAAACAAAGTATCATTTGGAATAAAGGTTGGTTTTGCAATAAAATCTGGCTGCGCGTATTCAACTTCTGGTAAGGCTGCAATCCGTGATGCAAGCACGACTGCATCACTCTGGCTCACAGATGCACCCAGTCGCATCACATGAGCATCCCCACTCATTGCACGAGCATAACCCATTGCCACCCCTGCAGTAGTTTGCACTGAATTGACCTGAGCCACACCATTTGGCACGACAGAGACCCCCGCTTTGTATTTCACAATTATTTGGTTAATGAGTGGGTTATTGTTAGGAATTATGGTGACGAGCGGGTTTTGTCTCGATGCCTCTGTTTGTGGCTGAGAGGCAAAGACCGCTGGCGAATTGGTTGCGATCGAAGCACCGGTTAAGGCGGCAACGAGAACGAACCGTGATGTAAGTTGTGATGTTTTTCTTAACATTTTTTTCCTCTATCTACTTCAAAACTGGCTTACCCGCGATTTGTCGTAGTGATACTGAAAACTAAAATCTCATGTTTTGTCGCGATGGGGTGACTTCACTACACCATGACAAGACTAGAAATTTAAGTATTTTTTAATTGTTTTTTAATTAGATCTCATTTTGATAGAACCTTTAATATTTATGAGTTTTTGCTCATGTTTTGATGGGTGAGACGCTTTATCACCCAACGGTTTACCGTGCCAACCTGCTAATCAAGATGGATTTTGGTTATACGTATTTTGTGCTTCATTCTGCCCCTTCGACAAGCTCAGGGCAAACTATGAGGAGGAATACTTGCGTAAACATCATCACTGTGCTGATTTTCCGCAAAGACCCCTCACTTTGCATCGGGGTGACTTGGCAATTGATTTAAGCTGTTTTATTCCATTTTGATAAAGTACTTAGTATAAGACTAAGAATTCAATTGCTTTGCAATTAAATATCCTTTTGATAAAATCATCAATATTTATGAGTTTATATCCATCTTTCGAGGTGCTCTTACCGCCGCCCCAGCCACACCAACGGCAGATACGCCCTCGGCACAGACTGTTGTGGCGTGGCTCTAGGGTCTTCGCCGATCAAAATATGCCCCGGCTCAAACTGCGTTGTCAACGCCGCACCCTTCGGGTCAGACAACACCAATTCCGCCACATCCACCACCGATGACAAGTTAGCATCTGCTGCCACCTCGTAGTCAATCAGCAAGACCTCACCCGCTCCGGCTGGCAAATCATTGCCACTCAGGTTATAGAGCAAGACCTTCACCTTGGCCTGTGCCGCATCGCTCAGGTCTTCGACCCAGCTCGGCGGCTCGAAGGCCGCCGTTCGGTTGCCCTTGCGCGCCCCGGTC
>JAGWYZ010000406.1 GCA_018969115.1 Chloroflexota bacterium | reverse complement strand
GTTTTATTTTGTGTGTAGTCTGAGCAAGTGATCTAAAGACATGCTTTCTGAAAGTATGTCGTGTGGAATGAGGCAATAGCGCCAAGCCTTGCCCTCGTGTTGGCGGGCGTGACCGGAGGCCAATGCGCACCATTTTTTTGCGGCTTCGGCTTTCGATAGCGTTTCTGGACTTTCTAATTCTTTGCGCGATTTGCATTCGATCATATTGATGTATTGTACGTCTTCGACCACAAAATCGGGTTGGTATAAATGTGAATCGTGGTTGAGTTGATAATAGATTTGAAACTGATCACGCACAGGCCGAAACCATCGTTGCCCATCGCGGTCAAGAATGACTGCAAGCAGGCGTTCGGAATTTGAATCAAATTTTTGCAGGGGGTATAAACAGCGTTTGAAACCGCCAAACACCATTTGCCCGATGCGTGATTTATCTTCGATCGGGTTGCGAAAATCATATACAGGTGAATCGGCAGCGACGGTGACGGCACTGGGTTTTAGCTCGCTAAACCCAGCATTGACCTTAACCACATAATCGGTGGCGTGTTCGTAGCGATGCGCCAACATTTGTGTATGCACATTGTTGACAAGCGGTTTTTGATAGTATTGCAACACATTTTGTACATCGGCCTCTGTTGTAAGATAACTGTGTAAGTGTTGCACCACTTGACGCGCTAGGTCGTATAACAGATCGGCGTGGGCATCATAATCAATGTCATTAAAATCCATTAAACCGCGCACAATGTAGTCTTCGGGTCGTTGTTCAGGGGCGTGAGCTTGGTTTAAATTGAGCACCTGTTGCTCTTGGCTGCGCAAATATTGCAAGACCATCTCAGTTGAAACAGGGTTGAGGTGTAGCCCACTCAACTCAAGCTGAAATGGATGATAGCCGATGGTGACATCGCCGGTGGGCACAACCACAATGCGCGGAATGTCAATCGTGTGTTGCACCATCAACGAAACGACCTCTTTAACGATGCGCTCGACATCGAGTGTTTCGGGCGTGGCTTCGATGGGCAATGTGGCTTGGGTGGCGAAGGCGGGGCTGGCGGTATAGCTGGCACGCACCTCACGCACCAATTGCGCGTGTATTTCGGGCTTTTGTAGATCGCTGATGCGCGGCAGGTATTGAAACTGATTGGCGATTTCGAAGGTGGTATTGGCAATATTTTGCGCTTGCGCCGAATAGTAGAGCGCTGGGGCCGAAGGGGCGCTGGCTGATTGGGGATTGGTTAAATTCGACGGCGGGCTTGGCTTGGCGTTTAATTGTTGAGCCAAGTTTGAAACAATGCTTACTGATTTTGTGCGTGGTATGTCATTATTGAAGTCGACTTCGATGGCCCGCAGTTTGATCAGCGAATCGGGGCGACGGGCTTCGTCAATAATTTCTTGAAAACGGTCATGCGCCACAATACTCAAGCGATCAAGCGATTCGACCCCAGTGCGGTTGCCAAAGGGCAAATGCAAGCCGCGCCCGATGCTTTGCTCGATCAGCACCCGCGCACTGGCGGCGCGTAGTGGCACAATGGTGTATAGGTTCGTCACGTCCCAGCCTTCTTTCAGCATGTTGACATGAATGACGATTTCGGTCGGTTCTTCGGCTTGCTCAACTGCCAATAACCGCGTTACCATTTTGTCTTCTTCTTCGCCGATCTTGCTCGAATCAACTTGAATGGCTTTGCCGATATAGCGACCCTCAAAAAATTGCTCAGATTCAATCAGCCGCAACAGGTCGCTGGCGTGAGTAGTATCGCGGGCGATGACCAACATAAATGGCTTGACCAAGCGCTTACGCTCTTTTTGCGCATAAGTCATTAGCTCGATTTTGGTTGCCTCGTGCAGCCGCACCCCATCTTGTAGCTTGATGGTTTCGAGTTGGGCCGCGGTAAATTGACGCGGGTCAAAATTCTTTTGGGTGACAACGGCTGGCTCTTTTACAAAGCCATCTTGCATGGCTTGGGCCAATGGGTAGTCGTAAATGATGTTTTTAAATTTGATCGTGCCTTTGCTCGTTTCGATATAGGGTGTTGCGGTTAACTCTAACCCTAAAATGGGTTTGAGTTCGTTGATGGCCCGCGCCCCAGCACTGGCGCGATACCGATGACTTTCGTCCATCAGCAATACCAGATCGGGCAAATTGGCTAAATAATTGAAGTAGCTTTCGCCAATGTATTC
>JAGWYZ010000405.1 GCA_018969115.1 Chloroflexota bacterium | reverse complement strand
TGATCGTAAAGGATATTCGATGGATTCAACGATTTAGCCATTTTGAAAAAGCGTTTTTGCAATTAGAAGCGGCAATCCAGTTATCGCAGCAACGGGCTTTGTCAAGCCTCGAAGAACAGGGGTTGATTCAAGCATTTGAATATACGCACGAATTGGCGTGGTGCACCTTGAAGGATTTTTTGGAAAATAGTGGGGTTCAGAATTTGTATGGCTCTAAAGATGTGACCCGCGAAGCATTTAAAACAGGGTTGATTGAGAATGGCGAAGTTTGGATGGCAATGATCAAAAGCCGTAATTTGACCTCGTATACCTATAACGAAGACACGGCTGCTGGGATTGTGTTGGCAATTTTGCATGAATATGCACAAGAATTTAGGACCATTCGTGCTAAATTTCAAAAGATGCGGTCTGAGGCTCAATCATGAATTATGGGCTAAAAGAAACGACGATTCAAAAAATACAAGCCGTTTTAATGTGTTACCCGCAAATCGAAAAGGCGATTTTGTATGGATCACGTGCCAAGGGCAATTATAAAAATGGGTCGGATATTGATCTCACCTTGTGTGGCGGGTCAGATTTAATGCTGCAAGTATTGTATAAGGTGATGGACGCGCTTGATGAGTTATGGCTGCCTTATACCATCGACTTATCCATTTGGGCACACATCAGCGATGCTGAAGTGCGTGAGCATATTCAACGGGTTGGGTTGCCCTTTTATGTAAAACCAGCGACAATTTAAAAAGACATCGGTATCTTCTCAATAAATAGGGAGAATTAAAACAAATTTGGCTCAACTGGAATTCATGGGGTTGACTTTTTTAATTCTAGGGTAATCCTAAAATCCAATGGGTCACCCCGACGCGAAGCGAGGGGTCTTTGCGGTAAATCAGCACGATGATTATGTTTACGCAAAGATTCCTCGCTTCGCGTCGGAATGACCCATCAAACGATTCTTCAACCCCCTGAATTCCAGTTGAGCCACAAATTTCCGCCAAAATCACCATCACTTCGTGTTCGGCGAGGGCTTTGCCCCGCCAAACACAAAGTAATAGTAAGTTCGGCATTACTTCTTTTGAGAACATCCCAATTCTTGAGCAAATACAGCCATAGCGCCAAAAGCGGTTGGTATTAAGTTGTGGCGCAAATTGGGGTAGCCATTAGACGCGCTGTGCGTATAATACCTTTGAAAATTCAACGACGATTGCGATTTTGCGTTTAGGCGATCCAATCGCTATATTACATAAATTACGAAGGAAATAAGATGTCAGGTCATAGTAAATGGGCAACAATTAAACGCGCCAAGGCGACAACGGATGCGCGGCGTGGGGCAGCATTTACACGCTTGTTGCGTGAAATTGCAGTGGCCGCAAAAGAAGGCGGCGGTAGCATTGAATCAAACTTTCGTTTACGGCTGGCGGTCGATAAAGCACGAGCTGCTAACATGCCAAAAGACAATATTGAACGCACCATCAACCGCGTTACGGGGCAGGGTGGCGAAGGCGAAATATATGAAGAACTGATGTATGAGGGATATGGGCCAGCCAAAGTGCCATTTATGATTCAGGTGTTGACCGATAATCGTAACCGCTCGAACTCGGATGTGCGTAAGGTGTTGACCAAAGCCGGTGGTATTATGGGCGAAAGCGGCACGGTAGGGTGGCAGTTTAACCGCAAGGGCTATATTGTGGTTGATCGCAAGGGCACCAACTATGATGCAGTATTTGAAGTGGCCTTGGAGGCTGGCGCCGAAGACATTAAAGACGGCGAGGAAAGCTTTGAAGTGATTACCGAAGTTGAAAATTTGCGGGCCGTGCGTGAGGCACTGACGGCCAAGAAAATGAATGTGACCACTGCCGAAATTACCTATTTGCCGACCACGTCATCGGAAGTGAGCGAAGCCGAGATGGAGAGAGTGGCGGCGGCGGTTGAGGCCCTCGAAGAGTTGGACGACGTGCAACAGGTGTATACCAACCTGTCTTAATTTGGAATTTTAGATTTTAGATTTTTAAGTCACCCAAAATCTAAAATCTAAAATCTAAAATCTTGATTGCGCTTGGTATTGACCCCGGCATTGCGACAACGGGCTATGGTGTGGTACGCGAAGAGAAAACCGGGCAATTGACGGCCTTGGCTTATGGCGTGATCTTAACGCCGAAGACATCCTTATTACCGGAACGACTTCA
>JAGWYZ010000404.1 GCA_018969115.1 Chloroflexota bacterium | reverse complement strand
CGGTCCCCGCCAAAATACGATCATATAACACCGGCGATGGCAAATTATTAAAAACACCAGCCCCAAAAACAATAGCAACTTTGCGTTTGGGGATTTGCTCAAGATCGTCATGAACGTCCCCATTGGCCCGATAATGCGTCCACAACCGCATTGCCAACACAACAAAAATAATGATCGTTGGCAAAAACAACAATCGCTTCAACAAGTGATATCTTCTCAAATAAATGGTTGATTGGTTGATTAATAAATCACAAGCTACAAGTCACGAGTCATCAATCAACCAATCAACCAATCAACCAATCAACTTTATTTCATATCTGCAGCGCTAAACCCAGATGGCAATAACGCGCCCGAAGTAGTGCTGGTGTAATTGCCTTTGCCATCAGCAATAATCATGGCAATATTGTCACCAAATTCACGAATGACCTGACGACAGGCCCCACACGGCGACCAACCTTGATCGGTCACAACAGCAATCGCCACAAACTCACGTTGACCTTCGCCAATGGCAGTAAAAATAGCACTACGCTCGGCGCAGTTGGTCAGCCCATACGAGGCATTTTCAACATTACAGCCAGTAAAGACCATGCCCGATTTTGTAAACACAGCCGCCCCTACATGATAGCCAGAATAAGGCGCATATGCATTTTTACGCACCTCATCGGCAGCTTGAATCAGCCTGCAAATAATGGCTTCGGCGAAGCCTGCAACTGTCTTTTGTGAGCCAAGCTCGCTGCTCTCGTCTGTAGCATGCGTGTGATTAGGTTTTGACGACATCATCGATATACTATACCTCAAGCGCCCATAGACCTCGAATAAAAGGGCAGTATTAAGAAAATGCCAAAACCACATTTTTAGCGCATTAGACACTGTTTCTTAAAACAATTTTTCGCCAGAATCACTATCTCTGGGTTGTTATGGGGTGGCAAAACCACCCCATAACAACCCAGAGATAGTGATTTTGGCATTCATTTTGTCTAAATATGCTCTCTGATTTGATAAAATCACGTCAGTTCATCTGACAAAAAAGTGGAAATTGATTTAAGAAACACCCTCTTAGCCCTTTAGCACTTTTAACACTCTGTAATCGTATAAGATATGGTAAGCCCTCTATAATGGTGCTATGCAATTGCGAAGCCTATTCAAACGAAACGCCCCACCCCATGTCACGATTGACCAAGTGCAAGCCGCGCTGGCCACTGTGCTTGACCCAGAAGTCAACCGCGATTTAGTATCGCTCAATATGGTTAAAGATATAGCAGCCCGTGATGGGGTAGTAAGTTTCACAGTGATGCTACGCGAAGCAGGTAGCCCGCTGCAAGTACCAATTGAACGCCGCGCACGCAAGGTAGTTGCTGCAATTAAAGGTGTAACCGATGTCCGTATCAGCTTCGAAACCAGCCCGCGCTCCATTTTGCGTGAGACCACCCAACTTGAGAATTTAGAGATCAAACATTTTGTAGCTGTTGCCAGTGGCAAAGGCGGTGTTGGTAAAAGCATGGTCGCGGTCAATTTGGCGGCAGGTTTAGCCAAATTAGGCCACCGTGTCGGCATTTTAGATGGCGATATTCATGGCCCCAATGTCCCACTCATGTTTGGCATCCCTAACGAACAACCTATTGCCTTCGGCGACAAAGTTTACCCGCCACAGGCGCACGGCGTGTCAGTCATGTCAATGGGGCTGCTTGTGCCGTCCGATGTGCCCGTCATCTGGCGCGGCCCCATGCTGCATCAAGCGGTACGGCAATTGCTGCGCGATGTGTTGTGGGGACAACTCGACTATTTAATCATCGATTTACCCCCCGGCACAGGGGATGTGCAATTAACCCTCTTGCAATCATTGCCACTTAACGGTGCTGTTTTGGTCACCACCCCGCAAGATGTGGCATTATCTGATGTGATAAAAAGCGCTGAAATGTTTAAACAACTCGATGTGCCAATCATTGGGCTGGTAGAAAACATGAGCTTTTACCAATTAGCAGATGGCACACGCGATTATGTGTTTGGCGAAGGTGGCGGGGTACGTTTAGCCGCCCGCATGGGCACCCCCCTTTTGGCCCAAGTGCCGCTTAATGGCGTGGTGCGCAGTTGTGGCGATGCCGGCACACCTGTTGTACTTGCCCAACCCAACAGCGCCGCTGGACAGGCCTTATCGCTTATCGCCGAGCGCGTCGTCAAGCGCGTTGCCG
>JAGWYZ010000109.1 GCA_018969115.1 Chloroflexota bacterium | reverse complement strand
AGACCATCCGTCTCAAGTTAAGAGAATGCAAGAAAAGTCAAGCGTAAACAAGAAAATTTAAGACAACAAGAAAAGTCATAATAAACAGGTTAAAAAAGTCGAGTGATGGGTTAAATGCTCCAAAAAATCATAAAACTGATCAGAAATATATAAACGGCCAACTCAACAAAATAAAGAAAGTCAAACAAAAAAACGCAAACAAGCAATTGCAAAACATAATCACTTAAATTTCATCAAATATTGAGACATTAGAACATCGCAAGTCACCTTAAAAGTAAAAATTCACTCTTGACTTTTTCTAAATTTCCTTAACTTGAGACGGATGCTCTTAGGCCAAGGTCGTGAGTAATCTCATGCGGTGGCGCGTGGGTTACTGGCGCTATAGGCAATTTACACGTTGCTGCGTGAAATATCCTTTGTTAACTGAGCACTGTCGTACATGAAACCATATTCCGATGGCGGCCCAGCCGCTTCGTCATATTGGGTAGAGGCACCGCATGTCCTGCCTCTACCCAATATGATGAAATTGGCGAAATCTTGTTTCGGGGTGAATATGACAGGATTAAGTTAACGTGTAAATTAAAGATAGCATAAGCGTGTGGGCGAAAAGTTGTGTTTTCTTATATTTAAAAAGTGATATAACCATAACCATGTCATTACCTAATGTTTTACTTGCCCCTGATATTTACCAGCTTATTACTCGCGCCCCTGGCCCCAGCGGCAGCTTGCCGCTGACCGAAGATATGTTGTTGCATTCGCCGAGTGGCGATTTGTTTGGCTGGACGCAAAATGTAGGTATGGGTTGGGACCCCGCCGAATTGACGCGCACCCAAGTATTATTGCTTAGCACCCAAGGTGGTATTCGTGCCCCTGATGGCAAAGCTATTGCATTGGGCTACCATACCGGGCATTGGGAGGTAGGATTGCAAATGCAAGCTGCCGCTGAAGAACTGCACAAGCACAATGCGATGCCATTTGCAGGCTATGTGACCGACCCTTGTGATGGCCGTAGCCAAGGCACGACGGGGATGTTTGACAGCTTACCTTATCGCAACGATGCGGCAATTGTGTTTCGGCGGCTCATTCGCTCCTTGCCGACGCGGCAGGCTGTAATAGGTGTGGCGACCTGCGATAAAGGTCTGCCAGCCATGTTGCTGGCTTTGGCTGGCACACCCAATCTGCCATGTGTGTTGGTGCCGGGTGGGGTGACTTTGCCCGCCGAAGATGCCGAAGATGCTGGTAAGGTACAGACGATTGGCGCACGCTTTGCGCAGGGTGAAATCACGCTCGAATATGCTTCGGATATGGGCTGTCGTGCTTGCGGCTCGCCCGGGGGTGGCTGCCAATTTTTGGGAACAGCGGCAACCTCGCAAGTGGTAGCAGAGGCCTTGGGTATGGCTTTGCCGCATTCAGCCTTAGCGCCATCGGGGCAAGAGGTATGGCTAGAGTTGGCGCGGGCTTCGGCACGGGCTGCCTTACATTTGCAGCAAAATCGCATTACCACCAAACACATTCTCACTTCAGATTCAATTCACAATGCAATGGCGGTGCACGCGGCTTTTGGTGGCAGCACCAATTTGTTGTTGCACATCCCAGCTATTGCCCACGCCGCCAAATTGCGCCGACCAACGGTTGATGATTGGAACGCCATTAACCGTCAAGTGCCGCGTTTGGTCGATGCGTTGCCTAATGGCCCGCAAAATCATACGACAGTGCGGGTATTTTTGGCAGGCGGTGTGCCCGAAGTGATGTTGCATTTGCGTGGCTTGGGTATGTTGCGATTGGATGTCTTGACTGTAACCGGACAGTGCCTTGGCGATGTGTTAGCTGAATGGGAGACCTCAGAGCGCCGCCGTAAATTTCGCGAATTATTGACCGAGCGCGATGGGGTGCAGCCGGATCAAGTGATTATGTCGCCCGATTTGGCGAAACAACGTGGCCTTACCAGCACGGTTACATTCCCGACCGGCAATTTGGCTCCCGAAGGCTCAGTTATTAAGAGCACGGCGATTGACCCACGCGTGGTGGGGGTCGATGGCGTGTATCGCAAACGTGGCCCAGCGCGGGTATTTACCCGCGAGCGCGATGCGGTAGCGGGCATCAAATCGGGCGTGGTGAAGCCGGGTGATGTGATTGTGCTCATTTGTGGCGGGCCGATGGGCACAGGCATGGAGGAGACGTATCAGGTGACATCGGCCCTGAAGCATTTGAAATGGGGCAAAGAGGTGGCGGTGATTACCGATGCGCGGTTTTCGGGTGTGAGCACCGGTGCGTGTATTGGGCATGTCAGCCCCGAAGCATTGGCGGGTGGGCCAATTGGCAAATTGCGAGATGGCGATATGATCGAAATTGTGATTGATCGTATTAATTTGGTGGGCACGGTTAATTTTGTGGGTGATGAGGCTGGGCTGACGGGAGGTACCGACTATGCAACGGCGCAGTTGGCGGCTCGCTCGCCACGCCCCGACCTTGCTGCTCACCCTGCTTTGCCCGATGACACCCGCTTGTGGGCGGCATTGCAACAGGCCAGCGGCGGCGTGTGGGGTGGCTGTGTGTATGATGCTGATGCTATTATTGGGGCCTTGCGTCGATAGGGGTGGGTCACACAGACCCGCTCTTATGCTGAAGGTGGTTGCGGTTTAGTCACTTTATTCCACGACACCAAGGTGGCTAAAATGAGGCTGCTGGTGCAGCGACCGATGCGTGAAAGCTCATTGATGACAAGTTGTAAATGGGCGGGTGAACTGACAATGACGCGCAAATCATAGCTATCAACACCAGTAATAATGTGACATTCGAGCACTTCGGGCATGATGCCAACAATACCCCGTACATAATCCTCGTTGCTGCTGTCGTCGGTGGCAATGCGGATGCAGGCGCGGATGACATAGCCTAGCTTTTCGGGGTTGACGTGGGCGTGATAACCACTAATCACGCCCGCTTCTTCCATGCGCAGCACGCGCTCGGCCACACTTGGAGCCGACATCTTAACCCGTCGCCCCAGTTCGGCGAAGGTGATACGCGCATTGGTTTGCAATGCGTACAAAATTTGCCAATCGGTATCGTCTAAAGGTCGTAGCGTCAGATTTGAATCGAAAGTGCTGCTCACGGTTTTCCTTTGAATGAATGCCAAAACGGGGTGAATGCCAACGAGTCGCTATTCACTTTAGCCCACCATTTGACTATTATTATTATTATTATGAACAATACAATGACAAATTTTAATATTGCAGATGCTCGCGATGAGTCGTTTCATTCTTCCGTTTTTGCCGGCTCATTTATGCCTTTGCGCAGTGATTGGGAATGGAATCCACGCAGCGCATTTAATCTGTTGCCAGCCTTCATCATGGCGATGTTGGTGCTGGGTGCAATGAGTAAGCTGTTGGCTTAACCCTAGCATTCGTGAATGGCTTTATTTAAGGCTTACTTCTTTGTGCATATAAAAACCCCAAATGTGAATGAACTTGGTTTTGCTGTGTTTTTACCTCAAAACCATAATATTTAAAGTGATTGACTAGCGCCGAATGATGATGTGATGTGGCGTTATCGTGATATTCTAGGCAAATATGGTCAATTCTGTTCAATTCGACCGCGTTGGTGTTTAAGAAAATGTCAAATTCAGCGCCTTCACAATCGACCTTTAAAAAGTTGATATGATCGATATTGGTAAGGTTAAAAATGTCATTGAGTGTGATGGCATCGACAACAAGCGCTGAATCTGCTGCCCCATTTTCGGCTGGGCGGGTTGTATGTTGAACAGCTGCTCCAGTTTGGGCTACTACCAATTTACCGGCGCGGCTGCTCACGGCTTTATCAAATATCGTCACATTGTGCAACTGATTGAGGGCGATATTTTCGCGCAATAACGCAAACGCCTTAGCAAATGGCTCAAACGCAATGACTCTGGCCTTGGGATGATGAAAAGCGGTATGCGCCACAAAATCGCCAAAGGCTGCCCCAATATCGACCACCACCCAGTCATCTTCGATTTTGCAACCAAACACCTCATAATCATGATCGAGACAGGTTTCTTTGGCGATCCAAATATCCATCAAGTTGGCAACCTGTAACTTTAGCCCATCGGCAAGCCGAAGGATGGGGCGTTGGCCCAAGCTGGCGGCAATGATGGCAAGAGGGTTTTTGATGCCAAATAATAGGGTAGGGATGGCACGTAAGTAGTAAGTGATGGTTTTCATGAAAGTTTACGGGCCACAATAAATACACATGCGCCGGTGGGGGGCAAGGCTTCGTTGTAAACAGGGGTTAGCCAAGTGTGCAGTAATTTAAGCATGGGGTTATTGGCTGAGGGCCACAACACCCATTTGCCAAACGCAATTTTGCTCAACAAATTTGGCACACCCAGAAAATGCCCGATCTCTAAAATGCGTAAGGCGCGTGGTGAAAAGTAATACCACGCGCGTTCAACACTTAGGCCATGTTTGGCGAGCCGCGCCGCCCATGCTTCGGGGCTATCACAATGATGGTGACGGGCGATTTTGTTAAACCAATTGCGGTAAGCATCGCCCAAAAACTTGGCCCCCACAAACCAATCGGTGAAATGATCGGACGGCGAGCAAAAGAGCATTGTGCCGCCGGGTTTAAGCACGCGGTAACACTCGGCAATCACCGGCTCGATATTGGGGATGTGCTCAAGCACCGAGTTGCTGATGATGGTTTGAAATGACGCATTGGCAAAGGGCATATGTGCCCCTTCGGCGGTTGAAAGCGCGAGATAGCCTTCGTGGTAAATTTTGCCGAAAGTTGGCGAATAAAAAGGGTCGATGCCAACGTCGATGGGCCGAGTGAAAGTTTGTTTGGCGAATAAACCATCGCCCGAGCCGAGGTCGAGCACTGGGGCAGCAATGGGTAGATCTCTGTAAAAACGCGCCTCGATGGCACGCAGCAGGGCGCGAAAATAGGGCAAATCACACAGTTGTTGCCATAGATGATCGCGATTTGGGTCGGTATAGGAATTCAAAGTGAGCCGATTTTACGCCAACCCTGTAGCTTGATAATGTTCTATTCGCCAAAGCAAAGTAAATTTTCGCCGATTTCGCCCCACTGAGGTGAAATCGGTGATGTTTTTTTATAGTATCGTCAAGGTAAGATCTGTGTCACGGACGCGGCTCTTACCTTGATAATACTATTTGATTTAACGACGACTCGAAACCATGCGATAGATCCACAGCAACAGCATTGAACCCAACACAGCCAAAATGATGCTGCCGAGCAAGCCGTTAAAAATGCCGCCCAAACCTAGCGCCCCTGCCAAAAAGCCACCCACAATCGCCCCGACAACGCCAATTGCCATTGTGATCCACAGGTTACCTTCGCCGAGGTCGCGCCCAGGCATAATGCGTTGGGCTAAATAGCCAGCCAACAACCCGATTAACGCAGTGATGATAATATCAATAATACCCATAATTAAATTTGTCTCCTAATAATGAAAAAACATTTTGCCAAATAGATGGCAATCATTATTGTAGCGTAAAAAATGAGATTTTGGCAGATAAAATAAATAATTTAATCGATCATTTTTGATTTTATTGTAAATTCACATTTTTAATAAAATAATGTATTTTCTGAACAAATAGCGGGAATGAAAATAAATTTTCGCTGAGATCACTATCATTTGGTATATCGAGGGGACAAAGCCCTCTCGATACACCAAGTGATAGTGATCTCAGCATTATGCCTTTGGGGCCACCCTGCATTATTGAGAAGATACACTTTGTAAAACAAAAAAATAGCTATGTCTGACTTTTACCCTGATGGTTACAACAACATGCCGAGTGAGAGCGGCAAATATGGCCCCTATGGTGGACGATATGTGCCAGAAACGTTAATGCCGGCACTTGATGACGTGATTGAAGCCTATGAAGAATTTCGTGACGATGCGACATTTCGCGCCGAATTTGAACATTTGCTCAAAACCTATATCGGGCGGCCATCGCCTGTGACCCACGCTAAGCGCTTGAGCGCCCATTTGGGCGGTGCGCAAATTTATCTTAAACGCGAAGATTTGCTGCACACCGGCGCTCACAAAATTAATAACGCGCTCGGCCAAGCGCTCTTGGCAAAACGCATGGGCAAAACCCGCATCATTGCCGAAACTGGGGCCGGGCAACATGGCGTTGCAACCGCAACAGCCTGTGCATTGCTGGGGCTTGAATGTATTGTGTATATGGGCACAGTCGATATGGCCCGCCAACAGCCCAATGTTTTTCGGATGCAGTTACTGGGGGCCGAAGTGCGTGGGGTTGAAAGTGGCAGCAAAACGCTCAAAGATGCGGTGAATGAGGCCATCCGCGATTGGGTGACCAATGTGCGTGATACCTATTACATCATTGGCAGCGCCCTTGGCCCGCACCCATACCCGCTTATTTGCCGCGATTTTCAATCTGTCATTGGCATTGAGGCGCGAGCGCAGATTTTGGATCAAGCTGGACGTTTGCCCAACGAAGTGATCGCTTGTGTCGGTGGCGGCAGTAATTCAATCGGCATGTTTTACGCCTTTTTAAATGATCCGGTTAAGATTTTTGGGGTCGAGGCGGGTGGGCATGGTGTGCCAAGTGGGCAACATGCGGTGCGGTTTGCCGATGTTGCGCCCGATGCGCTGACGCAGGGGCGGGTCGGCGTGTTTCAAGGCATGCGCACTCACGTTTTGCAAAATGCCGACGGGCAAATCGCCGAAACCCATTCGATCTCGGCGGGTTTAGATTATGCTGGTATTGGCCCTGAACATGCTTATTTGCACGATATTGGGCGGGTGACCTACACCAATGCCACCGATGATGAGGCAATGCACGCCTTTCACACGCTTTGTCGTTTCGAGGGCATCATTCCGGCGCTCGAATCCTCTCATGCCGTCGCCGAGGCCATTCGCCGCGCCCCCACTTTGCCCACCGATGCGATCATTTTGGTCAATTTAAGTGGGCGGGGTGATAAAGATTTGAATACCGTGATGGGCAACTTACCCAAAAGGTGAATTTTTGATGAAACCTCGGAGGTATTTGCGCAGTTCAATGCCATAGCCATGATTCGCGCAAATACCTCCGAGGTTTGAATTCCAAAATGTGCGTCTGGTGACGCGCACGAACATTTTTTATCATGACAGATCGTTACACCGAAATTTATGCCCAATTTCGTTGGCAAGTACCACGCGAATTTAATATCGCATGGCATTGTTGCGGGCGTTGGGCAAACGACCCAACGCGCATCGCGTTGTATCATGAAGATGAACACGGGGCAACTTCGCAATTAACTTATGCCGAGTTACAACATCAGGCAAATCGTTTGAGTAATATTTTGGCTGGATTGGGTGTGCGGCGCGGCGACCGTATTGCGATATTGGCCCCACAGCGCCCCGAAGTGCCGGTCGCACATATAGCTATTTACCAAATGGGGGCAGTTGCCATGCCGCTTTCGGTGCAATTTGGCCCCGATGCACTTGAGTATCGTTTTCAAAATAGTGAATGTGTGGTCGCCATTGTTGATGCTGCCGCGTTGCCAGCCGTGTTGCAGATATGGCCTGATTGCCCAACCCTGAGACAGCTGATCGTGCTTGGTGAGGTGGCAGGCGTTAATGAAGCGCGGGTGCTGGGGTGGGGTACATTATTGACACAAGCTGCATCAGAATATGTGCTAGTGGCTACTTTGGCCGATGACGCCGCTGTATTGATTTATACCAGTGGCACAACTGGTCCGCCCAAAGGGGCGCTTATCCCACATCGGGCGCTTATCGGCAATTTGCCGGGTTTTGTCTATTCGCAAAACCATTTTCCACAAACGGGTGATGTGTTTTGGACCCCGTCCGATTGGGCTTGGACCGGTGGTTTGATGGATGCGTTATTGCCGACGTTGTATTTTGGTCAACCGATTTTGGGCTATTATGGGCGATTCGATGCAGAAAAAGCTTTTTATTTGCTCGAAAGATATGCTGTTACCAACACATTTTTGGTGCCTACCGCGCTTAAAATGATGATGAAAGCGCTGCCGCACCCCCGCCAACATTACCAATTGAAGCTAAGGGCCATTATGAGCGCAGGTGAGGCTGTTGGCGATACGGTGTTTGCTTGGGTGCAAGCTGAACTGGGCGTGACGCTGAATGAAATGTTTGGCCAAACCGAAGTCAATTATATTGTTGGCAACAGCTATACCGAATGGCCTGCCAAGCCGGGTTGTATTGGTCGCCCATATCCCGGGCATCGTGTCGGCATTATCGATGATGAGGGACAAGTACTGGTGCACGGCGAATTGGGGGAGATTGCGGTATGGGATGAGGGGCAAGACCCTGTTTTCTTTTTGGGCTATTGGCGCAATGATGAGGCCACACGCCAAAAATATAGCGGTAATTGGTGTCGCACTGGCGATTTGGGCCGTATGGACGCGGATGGCTACATTTGGTATCAAGGACGCGCCGACGATATGATCAAGAGCGCAGCCTATCGCATTGGGCCATCTGAGATCGAAAGCTGTTTGGTCAAACATCCGGCAGTGGCAAATGCGGCAGTGATTGGTAAACCCGATGAATTGCGTGGCACGATTATCAAGGCTTTTATTGTGCTTACGCCCAACTCACCTCCCAGCGAAGCCTTGAGGGCTGATTTGCAGCAATTTGTGCGGGCGCGGCTTGCGCCTTATCAATACCCACGTGAAATTGAGTTTATCGATGCCTTGCCCATGACCACAACCGGCAAAGTGCAGCGGCGCTTGTTGCGGGCGCGGTGAATTGGAAATTGTCACGCAAAGGCGCAAAAGCGCAAAGATACCAAAAACTTTTGTACTTTTGTGTCTTTGCGTGACAATTATTTTTGTGCCAGTGCAATGACAGATAGCCCATAAATTGGGCAATCAATTTGGCGCAGCAGTTGCGCTTCGGCGCTCAAAATACGATGCATTAAATGGTTGATCCATTGTGATTTAATCTCTAAATCTGAATCATTGGCGCTGACGGGCATGATCGGTTCGGTCAGGCGTTTAATGACGGCGAGCGGAAAAAGTGCGACGTTGGCGTAGCTTAGTCGTTGTACTTTAAATCCGGCTGTTTGTAATTTTGTGCCCAATTCAGGGGGGGTATAGCGCCTTGCCGTATGCACAGCGCGGTCATGGTGCGAGCTTAGCCAACGGTGGGCAGGTAGACGAATGAGCAAATATCCGTTTGGTTTGAGCACTCGATAAAATTCGCGCAAAGCCGCGACATCATCCGACACTGCCGCGTGATATAGTACCTCAAATGAGGTGACAAGGTCAAATATGTCCATTGCAAATGGCAATTCGAGCACATTGGCGTTTGCCAGCCCATGTGCTTGGCGTTGTTGGGCAAATTGTAGCGCCAAAGCCGCATAATCGATGCCAATGACCGTTGGAGCAGGTGTGCTTTTTTGTCCCAACAGCGCTAAATTGCGCCCTGTGCCACAACCTGCGTCGAGTATTGTGTGAGCTGTGATTGTGTGTGGCAAAAATGCGCTGGCAATCTCGCGCATCCCTGCATACCACCAATGGCGATCTTCGACGCGATACATGCGCTCATATTCAATTGGGTTCATGGTATTTTGGCGTTTATTGCTTGCCTTTTTTTATGCCACACCAGCTTAATCCACAATTTGGTAATGTCTTTGACCACCCGCAGCAACCGCCGCAGATTGAAAAATTGTGATCGACCATACACGCGGTGAAAATGATGCACTGGCACTTCGGCAAATTTAAAACCAGCATCGTGAAACTTTTTGACCATCTCGACCGGTAGCGTGCCATCGCGTGATTCAAGCGTGACAGCATCGAAGCATTTGCGCCGAATGAGGCGGAAATCGCAATCGACATCTTGAATGGAAAAACCAAACATCAACTGCATGATATGATGATAAACGCGCCCAACAATAACGCGGTGAAATGGGTCATTGCGGCTAATCTTGTAGCCATTCACAATATCAATTTGGGGCGTAATTGCCGGAATCAATAGTGTCAATTCGCGCACATCATACTGGGCATCACCATCGGTGTAAAATATCCATTCTTTGCTGGCTTGGGCAAAGATTGCGCGTAAATTGCCACCATAGCCCAAATTTTGGGGGTGATGAATCACCCTGAGTGAGGGATATTGTTTTGCCAATTCGTCTAAAATTTCACCTGTGTGATCTGAGCTATGATCATTACCGATGATGATTTCGAAATCATCAGTAATTTGTTGTAAGGTGAGGATACTGGTGACGACAATACTTGCTATCGTGCCACCATCGTTATAGGCCGGAAAACATGCCGAAATGCTCAGTTGCTTTTTCAAACAGTGGGCTATTCTACGCTAAGATTTACATTTCTTTTACAATTTTTGGCTTTATCAAAGCGCTTGACCGTTACCTATAATTCAGACCTTAATAAAACCGATGTTATCCCAACTACCACTTACCGAAACCCGCAATGCTGCCAGTCATGATATTGATTATCGCAGCACGACAGAGATTTTACAACTGATTAACGACGAAGACAAGCATGTGCCGATAGCAGTAGAGGCCGCTATCAAAGCGATTGCTCAGGCGGTGGATGGCATTGTGACGCGGATGCGGCAGGGTGGGCGGCTGATTTATGTTGGGGCAGGCACATCGGGGCGTTTGGGGGTGGTCGATGCCTCAGAAATGCCGCCGACCTTTAGTGTGCCACCCAGTTGGGTGATTGGGCGCATTGCCGGGGGCGATGGCGCGATGTTTAAGGCGGTTGAAGGGGCCGAAGATCAATCAGCATTCGGGCAACGCGATATCGCCGAATTGCAGGTGACGGCGCTTGATTCGGTTATCGGCATCGCTGCTAGCGGGCGCACCCCTTACGTGGTGGGTGCGCTCGATGAAACCCGCGCTCGCGGCGGTTTGACAATTAGTTTATGTTGCAGCCCAATTCCATCTACCGTGCATGATGCCGCTGAGGTTAAGATTGCATTATTGACTGGCCCCGAAGTGATTACTGGCTCGACTCGGATGAAGGCTGGCACGGCGACCAAAATGGCGCTAAATATGATTAGCACGGCAGTGATGATTAAATTGGGTAAAACCTATGGCAATCTTATGGTTGATTTGATGCCGACCAATGTTAAGCTGCGTGATCGCGCTCGGCGCATTGTCGAGGCCGCAACAGGTGTATCACAAGATGAATCGCAGCGCTTGCTTGAGTTATGCGGTGATGTAAAAACGGCGATTGTCGTGGCGTTATCGGGTTGCACACCTACCGAAGCACGTTTGCGTTTGGATCAAAATCAGGGGCGGGTAGCTTTGGCGATTAAAGCCTAAGCAGGACTTAACCTTTTTCATAAATTGTTGAATTAAAATAGCATAAAATCTCAGTAAATATTAATAAAGGTGAAAAAATGAATATACGTGAACAACTTCTTCAAATTATTATGAGCAAGGCTAACTTGTCACAAGAACAAGCCGAAAGTGCTGTTGATGCTGGTATTGAGTTTCTTAAGACCAAATTGCCAGCACCAATCGCTGGGCAAGTTGATACTTTTCTCGGTGGCAATGGCGAAAGCAGCGCCGGTGGCGGTATGCTTGGCGGCCTCGGTGGCATGCTCGGCGGCATGTTTGGCGGACGATAGTAATTAGTGGTTAATGGTCAATGGTTAATGGTTACCATTGACCATTAACCATTGATCATTAACCATTGATCATTAACCACTAACCATTGACCATTGATCATTAACCACTAACCATTAACCATTAACCATTAAGCACGGGCATAGGTTTCGGTCATGCTACGAATTTGGGCCGTTAACTCAGGGGTTAATTGATTGGGCGTGAAGCGCCAAGCCCAGTTGCCATCGGGCTTGCCGGGCAAATTCATGCGATGCTCAGACCCTAGCCCTAGCACATCTTGTAGGGTTAGCACAATTGTGTCGGCTACCGACATCATTAACAGCCGCGCCATATCCCAATGAATGGTTTTATTGACCTCTTCGCGGTTGGTTTTGCCAATATAGTTTAAAAATTGTTGGCGCGGGGCATCCTCTAATTTCTCCCACCAGCCGACGGTGGTGTCGTTATCATGCGTGCCAGCGTAAGCGACACAATTGCGCACAAAGTTGTGCGGCAAAAAGCTTGATGAGGTATCGGCCACAAAGGCAAATTGCAATACCCTCATGCCGGGCAAGTTAAACCCATCGCGCAAGGCCTCTACTTCGGGGGTAATCACGCCTAAATCTTCGGCAATGATTGGCAGCAATGACGAACCAGCCTCTTTAATCTGATGAATGCCAGTTGCCAAATGGCTGCTAAGAATGGCCTCGAATAAGGCTTGCCCGGGTGCTTTGACCCATTGCCCAATTATGGCAGTAGGTTCACTGGCTGGCACTTCCCAGTAGGCTTCAAAGCCGCGAAAATGATCGATACGCACATGGTCATACAAGGCCAAGGCGGCCCGCACCCGTTCAATCCACCAATCAAACCCACGCGCTTGCATCACATCGTAACGATAGAGTGGGTTGCCCCAGCGTTGCCCAGTTGGGCTAAAATAGTCGGGTGGCACACCGGCAATGACGGTTGGGTTGCCGGTCTCATCGATAAAAAATTGCTCACGATTAGCCCAAGCATCGGCGCTATCAAAAGCCACAAAAATGGGAATATCGCCAATGATTTGAACCCCTTTATTATTAGCGTAGCTTTTTAGCCAATTCCATTGGTCAAAAAATTTCCATTGAAAAAACTTCCACATTTCAATCGCAGAAGTTAATTTCATACGCCACGTGACAAGCGCGGATGGTTGACGGTCTCGAATATCGGCGTTCCAGGTGTTCCATGCTTGCCCACCATGTGCATCTTTGACAGCCATAAACAGTGCATAATCATCGAGCCAAGCCACATTTTGCACGCAAAATGTGGCAAATTGTAGGCGTTGCTGGGTGTTGGCACGTTGGGTAAATGTGGCATACGTTTGCCTCAGCACTTCAAATTTCCAAGGGATGACCCAGCCGAAATCCACTTTGGCGGCAGGGAAAGCTGGTGCAGCACGCAGCACTTGGGCATCTAGTAACCCATCACGCACCAGATGTTCGAGGCTGATGAGCAATGGGTTACCTGCAAAGGCCGAAAAGCATTGGTAGGGCGAATCGCCATAACCAGTGGGGCCAAGTGGCAACACTTGCCATAGCGATTGCTTGCTTTCGACCAAAAAATCAACAAATTTATAAGCGTGATCGTTTAATTCGCCGATGCCATATTGGCTCGGCAATGAGGTGGGATGCAGCAGTATTCCGCTGGCACGTTTAGACATGGGGGGCTATTTTACAATCCCCGCAAACCCATCCATCACCCGCGCCAAATGCCGCGTCGCCGCCAAAAAGTCATGAATACGAAAATGCTCATTGGGGGCATGGGCGCGATTGTCCCAATAACCGATGCCCGGGCTGATGACGGGGATGCCGCCGAGCGGATTGCGAAAGGCATAAATGGGGCTGCTGCCGCCCACCATTGGGTAAATGACCGCCGGAATGCCATAGACATCTTTGCCTGTGCGCATGGTGAGTTGCACCAGCGGGTCATCGGTGGCGGTTTTGGCTGGGGCCATCGCCCCAAGTTTGGTCAAAGTGACATCATCAAAGCCGTTGCGGTCTAAGTGCGCCCGCAGTTTTGCAAACACATCATCGGGGTCTTGATCGGGCACCAGGCGAAAATCAATTTTGACCACGGCTTGGGCTGGAATGACGGTTTTGAAGCCGCTGCCGCGATAGCCGGTGTCGATGCCTTCGATATTGCAGGTCGGTTGAAACACCGCTTCTTTGAC
>JAGWYZ010000108.1 GCA_018969115.1 Chloroflexota bacterium | reverse complement strand
CACTTGTGAGTATACGATGATTCGTTTATAGACGAATCTAAGTGTTTGGGATGAATTATGTTGGCAAAGCCACAGGTTTAATGACTGCTTAGAACAAAATCGTGTACACTGCAAGCTAGCAATGCGTAACTTTCGGGGGTATACCAACTTGGTTGAGGTTGGTCGTGGAGGCATGGCGACAACTTATCGGGCGACAAGCTCGGCTGGCAATATTGTCGCTGTTAAAATTATTGCTCAGCGCCATGCCCAAAATAGTGTCTCACGACGGCGTTTCGAGAATGAAATTGCGTTAGGTGTTTCACTTAACCACCCTAATATTGTGCGAGTGATCGACTATGGCATGCAGGATGACACTCCCTTTATTGTCATGGATTATATTGCCGGCGATTCACTTGAGCGGCGTTTGCGTGCCCAGCCGCTTAGCCCACAAGAATTTTTGCCCATTTTGCTCGATGTTGCCAAGGCCCTAGACTATGCCCATTTTATCCATCAGCCACGGGTGATTCATCGTGATGTAAAACCTGCCAATATTTTATTGCGTTCAGATGGACGCGCCATGTTGGCCGATTTTGGCATTGCAAAATTAGACGGCATGACGGCGTTTACGGCTACCGATGT
The DNA here is from genome assembly GCA_018969115.1 of Chloroflexota bacterium. Lineage (GTDB taxonomy): Bacteria > Chloroflexota > Anaerolineae > J036 > Brachytrichaceae > AQU-03. Next base: position 13,381 of record JAGWYZ010000108.1, on the reverse strand, counting down.
TCGGATTGGCTCAGTCTATTACATGTCGCCTGAGCAAGCTGCTGGGCAGCTTGAATTGACACCCGCCAGCGATATTTATTCGCTTGGTATTACAGCTTTTCATGTGTTAACGGGGCGACAACCCTTTACTGGCGACCACGAAATTGCGATTGCACGGATGCAGATGGATGATCCACCGCCGCATTTGTGTGAGATTAACCCCGCTATCCCTCAAGCAATTTGCAGTGTCGTATTGTCGGCAATTGCAAAATCACCGAGTAAGCGCCCTGCCTCGGCGGGCAAATTTGCTGATTTATTTCAACGTGCCATTGAGCAATCAAATCAGGAGTTTAAAGGGGATCGATATCATTCGCTTGCGCCTATTAAGCCGATTGAGTTGCCGATTGAAGCTGCGTCATCAACTGCTGCCCGCCCCCAACCTGTTGTAAATAGTGCCGCTGCCGCAGCGGCGATCCCGCCTGTTAAACCGATAGCAAGCGGGGCAAAACTTGAGCCAGTGGCGGCGCCTTTGCCTGAACCTGTGCCACCTATTGCGGCAAAAGAGGCGGCGGCTGTAGTTACAAAGCCAGCAGCTGTTTCTGCCCCAGCCAAAATCGAGCCATCGATGGTGTCGATACCCATAACACCGCCTAAAAATGCTGCCCCACGTAAATCATTGTGGGTATGGTGGTTGTGGGTCGTGGCGGCACTGATGACTGGGTGCGCCGTGCTGGGTCTCAGTACCAATTGGTTTAATGTCATTTTGGGGCGTATTGGGTTGTTTAATGTTGTGTCGTTGTTGGGTGGGGTTCGCCCAACCCCTGTGCCAACTGAGGTGATGATATCGAACACGGTAACATCGCCGCCCACCTATACCCCCTTGGTTTTAAATACGCCGATTGTTTTGCCAACGATAGTGATTGTTACCCCAACCCGTAATGTGTTGCCAGCAACGGTCGTGGTAGAACCCACGGATACCCCAACGCCGCGCGTCATTCTTACGCCGCGCCAACCCATTGTGCGTCTGCCAACCCGTGCACCTACTCGTGTGCCAACTAGAACACCGGCTCCAACAGCCAAGCCATTGCCGTCTGCCACGCCACCGCCGCCGCCGGTAACAACCCCAACGCGCTCTGCCCCAACTGACACACCAGTTGCGATAACGGTTACGCGCCCACCAACCCAGCCGCCGCCAACATCACCGCCAGCACTTACTGTGACACGCCCGCCCATCGCTTCTACCCCAGCCCCGATTGTGCCGTCGCCGCACCCAGTGCCATTGCCCACCCGCACGCCCACCCGCACGCCGGCCCCTTAGAAGAACCCTGATTGAAGAACCCTGATTTCTGAGTGGCGCATGTTATTTCAGCGCCTTGACCAATGCAACAGCCTCAGCATGGGTGTGAATTTGTCCAACCATTTGCGCTTCGCGGGCTGCATCGAGCAAGCGCCCAAAGATGGGGCCGGGTTTATAGCCCATTTCTATCAAATCGCTGCCTTGTAACAGTGGCGGCGGGGCAAGATCGGGCGCATAGTGGGCAAAATAGCGTTCAATGAGTAAATGCGTTTTTAAATTTGGGATTCGCAATTGGGCTAACCAAAAAATTTCTGGTGCACATTGGCCAGTTTGTTGAATAAAACGATATAACAACTGTTCTTGGGCTAGCCCCGATTGTGCCAAAATGTCGGCAACTGCAGGCATTTTGGTCAGCACATGGCGAATTTGTAGATTTTCGTCGTTGCTCAGGCGTAATGTTTGTGCCAACTTGAGTGCAAGATTGGTCGATGCAGCATGAAACAATAAAACGGTCAGCCGCAAAATAGACAATCGGGTGCGTTCATTGGCTGTTGCTTGGTTTAATTGTTTGTGCAGTGCCTCATTTAGCCCCACGTGGCTAGCGAGTGGGCGGAGTGCTTGATTGATGCTATGATCAGCTTGCCAAGGCAAATTGGGCAATAGTTGAGGCAACAGCCCAAATGACATTAAGTTTTGCGCGGCGGGCAAGGCATCGGGCAAGGCCAAAATTTTCATCAATTCGTCACGCAGCCGTTCGATGCTAATTTTGTCATTGATCAAGCGCACATTTAAAATGGCCTGTTGTGTTTCGGGGGCAAGTGTGGCTTGCAACACCGTTGCCATGCGAATGGCGCGTAACGCCCGCACGGGGTCATCGCTAATGGCGACGGGGGCGCACATGCGAATATTTTTGTGTGTTAAATCATCGTAGCCGTTGAGTGGGTCAAAGAGAAATTTTGGATTTTGGATTGGGGGTTTAGGATTGGGAGTTGCGACCCATTTCGCCAAATCAAAGCCGATGGCGTTGACGGTGAAATCACGGGCACGTAAATCTTCTTCCCATGTTTTACCGCGGCAGGCGGCAAAATCGAGCACGGTGTCTGGCAAAATCACTCGCGTGGTGCCGCGTTCGGCATCCATCACATAAAATGCGCCATTCAGTTGGTTGGCAATATTGCGCGACAAGCGGATGACATCCCCTTGCACACCGATGTCGTAATCGTGCACGGGCTTGCCCAATAACCAATCGCGCACAGCCCCGCCCACTAACAAAATGGGGGTGTGGTGGCGCATCGCTATCGTTTGAACGGTGCTTAGAAGTTGAAAATTCAAAATAATGATTAGTGGTTAATGGTTAATGGTTAATGATTAGTGGTTAATGATTAGTGGTTAATGGTTAATGGTTAGTGGTTAATGGTTAGTGGTTAATGATTAGTGGTTAATGATTAGTGGTTAATGGTTAATGGTTAATGATTCGTTATTCATTAACCATTAACCACTAATCATTAACCATTATTTGTTCTGCCGCCAAAAATGGCGCGGCCAACGCGAATAATGGTTGCACCCTCGGCAATGGCGGGTTCAAGATCATCGCTCATGCCCATAGAGAGGTGTGACCAATCGACGTTTGGCAACGCATGTTGCAGCTTGTCGCGTAGCAAACGCAAGCTGGCAAATACGGGGCGGGCTTGCGCTGGCTCGGCCACAATTGGGGCAATGGTCATGAGACCGCCAATTTTCAGGGTGGGTAAGGCTGTAATTTGGACGACGCTGCTTAAAAAAAGGTCTAATTTAGCTGGGGCATATTCCCAACCGGCTAAATCAAAGCCTTCTTTCGATGCTTCGCCGCTGACATTGCATTGCAGCAAGATGGGTTGTGGCGATAAATTGCCGGCTGTTTGCTTGGCGCTGGCCAATTTTTGTGCCAGTTTAAGTGAATCGACCGAATGAATAAGCGCAAAATCGCCATTTGCCGCGTCTTTGGCTTTGCGTGATTGCACATGCCCGATCAAATGCCATTGCACCGGCGGGGCGGCCAGCCAAACATTGGCGAGGCTGGCATTGACCGCGGCAATTTTGGGCAGGGCTTCTTCAACACGGTTTTCGCCAAAATGACGTTGCCCTGCAAAAATGGCACTGGTGACATCGGCAGCCGGAAACGTTTTTGATACTGCCACCAAGGTGATTTCACTTGGGTCGCGTTTGGCGCGTAAGGCGGCTTCGGCGATGCGAATATTGACACGTTCAAGATTTTGGGCGATTTGTGACATAAGTTTAAGTAAATGCGATACGGGAACGCCAGCATCTTGCTGGCTTTTTGAGAAACGTTGAAAAGGCTTTATGGATGATGAGAAGTGCTAACTTTATGATGGCATTTTGATGATTCACAATACACCATTATCGCCAATGCCCACATGGCCCACAAAAATGGCGCAGACCGCACCACGCCCCATAAGGTTGAATCGAAAAGATTGGCGACCAACATACCAAGTTGGGCGGCGATTAAGCCCAGGGCCGCGCCGCGCAAAAAATGAGGTGCTGGTAGATTGCCTAGGCTGCGCACTAACAAAATAATGATGATGATGAATAGACCTAGCCACAATATCAGCCCGGGCAAACCCAAATCGAGCGCAATTTGTAGCAACATATTGTGGGCATGAGCGCGTTCGACCACAGTCAACCCAGTCACGCCACGTGGGCCACGATCTACCAATTCGGGGTAAACACCCATGCCGATGCCGGTGACGGGCGATTGCTGAATGAGTTCGATGGCGCGGGTCCAGTGAATAAGCCGAATTTGTAGGGTGCTGGGGCCACCTTGGGCGGTGCGGGCAAATAGGTCGGGCATGAGGTTGAAGCGCCATATGCCGAGGCTGGCGATCAGCACGGCTAAGAGCATTAGCCAACGCACCCGTCGCCACATCAGCACACCAAGGCTAAATAACACGGTGGCAAAGGCAATTAACCCGCCGCGTGATTGGCTGATGAATAAATTGAGCGCCAAAAGCACGAGCGTAATCACGCTCAAAATAAACATGGGTGATCGCCATGACAACGCGGTTTTTTGTGAAATGATGCCTGCGCCGAGCGCAAAAATCATGATGATGAGGGTTGCCAGTGGGTTGGGGTTGACGGTGTTTGAGACGATTTTTGGAAAGTTGTACAGCCAGGTGGGGATAAAGGGTAATTTGGCCCCGGGAAACCATTCAACCACGAAAGGCGACATTAGCGCCAGCGCCAACCCCATCAACAAAAAGCCGTTGGCAACACGCTGCGCCGATAATGGGCTGTTAATCAAGGCATAGTAAAGACCGATGCCATTGAGGGTGCGCATAATTTGGGGCAGCGTCAGGTCGGGGCGTGGGCTGAGCCACGCAGTCATGATGAGTAAGGCGATTAGCCCGACGATGGGGAGATCGAGCGGGGTGCGCTGGGTGAGCCGCCCGTTTGCCAGCCAACGTATAAGCCCAAACAGCAAAATGGTCGCCAGCGCCACCGGCAGCAGGCGGGCGCTGGCGATGCTAAGGGCGACGGCGATGAGGATAACGTAAATCTCAACATGGGTAAGGCGCTGACAAATGGCTTTGATCGATTGCACCCTGCCAGTATAACGAAAATGGGGATGTTGATATTTGTAAGCGTATAAACTGTATCAAGACCCGATCAGCAGGTTTTAGCTTTAGAATTGCGGTTTGTTTATGCAAACTGATGATAATGCCACACTACGCGCCCGCATGACCGAAACCGGCATTGGGTATGCCGGAATTGAGGGGGCGTGGTGGTTGCCGGCCTGTGCGCCATTTGTATTGCCGCTTGATCAACATGAGCGGTTATATCAAGCGGCGCGGGCTATGTTTGGGTTGTTAGATGTGGTTGGTGAGCGTTATGGCACGGTTGAAGGTGAGCAAATGGGGTTGAATGCTTTGCTTAATTACAAGGTGCCGTCGCATTTAATCGGGGTACATTCGCGCCAGCCAGTGTTATCGTTGAGGCCCGATTTTCAGCTTTCGGCTGTGGGTGTTGCGGCGACCGAGCTTGAAATTTGCCCATCGGCGCAAGGGTATGTTCACGCCATGCAATTGGCTTATGGCTTGCGGCCTGATCTGGTGCCCGCCCTTGCCGATTTGGTAAAAAAATGCGGGGCGCAGGCTTTTGTGTTTGTGTGCACGGTTGAATGGAGCGAGTTTTGGTGGGAGCAATTGGCTATTTGTCGGGCGTTGGCGGACTATGGGGTGCGCGGGTATGTGTATCTCAGCACACCCATTCACACGCTCGCCGAGCAGGTGCAGCGGGGTGAATTGTGGCAGCCGCCTATTTTTGGTGTGCCGCACAAGCCAGCACTTTGGCAAGATGATGTGTTGGCACGGATCGATGCGGGCGGTTTTGCGCCTTATGTTTTGCATGATTTAGCGGCAGTGTCGCCCAGTTCGGCTATTTATTTTCGCTTCGGCTATTTCGATTGTTTTTCGCCCTTATTAATGCAACAATTGGCAAAACTTGAGCAGCAAGGGGCTATTTTTTTGAACCCAACCTCATTTGTTTATGAAAATAAGGCCGTGATGGCGGCCTTACACTTAAATGCACTACAAAAAGACCTTTTGCAGCGTGATGCCGATGCGCCACAGGTGTTGGCGACGTGTATCCCCGAAACTTATGTGTTGGCGCGGGCCGCTGATGCCCGCAAGTTTGCTGATGCGACGATTTCGCCAGAGCGTTTGTGTCATGAGCGGGCCGACTGGGTGCTGAAATTTGCCGGTTTTGATAAGGGTAATCAGGCATGGGGCGGGCGCAGTTTGCAAATTGGGGCACAACATAATGAGGCGACATGGCGCGAGGTGGTTGCCCATTATGTCGATTTGCCATTTCCGGTGGTGGCCCAGCGCATTTCGCCCTCGCAACAGGTTGACATTGATTTTTATGCAGGCGATGACCGAGAAACGCTGTGTAATGGCACAACCCGTTTGCGCAGCTTTATGTTTCGTGATGTAACCAGTGGGGGCATTACAATTGCGGGGTCACATTTAACCATATCGGGCGGCACGATGCAAGTCTCTGAGAGCAGCGGCGCGGTGCAAACCCCGATTGTGTTTGCTGACAACCCATTGCCATGAATTTAATTTTTCGCCGTGCTACCCATGCCGATGTGCCGATGATTGTGGCGTTGCTGGCCAATGACCCGCTCGGTAGCCAACGTGAGCAAGCCAGCCACCCATTGCCAGCCAGCTATTTTGCTGCGTTTGCCGAGATCAACCGCGACCCGAATCAACAATTGACCGTAGTCACGTTGGAAGATAAGGTTGTCGGGACTTTACATCTCACCTATTTGCCCTCATTGACATATCGTGGGGGCAAACGCGCCCTGATTGAAGCGGTGCGGGTCGATGAAAATTATCGTAACCAAAAGATCGGGCAGTGTTTGTTTGAATGGGCTATCGACCAAGCACGGCAGGCTGGCTGTCATATGCTGCAACTCACTACCGATAAACGCCGCCCCGATGCCCAACGTTTTTATGAATCGCTCGGATTTGTCGCTTCGCATGTTGGCATGAAAAAAGTGCTGAGTGCTGAGTGCTGAGTATAAAAATTCTCAGGACTCAGCGCTCAGCACTCAGCACTCAGCACTCAGCACTCAGCACTCCTATGTCTCCCATTCTTAACGTTTTACGCGCCCACCCGACTTTTCGTAATATTTGGTTTGGGGCCATGATTTCGACCTTTGGCGATAATTTGGCATGGTTGGCGATGTCATGGTTTGTGCTCGAAAAAACCGATTCGGGGGCAGCGGTGGGGTTGGTATTATTATGTTTTGCTTTGCCTGCCATGCTGACGGCCCCACTCATCGGGCGTTTGCTCGACCATTATCAGCCGCGCACCATCATGTTTGTTGATAATGTAGCGCGGGCGCTTATTTTTGTGGTTATTCCATTATTAGAGGTGCTGGGGTCGTTGCCGATGCCGCTATTTTATGTTTTGGCTGTTATGTCGGGGGCTTTGGCCCCAGCTACGCAGGTAGGGTTGCGTTTGCTAGTGCCATCGCTTTTGCCCAAAGATGATCTTGTGGCGGGTAACAGCGCCCTCAGTCTGACGCAACAGCTCCCACTGGTACTCAGCCCACTTATTGGTGGTATGGTCACGGCGCGGCTTGGGGCATCGGCAGCGATAGCGTTGAATGGGCTAAGTTTTTTTGCCTTATGTTGGGCCATTTGGCGTTTGCCCGATTTTATTCGCAGTGTTACCAATGCCAATCCATCAGAGCCACACGTTGACTTGGGAATGCGTTTACCTTTTAAATTTCCGGCGGTGGCGATGGCGATGCTGTTAAGCGGGGTGTTTTTCTTTACCTATGGGCCGATGGAGGTGGCACTGCCAATATTTACCAAAGAAACCTTAAAATCGGATGCCCAGATATATGGCCTGATGTGGTCGGTGTTAGGGGTTGGTAGCGTGATTGGGGGCAGCTTCACGCCCATGCTGGCCCACTGGCCACGCCAAGGTGTATTGTTGGCGCTGATTTGTGGTTGCTGGGGGTTGATGCAGGCGTTGTTGGGGGTATCGACCAACGTGTGGGTCATTTGCGTGCTAATGTTTGTTGGCGGGGTGGTGTGGGGACCTTATTTGGCAATCGAGGCTTCGCTCATTCAGCGCAATGTGCCAAAATCGATGCATGGGCGAGTGTTTGGGACGCGCTCGGCTTGGCTTACGCCGACAGCGCCCCTTGGCACGGCTGTGGGAGGTGCTTTGCTAACATTTATGCCGCCTTGGTTGCTGATTGTGGCCTCTGGCAGTCTTTGTGTGTTGGCAGGGTTGGTGGCATTGAGTGTGCCGCAGTTTCGGGCAGCGCAGGTTGATTTGTGATGATACAAAATAAGTTGTAAAACGAGAAGTGCCGATCTCATTTGCTCTTTGATCTATGATCGAAGAGCATGTGAGATCGGCGAAAACCAAATTTGAGGCTAAATTAGTCAACTGCGTAATGGCTGCCAGAAATAATGCGTATGTTTGGGGCAGGTAAATAGGCTGGTGGGCTGGCTTGGAGAATGGTATTAATGGTTTCGGCAAATAGTTGTGGCGCAGCGGCATCGTGTGCCAAAAACAGACTGGGTTCAATCAACTCAAGCGCCATCAACACAAATTTGCCCTCTTGGATGATGCCGTCGACACGGGCATAGAGTGGCGGTTGTGGTACAGCCCGCAGAATAGCACGGGCTTGGGTCACAATTGCCTCAGGCACGATCACTCGTTTTAGCTGCCCACCTTGTATTTTAAAGTCGCCAGCGCGGGGTTTTTTGAGCACGGCATGGCTAAATTTGCCACCAAAAAACATCAGCGAATATTCACCAGTGCTAATAATTTCTTTAGCGAAGGCCTGCACCATAACGTCGCCATTGACCAACATTTCGAGTAATTTTGTTTGGTCGCGCTCGGCATTGCTGATGTCGGTAATCCAAGTATTATGGGCGCTGGCCGAAATGGTGGGCTTAACGACGGCCTTATTCCAGCCATTGCTTTCTAAAATATGGCGCATATTAACGGCACGGTTGCGAGTGACCCAAGTGGTGGGCAAAATCGGCACATTGCGATGCTGCAAATCGATTAGATAATGTTTGTCGCTGTTCCACATCATCATTTTGGCTGAATTCCATAGGTTGACTTGATGCGATTCGCATACTTCGAGCCAATGTCGAAATGCGGCAATTCGGTTATGGTAGTCCCAAGTGCTGCGCACAATCACTGCGTCATAGTCGAGCCAACGAACCGTTGGATCGTCCCAACAGACAATATCGAGTGTGATGCCTAAGGCGTGTAGCGGTGCTTGGGTTAATTGGTCATCGGCGCTGCCGTTGGGATAGTTTGACGAGGTAACAAATGTAATTTGTTTCACGAATCAAAGATTTTAATCGATAGGTCGAATCACTTCTTGGATTTGTGCTCATCCAAACGATGTATCATGGGCTTTGTCATGCTTAATTTAAACGACTTATATTCAAATCGCGCCAAGCGTAATGCTGGCTCGTTTTTGCGTCAAATCTTCCCACGTACCCGCGAGCCGGGAGTCATCAATTTTGCTGGCGGTTTGCCAAACCCCGATTTTTTTCCGATCGAGCCGATTATTGCTGCTACCGAAAAAGCCATGCGCATGGATGGCCGAGAAACGTTGCAATATGGCATGACCGAGGGCTTGCTTGGTTTACGTGAATGGATCGCCAATCGTTATGCACGTCAAGGGCTGAAAGTGACCCCTGACCAAATTCTCATCACCAATGGCTCCCAACAGGGCATTGATCTGATCGGCAAAGTGTTTTTAGACCCGGGTGATAAGATGGTGATTGAAGCGCCGGGCTATATGAGTGCCATTCAATCTTTTGCTATGTATGAGCCACAATTTATTGGCGTCAGCCTCAATGAGCAGGGCATAGTGGTAGATGAATTGGCCGACACGCTCAAACAGCATCGGGTTAAATTAATGGAAACCTGCCCTAGTTTTCAAAATCCTAGCGGTTTGGCTTATTCAGTTGCCACCCGTGAGGCGCTGGCGAAGGTGGTTTCGCAGCACAATGTGGTCGTGGTCGAAGATGACCCATATGCTGAATTACGCTTTATGGGGGCCGAGACCAAATCGCTGCAAGCCTATTTGGGTGAGCAAGTGATTACGCTTGGCTCGTTTAGCAAAATTGTGGCACCGGGCTTGCGCTTGGGCTGGACTTTGGCTTCGCCTGAAATTACGCGCAAGTTGACTTTGGCCAAGCAATTGGTTGACATTCATACCAATTTATTTGCACAACGGGTGTTGTTTCAATATTTACTCGATGGCAATATCGATGGGCATATTAATCAAATGCGTGGGGTGTATCTCAGCCAACGAAATGCGATGGTAGATGCGATGGCGCGTTACTTCCCGCCTGAAACCGTATTTACCAAACCCGAAGGCGGCATGTTTGTATGGGTGACGCTGCCCGAAGATGCCGATGCAATGGCTTTGTTTAATTTGTCGATAGATACTGAAAAGGTGGCTTTTGTACCCGGTGTGCCGTTTTACACCGATGGCAAAGGCAAAAATCAAATGCGCTTGAGCTTTTCGACTCAATCGCCCGCTAAGATCGAAGAAGGGATGCAACGTTTAGGTCGTGTAATTTCACGCTATTTAGATGCACCGAGTAAAAATTAAAAAATTTCTTCTTTAAAACTATCGTAGATGTGTAATTTCTTAATAGTACGGATTCTGAGTTGACGAATGGTTTTGCCGATTTCACTATCCATCTCCAAAAGCGCAGCTTTTGGAGATGGATAGTGAAATCGGCACCTCATCTTTTAGGAATTTGCTCTAAATAGTGACTTTGGCGAAAACCAGTTTTATTATTCATTATTGAGATGATACGTAGGTATCAAAAGTTTTTCTTTGTCTATTTAACATTTCTCATCATGAATCCAATCTTAAAATTATTCCTAAACTTTCTAAAGGGCCGTATGGAAAATGCATCAACCAAACAGACTTTTGATGCACTTATTGCAGATTTGCAGAGTGGTGGTGTTAAGTTGAACACAACGTTAGCCCAAAAGCCAGATGCGGATAAAAATCGTAGCACACTTGCTCATATTATCGGCATTGAGCGTTGGGGGCAGCATCGGCTGCGGTCGCTTTTGGGTGAGCCGTTAGTCATTGATGAATATGATGGTTATTGCCCAGCCAAAACGACAAGTTGGCCTGAATTGGTCAAGTTATTTGCCACAACCCGTGCCGAATCGGTGACATTGGCGCAAAATTTGCAGCAGCGAGGTATTGCTAAAAGTGTTACTGTTCCCCATAATTCATTTGGCGATTTGAGCGTTGGCGCATGGCTTAGTTATTTAACGGCTCATGCTAGTCGTGAAGCTTTGCAAATACGTTAATCATTAGAGCAAATTCTTAAAAGATGAAGATCGATAGTGAAATCGGCAAAACCTTTTATCAACTTGGAATCTGCTCTAAGGTCGAACTTACTATCATTTGGTGTTTGAAGAAAATTTGTTTTAATTCCCAATGTTTATTGCGGGGGTATTCAAAAATAAAATGAACATTATTCAACTTATTCATGGCTATTGGCGATGGTTATTAGCATTAGTGGTCATTTTGCTTGTTGTTAAATATGTATTGGGTCTGATTACTCGTGCAAAATATGCTGCAATTGATGAAAGGCTTGGGCGTGCATTTGCTGGCACAATGACAGTGCAATTTGTGCTTGGGCTGCTGGTGTTGATTAGCAAAATAATGGTTGGTGGTTTTAACCCGCGCATTCATATGGAACATGCTTTTACGGGCATGATGGCGGTTGCGTTGGCTCATGCGATGCCGACCTTTAAACGTGGGAGCGGTACGTTGCGGTTTATCTCGGGGCTTATTTTGGCGGTGTTATCAATTGCAATTGCAGTTTATAACGTGATCTTTATTCGTGGCAATTGGTTTTATAACTGAGTTTGCAAACATGATATCGCGTTATTGACAGGAAATAGCCTAAATCGAGAGACGCAGACGGCGACCAATAATACGTGACAAAAATTGCGGGTTGCCAATCAGATAGCGTTTCCACATCCGGCGTGGTTCGGCGATCAGGCGCCCCAGCCATTCGAGACCGTTGTCGGTCATCCATTTGGGTGGGCGTTGCATTTCACCTGAAATGTAATCAAAAATAGCCCCACCAGTGAGGGCAATGTGAATATTGAACTTGGGCCAGTTGTCGGCCAGCCAATATTCTTGCATGGGCATGCCAAAGCCCACCATCAGGATATCGGGCTTGGCAGCGTTAATGTCGGCAATGACGGCCTCATTCTCTGGGTGCCCCGAGGTTTTGTCGAAATAACCATTGGCAGTGCCCACAATACGTAAACGCGGCAGATCTGGAAATGCGGCGGCGGTTCGGGCAATGAGCAAGTCGGCGGCTTTTTGGGTTACACCAGCGCGGCTGCCAATGAAATACATCGAGAAGTTGTTGCGCACACACAATTCGCATAATTGCGGGATCCAATCAGGTGGGGTAAAGCGGTGAGGCAATTTGAGGCCAAGCAAAGTGGCGCCCCACTTTACCCCAAAGCCATCGCAAAAGACAATATCAGCCTCGCGGTTGAGAAAATGCATAAAGCGTGTGTCTTCGTGCGCCATATTAATGGCATGCACATTCGCATATGAGATCAGGCGTTTTTGGTTGGTTTGAATGGTGTGGCGGATACCACTGACCAACTCGGCGACCCCAAGGGTGTGAATGCGCACGTCCAAAAGGTCAATTGCTGGCGTAGTCGCAAGGTCATACAGTGCAGGCGTGGCAAAGGGCATAGATCAGTGCCTGATTGTAACCTGCGATGCAACTTGATACTGTCATATTAAGAAAGAGGTCTGGTGAATTCACCATAGCTGCGCCGACATAGGAAAACGGTTTTAATGTGCTTTTGGGCGATATGATATACAGAGCAGCAAATTATGAGGCCGAAGTACAGTATTGGGTGTCATGTGCAGCACAGCATCGTTTAGGGGTGTGCACTGCGGGCACGGAGCATTCATTTACCGCAGTGGTAGAGACAGATAGTTTGTTACTTAATACCGAGCCGATGCGAGGGATTATCAAGATTGATATGGCCAAGCGCCACGTTAGCGCGTTGATCGGTTAGCGCGATTTTTTCCACGTTGTAACGACTTTGTTGCCATGCGTCAGCGTTTTGACCTGCAAGGCACTTTTTTGAATGCGCATATCCGCGAATTATTTACGTAGTTGTTTAGTACAAAGTTGGCATCTTTTTACTAATTAGAAAGAATGTATGCCGATTTCATGCTAAAAACTGTGACGGATATCGTGTGTTTTGTGTTATCTCTCACTCTGTCAATTATTGTTTGTTTTTCATATTTCAAACGATTACACCAATTGGTATTTTGGTTACTTCTTATTTTACTGAAAAAGTTGTTACTACTCAGGGCATAGAAACAGCTGAGTGAATAAGTGAGAAAATATAACACACAGGGATGAAACAGGCAGAAGAATTTACGGCAATATATCGGAGCGGGGAAGAAGCGACGATAAAAGTAATGCTGCAACAATATAAAGCGGTGCAAGATTTAAGCTTACGAGTTGCGGAACTAGA
>JAGWYZ010000403.1 GCA_018969115.1 Chloroflexota bacterium | reverse complement strand
CTTGCTAGCGTTGCTATGATTGCTTCGACTGTTTTGTATACTGCGGGGGGATGTTGTTCTTCTTTTTTTTTCATACCCTCTGTTTTACTACAGATTTGAACAACATCCCTACTTTTAGACTAAACTACCGTTTCTAAAACAGATACATTTTTTGAGTTAACATCTCGATGATTAAGCTATAAATATGATTAACTTTGGCATTATTGGCACCGGCATGATCGGGCGATACCACCGCGACGCAATTGCCGCCACGCCCGGGGCGCGGCTGGTGGCGATATGTCGCGGCAAAGCCGATGCCGCCTTACAAGCCAGCGCCGCCGCCGAATATGGCGTGCCGTGCGAGGCATCGCTCGCAGCGTTATTGGCGCGTGATGACATTCACGCCGTGTGTATTTGCACCCCCAGTGGGCAACATGCGGCGCAAGCCATTGCCGCCATGCAAGCCGGCAAACATGTGTTGGTTGAAAAACCAATGGCGCTCAACATCGCCGATGCCGAAGCCATGATGGCGGCAGCGCAAACGCATGGCGTGCGGCTGGGTGTGGCGCTACAACGCCGCACCGACCCGGCCTTTCAACGCATTCACCAAGCCATTGCGCGGGGCGATTTTGGCAATTTGGTGCTGGGCAAAGTGAGTGTGCCTTATTTACGCAGCCAAGCCTATTATGACAGCGCCGAATGGCGTGGCACTTGGGCGCTAGATGGTGGCGGGGTCTTGATGAATCAGGGCATTCATTTGCTCGATTTGTTGCTGTGGTTTATGGGAGATGTGGTTTCGGTGCAGGCGCAAGCAGCCACCTTGGGGCATCAGATCGAGGTTGAAGATTGCCTGTCGGCCAGTTTAAGATTTGCCAATGGTGCGTTGGCTAGCGTAATAGCGACCACTTGCGCAGCGCCCGGCTTTCCGCATCGGGTCGAAATTTATGGCACACGCGCTGGGGTGCAAATTGAGGGCGAGCAAATTGTGCGCTGGGAGGGCGAAAATGTGCCCAAAGATACCGTGCGCCACAGCGCCTCAGCAATCAGCGGGGTGGCAGCTGCGGGGGCGGGGGCATCGCCTACCGGCATTAGCAACCTTGGGCATCAACGCATCATTGCCGATTTCGTCAATGCCATTCACCAACAGCGTGAGCCGCTGGTGAATGGCGCCGAAGGGTTGCGCTCGTTACGGGCGGCCTTGGCAATTTATGCCGCAGCCAAAACCTGATCGAGCGCGGCGCTGGTTGCGGCGGCGGCAGCATCGGGCGACATGGCTTTGATCGCTGCGCTAAAGGGTTCAACCGTGAGCGGCCCATCATAGCCAACATGACGTAAAGCCGCCAAAAATGGCTGAATGGGAATAACCCCAGTTGCGCCAACTTGCTCGCGGATTTGGTCAATTTGCGCATCACGCGCCAGCCCAGCTTGGGCATCGTTGAGGTGCACATACACGACTTCGGCAGCGTTCAGATGCCTCAATTCGGTGACAGTGCCATGCGATGTCCACCAATGAAAGGCATCTAAAAGCAAGCCAGTATTGCGCGAGGTCGCGCCGATGGCGGCAGCCAAAGTGCGCATCCCATCCATCGTATGCACAAAATCATAGGCCCGCCCTTCTCGCATGGTGTTTGGTCCCACAAATTCTAGCCCCAAACGAATACCATATTCGCCCAGTATTTCGGCAATACGCTTGAGACGTGGAAAAACCAAATGGAAATGTTGGTAAAAATTGAGCTGGTCTGAGCGCGGCATCACCCATGTAAAACAACGGGTGCAGCCCAAGGCTTGGGCCAATGCGGCATCGTGCGCCAATTTTTGCAGGCTATCAGCGTAAGCCGCCTCGCTGTCCCATTCACGCCAAGCCACCTGCAAGCCAAATGCGCTGGCCCGCAGCCCTGTAGCCGCAAACCAAGCCTTGGCCTGTTGCAGCCCTTGGCTTTGGTTCAGCGCCGCCAAATACGTTAAATCGAGGTCAACCCCCGCAAAATGATGGCGCTGGGCCAACTTCACCACTTCATCAAATGGCACATTGTGCCCCAACGCACCCATATTTAGGTTTTTATACATAGCACCTATTATTTACGATTTTAGATTTTAGATTTTGGATTTTAGCTATCATCTCAAAAAATCAGGGGAATAAAACTATTTTGTGCCTAATTTCAATGGTCGTATCGTGCGTTTGCCATTACATCTTTAGAAAGTGTTTCTTAAAACAATTTTTCGCCGAAATCACTATCTCAGCGTTGTTATGGGGCGGC
>JAGWYZ010000402.1 GCA_018969115.1 Chloroflexota bacterium | reverse complement strand
AGGGGGAGGGATAAAGGGGGGGGCAACGCGAAAGACATTCATAATCGCCGCCAAGCTCAGCCGTTCTTCATGGGTTTGCAGTGTTTGCCCACCCGCCCGCGCTTGCACTTGCAGGCGGTAGGGCAAAATGGGCAAGCCGACTGGCAGCGGCAAAACCATATCCACCCAATACAAATGATCGCCCTGCCATGCGGTGGGGGCAAGGCTGAGGTCGATGGGTTGATCCCAATTCAGCCACGCGCTGCCATCCTCGCCGATGAGGCGGTAGGTAATGGCGTAATCGGGCGGCAGTGGGCCGCTATTGCGTTGCAAATACAGCCGCACATGCACATTGGGTTGTGGGCTGGGGCTGTTTACATTTGGGCTAACGCTATCGCCCACCCATTGCAGCGGCAAACTGGGCTGGGGCGCGATATTGCGGCGGTGCCAAGCCGATGAGGTTGGTGGCAAAATGGGCACTTGCGCGTCATACAATTCGGCTTGCAAAATGGTGTTGCGGGCGGCGAAGCCTGTGCGTTGGCGAAAAAAAGTATTTTGGGCCAGCCATGCCGAAATTGGGTTGTTTGGCTTTTCGTGCACAAACCACAGCCGCGTATAACGCTGGCTCAATTTATGCAGTTTGGCTTCATCGACCGTATCGCGGGTGTTCGTTTGTACCGCTGGGGTGATCTCCCACGTCAGGCCGGGTGCATACAGGTCAATGGCCCCATGCACTGTTTGCGAATTGAGCACCAGCACATCACCCGCCAGCCAATGGTCACGCACATAATGCGCCACCCCGCGCCAGTCATCATACCAATGCTCAGACGGGGTAAACATGCTGACCAAGCCATAGCTTTGGGCGATGAGGGTGAGGATGATGAGCGTATTTTGGATTTTAGATTTTAGATTTTGGATTTTGGATTGGGGGTTAGGGATTTTCGTCGAGGTCAAGGTCGAGGTCGACGTCGACGAATATGAGATCGGCCATGATGTTGAATAATGGCGCAACACGCCCGCCAAGGCCACCGCCACATAGGGCAACAACAAAAACATATGCCGCAGCCCCTGAAAATTGGATTTAATAAATGAGATGCCGAACCATATCAGCAAGGGCATCAGGCCGCCCGCGATTAACACCCTCCCCCTTGCTCCCCCCCCCTTTGCCCCCCCCCTATAGGGGGGGGGATTAAGGGGGGGGGCGGCAAATGCCAAGGCTGTCACCCCACACAACAGCCAAGCAAACACGCCGCCGCTGGGGTCGTCGGCGTTTAGGCCAAATACAAAGCCATTGATGACGCTGTTCCACATCAGGTGCAGCGGCACGAAGAAATAGTCGTTTTCTTGCCCAGTGACAAGGCGTTGTACGAGATTGCCGAAGGTGCTAGAGGTTGAAAGCGCTAGCGTGGCGAGGCCGAGCATTAAGGCCATTGCCAACCCCAGCCGTCGCTGTTTGGGGCTTAGCCCTTGGGTTGGGGTGGGGCTGCGTCGCTGGCGTTGCCATAACGCAACCCCCATCAGCCCCCAAAACGCCGCCACTTGCCCAATAAAAGTATAGTGGGTGGCGATGGATACCAAGGTGCTGACGAAGGCCAGCATATAGGCCGCCCCCCATCCCCCCCCTACAGGGGGAGGACGGGGGGCGGCGATGGCGTTAAAGACCAGAATGCCATTCAGCGCCGACATGCACCCGACCAAGGTATACATACGCAATTCGTGGCTATACCATTCGACGCCGGGTGAGAGCAAGACCAAGAGCGCCGCCAGCAGTGCAGCCCGATGCCCCAACAAGCGGCGACCCAAGGCGTAGGTGAGGGGGATCATCAAGACGCCCAGCCAAGCTGAAAATAACTTGAGTGCAAATTCGCTTGACCCTGCGCCCAAGGCCCACAGCTTTAACCCAATAAAATAGGCGAATGGGTTGGTATCGGTGGTTTGCAGGTCGAGCAAATAAACGTGGTTTTGCAAAATATCGCCCCACGAATGTTGGATGCGAATGAGCGTAATGCTTTCGTCTGTCCATAGGCTACGCTCGGTCAATTGATACAGGCGCAGCCCCGCGCCCATCAATGTCAAAATCACCACCCAAAACTTTTGCATTAGCAGGGATTATTATATGAGTGCTGAGTGCTGAGTGAATACGACACTCAGCACTCAGCACTCGGGTTTAGACAGTGTTTCTTAAAACAATTTTTCGCCGAAATCACGATCTCAGCGTTGTTATGGGGCGGCAAAGCCGCCCCATAACAACGCTGAGATCGTGATT
>JAGWYZ010000107.1 GCA_018969115.1 Chloroflexota bacterium | reverse complement strand
CCTCGGGTAATTACTACCCGAGGCTTTTTTATGTCTAAACATATAGCAAAAAAGAATTTTTTTGATAATAAGTGGAAATCAAAACAAATTTTCGCCGAATTCAGTATAGGGTCTTGATGGACGTGAGCAAAGCCTATGCCAACCAAGACCGTATCGTTGTCGCGATAAATCTTTTTCGAAAATATGATATGCCAATTTCACTATGTCTCTGTCCAAGCTACGCTTGGACAGAGACATAGTGAAATTGGCGAAAATCTCTGGAAAAGACTTTTGGGGATGACTCTATACTGAATGCGGTATTATGTCTTTTGGGAATGCCCTTACTATTGGGAAGATACAAAAGGTAAAACAAAAGATTTTTACCAACACAAATAGATATTTTATAAAAAAATAATATAACAAGGAAATAACAATGGATAAAGCAGGTTTGCTGGAACTGTATCGGCAAATGCAACTGATTCGCGTATTTGAAGATAAAAGCGCGGAGATGTATGGCAAAGCCAAAATCGGTGGTTTTTTGCACCTTGATAGTGGGCAAGAAGCAGTATGTGTTGGCGCGGTGTCTGCATTAAACGCCGATGACGATTTGGTAACAAATTATCGAGATCATGGGTATGCATTGGCGCGTGGGTTGTCATCTCGTGCTGTAATGGCTGAATTGTTTGGGCGTAAAGATGGCACTACCGGTGGGCGTGGTGGCTCGATGCACATCGCTGATGTGAGCAAACGTTTTTGGGGTGGTTATGCCATCGTTGGTGCTCATTTGCCATTGGCAGCGGGCTTGGCCTATGCCGCCCAATATCAAAAAACTGGGCGTATCACGCTGTGTATGATGGGTGATGGCAGCACCAATATTGGCACATTTCATGCCACCTTAAACTGGGCGCAATTGTGGAAACTGCCGATTATTTTCTTAGTTGTCAATAATATGTATTCGATGGGCACGCCGCTAAGTGTGCATAGCTCATTGACCGACATTTATAAAAAGGCCGCTGGGTATGGCATGGAAGCCATGCAAGTCGATGGCAATGATGTGATGGCGATGCGTGAGGCGGTATGTGATATTGCTGGCCGCGTGCGGACTGGCAGTGGCCCCTTCTTACTCGAGGCCATTACTTATCGCTATTCTGGGCATTCGGCGGTAGACAAAAACACACCCCGTCCGGCCTCTGAAGTGGCTGAATGGAGAACCCGTGACCCGATTGTGCGTTTTACCGAAACTGTGCTGTTTAAACACAATCATGCTACCCCCGAAGATCTCATCAAGATCGACAAATCAGTCGAGGCCGAGGTCGAAGATAGCGTGCAATTCTCGGATGCCAGCCCATTGCCAGATCGCTCGACCCTTTATGATTACATTTATCGAACGCCGGTTGCCAACATGCACATTGATGGCTCGTTGATTAAACCCCCCACTCTTAGAAAGTAGAAAGTGCTGAGTCCTGAGTAATGAGTAAAAACCTCAATGATTCAGCACTCAGCACTCAGCACTTAGCACTTAATAACATGGCCGAAATAACCTATGCACAAGCGATTGCCCAAGCCCTGCGCGAAGAAATGAAGCGTGACCCGAATGTGGTGATGTGGGGTGAGGATATCGTTAATTACAACAAAGGTGGCAGCCCTTATGGCGTTTATCGCGGGTTGCCCCAAGAATTTCCAGATCGCATTTTTGATACACCCATAGCCGAAGAAGGCATTATTGGCATCGCCATTGGTGCGGCGATGGGCGGGATGCGCCCCATTGCCGAGATCATGACCGTGAACTTTACGCTGGTAGCGTGGGATCAAATTGTGAACCATGCCGCTAAGCAAGCCCATATGTTTAATGGGCAAATGAAAGTGCCGATGGTCATTCGCACTCCCAATGGCTTTGGCCGCACCGGCAGCACCCATTCGCAAAATTTCGATGCGTGGTTTGCCTCGATTCCCGGGCTAAAAGTGGTGGTTCCTTCAAGCCCCGCCGATGCCAAGGGCTTGCTCAAGTCAGCCATTCGTGATGACGACCCAGTGGTGTATTTAGAGCATTTGGCGCTTTATCACCGCGTTAAAGGGGTTGTGCCTGATGGCGAACATCTCACCCCGATTGGCGTGGCCGATTACAAACGACGTGGCAAAGATTTAACCATTGTGACGTGGGGCCGCATGGCTGTTGAGTCGTTGAAGGCCGCCGACACCTTGGCAAAAGAAGGCATTGAGCTTGAAATTGTTGACTTGCGCACATTGCGCCCAATGGATTTGAGCTTGGCGCTTGAATCGGTGCACAAGACCCACCGCGTGATTGTGGTGGAAGAAGGTTGGCGCGTGGGTGGGCTTGGGGGTGAAATTGCAGCCTCGATGCAAGAGCAAGCCTTTAATGATCTTGATGCACCCATTGCCCGCGTGGCTGGCTTGGATGTGCCGATGCCGTATGCCGAAAACCTTGAACGCGCAACACTACCCTTTGCCGAAGATGTGGTGATGGCTTGTAAAGCAATGATGGCGAATAAATATTAAAAGTGGCAAGTAGAAAGTGAAAAGTAGAAAGTGCAAGGTGCTAAGTGGGAAATAATATGCTACGACCGAGCACTTCATACTTTTTAATTTCCACTCAGCACTTAGCACTTTATACTTTCTACTAAAGAAAAATGGCAACACAAATCATCATGCCCAAAATGGGCTTTGACATGACCGAAGGCACAGTGGCAAACTGGCTTAAAAATATTGGCGATGCCATTCAAAAAGGCGAGCCTGTGGTCGAAATCGAGACCGACAAGACCACGATTCAGGTGGAAGCCGACACCAGCGGCGTATTGTTATCAATTGCTGTGCCAGCCGGTGAAAAAGTGCCAGTCAACACGCCGATTGGGTCGATTGGTGCGGCTAGTGAAACGGTGGTTAGTGCGCCGTTGCCTGCACCACCCGTGCCTATAGCAGTTGTTACCGAGCAAGTTGTGCCAGTGATACCCAACCTCCAACCCCCAACCCCTAATCCCCAATCCGAAGTGAAAGGTGGCACGCCTGTTACCATGCCCAAAATGGGCTTTGATATGACCGAAGGCACAGTGGGCAGTTGGTTAAAAAATGTGGGCGATAGCATTAAAAAAGGTGAAGCGATTGTCGAGATTGAAACCGACAAAACCACAATTCAGGTCGAGGCCGAAACCGCTGGCATACTGTTGCAAATTGTGGTTGCGGCTGGCGAAAAGGTGCCGGTGAATACAGTAATTGGTTATGTTGGCGATGCAAATGTAGTGATGGCCGCTCCTACCCACAGTGCCACTGTCGCGGCTGCGCCTGCCGTTGTCATTGACAATGTTGGGGTGAATGCGACCCCCATTGCCCGCCGTATGGCAGATGAGTTGAAGATTGACCTGAAGAAGGTGAAGGGCACTGGCCCCGAAGGCCGCATTACCAAGAGCGATATTGAGGTGCTGATGGAATCGGCGAGTGTGGGTGCACCACAAGATTCCGCTGTAACCAGCGCCGCGCCGGTTGTTCGCAGCCCAGCTCCTGTCAACACTGGGCGGGTCATTGCTTCGCCTTACGCCAAGAAATTGGCGGCAGAGTTGGCAGTTGATCTGACCCGCACTCAAGGCACAGGACCAGAAGGCCGCATTGTGGCTGAGGATGTGAAGGCGGCAGCAGCAGCTGGCACAAGTGTGATTGCAAAACCAGCAGCACCTGTCATCATTCCAACCCCCACTGCCCCAACGGCAGCCCCGATTGTGGTACAAGTTACCCAACCCAAGCCATCGCCTGCTGCTACTGCCGTGCCTGCACTGGCCGGCACCCGCCGCGAGCCGCTGACTAAGATTCGCCAAACCATTGCGGCGCGTTTAACGCAAAGCAAAGGCACGGTGCCACATTATTATGTGGCAAATTCGGTCGAAATGGATGTGGCATTGGCGATGCGAGTGCAAATCAACGAATCGCTCAAAGCTGAAGGGATTAAAGTCTCGGTGAATGATTTAGTGGTGCGTGCAACCGCCTTGGCGATTAAAAAGTATCCTAAATTCAACGCCATCTTTGCTGGCGATGCACTTGAATATCGCGAAGCCATTAATATTGGGGTGGCAGTAGCGATGGAAGGTGGCTTGTTGGTCATTACGGTGCGTGATGTTGATAAGAAAACGCTGAAGCAAATTGGGGCCGAAGTACCTGTGATTGCGGCGCGGGTGCGTGAGGGCAAAGGCCAAGCCGGTGATTTAGGCGGGCAAACCTTTACCACCAGCAATCTTGGTATGTATGGCACAGAGGATGTCATTCCCATCATCAATCAACCTGATTCAGGGATTCTGGGGATTGGCAACTCGGTGCAAACACCGGTAGTCAAAGATGGGCAAATCGTCATTCGCAACATGATGAAGCTGTGGTTGGCGGCTGACCATCGTGTCACGGATGGTGCCGAAGGGGCACAATTTGTGGCAGAGATCAAACGCTTGCTCGAAAATCCTTGGGCATTGGTGTTATAGCGGGGCTAATCTGAGCCAAAATAATGCCGGAACCACTATCTCTCTGTTTTTTAGAGCAGATAGTGGTTCCGGTATTATTTTGGTATAGTTCCGCCCTATGACAAAGACCCTTCTGCACGAAATTGCCGCCCAAGTCGGCACACCGTGCTATATCTACGACCAAGATAAGATCACGGCCAATTACCAAAGACTGGCCGCCGCGTTTGCCGGATGCGGTATCTATTATGCCGTCAAGGCCAATAGCAATTTATCTGTTCTCAAGCTGCTGTGCGAATTGGGTGCGGGCTTCGATGTGGTGAGCATCGGCGAGATGCGTCGCGCTATGCTGGCGGGGGCGAGCGCCGAGCGAATTGTTTTTGCAGGCGTGGGCAAACGCGACGATGAGCTAAATGAGGCACTCGATGCCGGTATCGGTTGGCTCAACGTCGAAAGCGCCCAAGAGTTGCGCGTGCTGAGCGACATCGCCCAAGCCAAAGGGCTGCACCCTAATGTGGCGTTGCGCATCAACCCCGCGGTAGACCCGCATACCCACCAATACCTCGCCACTGGCAAAGGCAGCAGCAAATTTGGCATCAATGTCGAGCCAGCCCTCGACCTTGTTGCGCAGCGAGCCAACTACCCCGGGGTTAATATCGCGGGGGTTCATGCTCACATCGGCTCGTTGTTATTCGAACCAGCCACCTATGCCCAAACCATGCAAGTGTTGCTCGATTTTGTCGCAGAATGTCGCAGTTTTGGGGCTGATTTGTCGCATGTGGATGTGGGTGGCGGCTTCGGCGTAGCCTATCAACCTGATGAGCCACAGCTCGCGGTCGAAGATATTGCCAATGCCATGTTGCCGCTGGCCTGCGCCGATGGGGTCAATGTGCAAATTGAGCCGGGTCGCTACCTCGTCGCCGAGGCTGGTCAATTGCTCACCCGCGTGCTTTACACCAAAACCAATGGTGACAAACATTATGCCGTCGTTGATGCCGCCATGAACGACCTTATCCGCCCATCACTTTACGGCGCGGCACATCAGGTGCATAAATTAATGGTTGATGGTCAATGGGCAATGGTTAATGAACTCAGCACTCAGCACTCTTACGAGGTGGTGGGGCCGATTTGCGAATCGGGCGACTTTTTGGCCCATGCGGTGGTTCTGCCCGATTTACAGCGCGGTGACCTGCTCGCCATTCAACATGCCGGGGCTTATGGCTTTGTCATGTCCTCCAATTACAATACCCGCCCGCGTGCCGCCGAAGTCATGCTTCATGGTCAAGGCTGGCGCATTATCCGCCCCCGTGAAACGTTTGAATCGTTGGTGGCGGGCGAACTTTAAAAATTATAAATTACGCATTTGTTGAAGATGGTTAGACATTTCATCCCCAGTTTCACCGATTCGTAATTCGTAATTCCCTAATTATGAACATCCTCCTCCTTGATATAGATGGCACACTCATTCATGATCATGGGTATCGCCATGCCATGCGAAAGACAATTGAATGGGTGGGGCAGCAACGCGGTTTGCCGCTCCATGCCCCCACCGAACAAGAAATTAACGTGTTGCATTCGTGTGGTTACAGCAACGAATGGGATTCTGTGCCGTTTAGCATCGGCATTAATATGCTAATGAAGCATTTGGGCGATGAACGCTGCCCTAATTTTGCGGAATGGGCACGACGCAGCACTGAATTTAGCGGGCTGCCCAACGAACGCGCCCGCGACTTACTCTTGTATGAATCACCCGCCGAGCTACACCCCGACATTCATGCTCTGCTCGACGAAGTGCAAGACCCGTATATCTCGATCACCACCCGCGCCATTTACGAGCTGGTGCTGGGTAGCGACATGTTTGCTAAACATTTTAATTTGCCACCCTTGCTCAACAGCGAGTCGTTTTTAGCCACGCTCGACAAGCCACTGCTCAACGATGCTGGGCGTAAGGTCGTGCTGAGCCATGCTGCTACTACTTACACTGCTCGCCCCAGTTTGCCGCCCGACGACAGTCGCGCCGGGCTGTATCAAACTCCCGAAGCCGAAATCGCGCTTGAACAATTGGGCATTTCGCAATTGCCCAACATGGGCTTGGGGCCAATGCAATGGCTGGCCGATCAATTTGGCGGCAAGATTTGGGATTATGCCAAGCCTGCCGCCACCCAATCTATTGCGGCATTATTGGCCGCCATCGGCACACCGCTCACCGAAGCTGCCACCGCCGCCTATCAATTCACCCATTTAGGCCGTGCCAACGAGTTGGTGTGTGGGTTAGATGGGGCAGTGGCTTGTGTGTTTGAAGACAATGCTGGCGGTGTGCGCGGCTGTCAAAAAGCCGCCGCCGCTCTCGCCGAACGTGGCATTCATGTCACCGTGCGCGGCTTTGGCATCGCCATCGACCCTGCTAAACGTGCTGCCCTTGCCCAAGTATGCAAAGAGGTGTATGATGACGTGAATATAGCGCTTACTCAAGTTGAGAGTTAAGAGTTGAGAGTGTGTTTCTCTCAACCCCTAACTCTCAACTCTCAACTCTTATGAACATAATCGTAAACACAATGCCAGTGGCATTTGAGGCGGGCGACAGCGTGTTAGTCACCCTGCAACGGGCTGGGCTGCACCCAAATCATGGCGGGTGCTTGTGTGCCGCGGGCGATTGCCCGCATTGTTTGGCAACGGTGAATGGCGTGGCCTATGTGCGCACCTGCCAAACATTGGCCCAACCTGGCATGATCGTCGAGTCATTTCCCACTGACGATTACCCGCACCTACCACCAAATACCCAACGTGGGCCAACCGTCAGCGCCCGCAATTTGCATTGCGATGTTGTCGTGATCGGCATGGGTGAGGCGGGGCAAGCCGCCGCCGCTGCTGCCACTGCCGCAGGCAAAAGCGTCATCACCCTCGACGATAAGGCCGGGCAAGAAGTCGTCGGCATTTACCCAGAGCTGATGGTGGTGGCTCGCACTGATACCGGCATGTTGCACATTCACGCCCACGACGAGGTGGTAGTCGCCACTGGTGCGGCAGAAATTCAACCTGTCGCACCCGGCAACCATTTGCGCGGCATTGTTACCCCGCGTGCAGCAACCCATTTGGCAGCCAAAGGCGTGGCCTTGGGCCGCGTGGTAGTGGTTGAATCGGGGGGCGCGGTCAATTTAAGCACCAGCCCTGCCCTCAATATCGTCGCCCATCGTAAGGGGCAAGTGCTGCAATTTGAAGGGTTAGACACCCTAAAGGCAGTGGTGATACAAGATGACAATGGCCTTAGCCAGCGTATTGAATGTGACACTGCAGTGGTAGGGCTTGGCTTCACCCCGCGTGACCTGCTTGTGCGCATGGCAGCAGGACTAAAGGTGCGAGCAGTGGGCGACGCGGCCCGCGAGGCTGATTTGCCACCTTGCCCCAATGCCGGTATGGTTTGTTCGTGTTCAAGTGTCAGCGCTGCCGATCTGCAACGGGTGTGGGATCAAGGATTTCACGAGATGGAATTGGTCAAACGAGCGACGTTGGCAGGCACAGGCCCCTGCCAAGGCGTGGTGTGCGTGCCGCACATGCGCAGTTTCTTGGCAACTCGCACTGCCGCTGCCGATCCCAGCGCCATGCCCGACATCACCCGTCTGAGCAAGGTGCAAGCCCCATTCACGGCCCGACCGGTGGTGCGCCAACTCACCCTGGGCGAGGTGGCAGCCGGAGCGCATCATCACGCCACCCCGCGCACCGGCCTAGATGCCGAACATCGGCGCTTGGGCGCAGTGATGGATCGCATCGGTGGCTGGTGGCGACCTTGGCATTATGGCAACCCCTTGGCCGAATATTGGGCTGTGCGTGAGGCCGTATCTATTGGCGATGTCAGCACCTTGGGCAAAATGATCGTATCGGGGCCAGATACGCTGGCGTTTTTAGAGCGGCTTTACCCGACCAAAGTGTCGAGCATTGCGGCAGGGCGCTCGCGCTATGTGCTCATTTTGGATGAACGTGGTTATGTCATGGACGATGGTCTCATTTGCAAAGACAGCGACACGCGCTATACCCTCACCTTCACCAGCGGCGGCTCTAGCCATGCCGAAATGTGGTTGCGCGACTGGGCCGAAGGTTGGAATATGGATGTGCGCATCCTCAACCAAACCATGTCGTTGGGGGCGATCAATGTCACTGGCCCGCTGGCGACCCAATTGCTGCAACGTGCTGGGCTGACACAGCCTTACAAATTTATGCAACACGGTCATGCCAGCATTGCCAATGTGCCTTGCCGCGTCTATCGGCTCAGCTTCACCGGCGAGGTGTCGTATGAGTTGCATCATCCGGTCGACCAGTCGGCAAAATTGTGGCGAACGCTGATGACACTGGGAGCTGATCTGGGCATTCGCCCACATGGGCTGCAAACGCTATTACAATTGCGCCTCGAAAAAGGCCACGTCATCGTTGGGCAAGACACTGATTTTGACTCGACCCCGCGTCGCATTGGCATGGAGTGGGCACTGCGTATGGACAAAGTCGATTTTCTCGGCAAACCTGCCATTGAGCGCACCAACAAAACTGTGCTTGACAAGCAATTGGTCGGGTTCGAGATGTCTGCGCCCGCCACCTTCGAGGGCGCAAATATCATGTACGAAGGCGAATATGTCGGCTATGTCACTTCCAGCACCCATTCGCCACTATTGGGCAAAGTCGTCATGCTCGGTTGGCTTAAGCTAGTGAATGGGGCCTTGCCGAGTGAAGTCATGATTGATGGTCGCCTTGCACGGCGGGTTGATGTGCCATTTTATGATAAGGAGGGCGGACGTGCCAGAGCTTAAATCATTACCTTTTACCCGAATTGTCGCCACACCGATGGCACTAGATGCGACCATATGGCCCGCCGAGGCGCTGGCTTTTCGTGCCGCTAACGACGAAGTGTTGTTACTCGCATCGTCACTGCCCACCATCGCCGATCCGCACGCTATTATCTTGCCTGACAGCGGGTTTGTGGGAGTATGGTTGTCTGCCGAGGCCTTGCAAGCCATCTTTGAGCAGCATTGCGAGTGGGCTTTGCCCGCTACGCGGCCTGTGTTCGTACAAGGGGCTGTGGCAGGCATCGCCGCCAAATTGTGGCTAGAGGCCGAGCGTGGCCTGCTCATTGTGCCAGCCGCCTATGGGCATGATTTTGCAGAAAGGACGGGACTAGCATGAATGAATTTCAAGAGCAAAAAATTAACCTGACATGGCGCGAACCCAAACGTAGTTACGATGTCGTCATTGTGGGCGGCGGTGGGCATGGTTTGGCGGCGGCTTATTACCTCGCCACGCGGCACGGCATCACCAATGTGGCGGTGCTGGAGCGCAATTACATCGGGTCGGGCAATTCAGGGCGCAATACCACCATCATTCGCGCCAATTATGGCATCCCTGAATCGGTCAAGTTTTATCAACGCAGCGTGGATTTGTATCAAAGCCTTGAAGCCGAGACCGATCGTTGGATCATGCATAAACAAAAAGGGCTGATTAATATAGCACATAACGAGGCCGGTTTGCGTACCGAACGTGCGCGGGCCGCAGTGAATGTGGCCTTTGGCTCGAAGACTGACTTTATCACCTCTGCTGAGGTGAAAAAGCTTTGCCCGCAAATTGATCTGAGTGGCGGCGGTGAATATCCGGTGTTGGGTGCGTCATATCATCACAGTGGGTCAACAGCACGGCATGACCGTGTGGTGTGGGCCTATGCCGAGGGCGCGATGCGACGTGGAGTGGATGTGCATCAGCGCATCAGCGTGACCGGCATGTTGAAAGAAGGTCACAAAGTGACCGGCGTGCAAACGACGGCTGGCCCGATCTCGGCCAAGGTGGTGATGAGCGCTGTCGGCGGACAGGTGACGCAATTGGCCGATATGGCTGGCGTACGCTTGCCCATTCGCAGCCACCCGCTACAGGCCTTTGTCACCAATCATTATTCGCTTTCATTCGAGCCGATTTTGGCCTCGCCTGCATTGTTGTTTTATGTCTCGCAGACGGCGCGTGGCGAGATGTTGATGGGCGCGGAGATTGATCGCCAGCCGAGCTATTCGTATGGCACGGGGCATCATTTGCTGCAAACCACGTCGTATCGCGCCATTACCTTGCTGCCGTTTTTGCGTGACCTGCGCATTTTGCGCCAATGGACGGGCGTGTGTGACATGAGTCCCGACTATTCGCCCATCATGGGCTTTACCGGTGTCGAGGGGTTTGTCATCACCAGCGGCTGGGGTACGTGGGGCTTCAAAGGCATCCCCGCCAGCGGTGAGCAAATGGCCGAATTGATCGCCACCGGCAAAATACCCGAACTGATCGCACCGTTTGCGCTTGACCGTTTCGCCCGCGACCGCACAATGGCGGATCGCGGCTCAGCAGGAACACATTAGTTGGATTTTAGATTTTGGCTTTGCTTTGCAATCTAAAATCTAAAATCTAAAATCTCATATGAGTATTCAAATTTCTTGCCCGCACTGCGGCAAACGCCCTATCGAAGAATTTACCTATGGCGAAATCCCGCGTGTGCCGGATCATATTACTGACCCAGATGCCCGTAATGTTGACCGCGTATTTATGTATACCAACCCTGCTGGGGTGCAAACTGAACGCTGGTTTCATCTCTACGGCTGCCGCCGTTGGCTAACCGTGCGGCGCGACACGCGGGACAATCAAATGAGTGAATGAACAAATGGGTGATTGAGGGTTAGTAATTCGGAGTTTTCAGCTTTCCTCAATCATTTATTCACTCAATTTCCCAAAGCCTGCACCCGCACTCGCCACGCAGGGGTAAATATTGGGCGTACGACCGGTGTGGTGCGGGTATTCGTCGGCGATTTTGGCGGCGACGGCGGCGGCATGTTCATTGGCGACCAGCACGATGGCACAACCGCCGAAGCCTGCACCGGTCATGCGTGCACCATACACCCCCACCTCGGCGCGGGCGATGTCTACTACCGCGTCGAGTTCTTTGCTGCTTACTTCATACAAATCGCGCAAACTCTCGTGCGATTGGCTCATGAGAATCCCCAATTGCTCCAAATCGCCCACCTTCATCGCTGCCACCGCATCTAGCACGCGCTGATTCTCCATGATGACATGGGCGCAGCGGTGCATCACAATCGTCGGCAATTTGGGCTGCAAGGCTTTAAATTCGGTCATCGTCACATCACGCAGGCTGGCTTTGTTAAACAAAATCGCGCCAGCCTCGCACTCGGCGCGGCGTTGGTTATAGGCGCTGCCCGCCAATGTGCGCGGGGCAGTGGTATCAACCACCAATATGGTTGCGCCCTGTGGCATTGGCACAAGCTCATAGCCCAAGCTGCGGCAATCAATCATCAGCGCATGACCTACCGCACCCAATGCCGAGATGAACTGATCCATGATGCCGCAATTTACCCCAACAAATTGATTCTCGGCCTGCTGCGCCAATTTTGCCGCTTCGACCAGCGAAAATTTAGAATTCAAAATTGAAAATGCAGAATTTTTTTCTGCATTTTCAATTTTCAATTTTTCATTTTCGTCGGCGCTAGCCGAAAACGCCATGATGGTGGCAAGCTCGGTGGCGGCAGATGACGACAGCCCGCTAGCGATGGGCACATTGCCATACATGACGGCATCGAAACCGGTCAGGTGATACCCCGCCTTTTGCAACGCCAGCGCCACCCCACGCCCATAATGCGACCATTCGGGGCCGGCTTTTTGAATGTCGGCAAGCGAAAATTCAGTCGTTTGGTTGAAATTGAGCGAATGGATGCGCACTTGGGCATCGCTGCGTGGCGTGCCGACCAGCGTCACATCGCGATCAATTGCCATCGGCAAGACAAAACCATCGTTGTAGTCGGTGTGTTCGCCGATCAGGTTGACGCGCCCGGGGGCGCGGGCCACAAACGTGGGCGCAGCGCCAAAATGTTGCTTAAAAGCGTCTATTTGTTGGGAGATATTCATAGTTTCAACACCCTATAATACCCCGTATGTCTAAATCAATCCTCATCATTGGCGGCGGCATTATTGGCCTGAGCATCGCCTATTACGCAACTGAGAAAGGGCATCACGTCACGGTGGTCGAACGTGGTGGACCGACGCATGATATGGCCTCGCTGGGTAATGCCGGTATGATCGTGCCGAGTCACATCACCCCACTGGCTGCGCCGGGCATGGTGCAAACCGGCTTGCGCATGATGTGGAACTCCGAAAGCCCGTTTTACATTAAGCCGCGTTTGGATGCGGGACTAATTGATTGGGGTTTGAAGTTTATGCGGGCTTGCACCCCCGAACACGTTGCCAAATCTAGTCCCGTTTTTCGCGATCTTAGCCTCGCCAGCCGCCAATGTTATGAAAATTGGGCAGACGAATTTGGCAATGTCTTTGGCCTTGTGCGCAAAGGCTTGCTCGAATTGAGCAAAACGCCCGAAAGTTTGCACGAGGCGGCCCACACTGCCGAACAGGCGCGTCAGCTTGGCATCCCTGCCGAAGTATTGACCGCCGAACAGGTGGCGCAAATTGAGCCAAATGTGCGCTGGGATGTGCTGGGCGGCATATATTACCCGCGTGACTGCCACCTCTCGCCAATGATGCTGATGTCGGCCCTGCATCGCCACCTCGAAGCTCGCGGTGCACAATTTTTGTGGAACACCGAGGTGGTGGGCTGGGAAGAGGGGAAGCGTCAAGAGCCAAGAGCTAAGAACCAAGAATCAAGAACCAAGAGCCAAGAATACGGAGATGCCAAACAAGCAGGACTCAGCACTCAGGATTCAGTGCTCATTTTCCCAAAGACGGCTGCGGGCGAGGTGCTGCGGGCGGATGAGGTTGTGATTGCGGGTGGGGCGGTTTCGCCGCACGTGGCACGGGGGCTAAAGCTCAATTTGCCAATGCAGGGCGGCAAAGGCTATAGCCTGACACTCAGGCAGCCCAAAAAGTTGCCGGTGCTATGCGCCCTGTTTGCTGAGGCGCGGGTGGCGATGACGCCGATGCAGGGCACATTGCGGCTGGGCGGCACGATGGAAATCGCTGGCCTCGACCCAAAGATTAACCCAGCCCGTATTCGTGGCATCTTGAAATCGGTGCCTAAATACATGCCCGAATTCACCCTCGACGATTTTAAAGATGTGCAGCCTTGGGCTGGTTTTCGTCCATGTTCGCCTGATGGCTTGCCTTACATTGGGCGCAGTCGCAACTATGCCAACCTCAGCGTCGCCACTGGTCATGCCATGCTTGGCATCAGCCTTGGCCCCATCACCGGCAAACTGATGGCGCAAATTTTGTCGGAAGAACAACCAGAAATTGATTTGACGATGTTGAACCCTGACCGATATTTGTAACCAAAGGTATAAAATCGAAGAAGCGCAAAATAAAAATCGCTTCTCAGGTGTGCTTGAGGAGCGATTTTTATTTTGGTAGAAACTGTATTTTGTGCTACCACTAAACAAACACTTACCATTCACTGAAATGGAAAACCAAATAAGGAATTAAATCTCATTTGTTATCTCAAATTGTTAAATCAAACATCTGCTCTTTCGGTTATGTTAATTGATTTTGGTTTTAATATTCTAAGCAATAAAACAATCCTCTTCAAAATTTGATTTCATTGATTTTTTTAAAAAACAAATTAGAATTGTGCGATTTTTTAGGCATGGTTCAAGTTAGATTGACAGTTTAACCCATAGATTAGCCTCTATGCTAATGCCATAATTATATCGGAACAAATTATTTTCGAGGTGTAGAAATGGCTGCTAGACGCGA
>JAGWYZ010000106.1 GCA_018969115.1 Chloroflexota bacterium | reverse complement strand
TATCTTACAACACAAACGGTGCAGCATGAAAAAGAATGAGATCATCAGGTTGATCAACATCAAGCGCCGTCGCACCTGAACTATACCAATAAACCGGTAGCCCTGCCTTGCGGGCGGCATCGGCATGGGCAATGGCGCTGCCTTCGCCATAATGCAAGCTTAAGGCCGTAGGCGGCTTAATCAACAAGGCATTTGTGCCTTGCCCATGCCGGTCTGGGGCGATGACCACACAAGCGGGCGCAGACTGCGCCAAAGCCAATATTGCCAGTGCATCTTCGCGCCCAAACCAAGCCAAATCTGCCGGAACAATGAGCAAGGCCTCAAATTGCGCCAAGCTGTGCCGCGCCAAATCGAGTGCTTGATTTAGGCCGGTCTCTTGTTCGCGCAAGCTGGCAATGCCCCATGTTTTGGCCCAACGCTCTACCTCAGCATCGGGCGTTAGCAAAATCGGCGTTAGGTCGGCGATGCCTTGCAATTCAGACACAATGCGCCGCGCTGTGTCATGCACAAAGTTTGCGCGTTCTGCCAAAGGCAATGTATTTGCCAGCCGTGTTTTAACATGGGTCAACGATTTAACCGGAATGAGTGCGGCGATGGGCATAACAAAGATCACATAAGCACTCAACTGTTTTCTTGAAAATAACAGGCTGAGAACTATATGTTCAATAAAATTGGGGCTAGCCTCCGATACGGGTTAGCCAAGTAATTTGGTCGAAATCGCTGTCAAACGATAAGATATGCTCGATTTCATACGCTTTGCAAGCAATGGCGATAAGCGCATCATTAAAATTGAGCCGACCTGAAGTTTGTAGCATAAGATGAACGCACTCGTTAAATTTCTCGCGCACATTTGGCAATAGCCACACAAGGCTATCGGGAGTAGATGCTTGTACCAATACTTGGTTTGCAAGCATCTCGAAATCCCCCGTTCGTTTTTGTTCTTCGGCGCGTCGTGCAATAACAGTTAAAGTTTCGATCAAAACACAATCAGAATAGATTAAGTCATACTTATTGACAGCCTCGATCATTTGCAGCAAATTTATTGCTTTTAAGTGTTGGGTGTCGCGTGAGCTGGCTAATGCCACCAGAACACTTGTATCAACCATAACGCGAACTCGTTGGATGGGTTCATTGCTCATACATATTTTCGCTATCTTTGAGCGCATCACCTGCTAAAGGTGTAATATTTAACCATGCCCGTAATGATGATGCCGGAAGCCCATCATCGAAAGCCGCAGCTTGTTTGAGGGGGGCTTTGGTGTTGTTAAATGTGTATTGTGTTTTGATCATTCGCAACACTTGCAAAGCAACCTCCCATTGAGATTGCGATAGGCTTTGCAATTCTGTAACAAGGTCTTGATAAGTGACTGTTTGCATAGATTTAACTTTCTCCGCTTATCTTTGTGGCAAGCGACACCCCCCCAATTTTTCGGGGCGCAGTTGGTCGGCAAAATTAATCACTTCGCAGGTGAGGGCGGCGCGGTCATTACGATTTTGCATCCAAGTGTTTGTCACCAACACCCCCAACCCCAATGCCCGAATTGCGTCGGCATATTCGGCATCCCGCTCATCCAGCACAAAACCGTTAATGAATTCGGCATAGTGTTGGGCAACGCTGAGTGGGGTGGGGTCAATACCCATTTCGCGCATCATTTTTGCGGCAGGGCCTTTTACGGCCTCGCCACCAATAATGGGCGTAACCGCGATGATGGGTGCCGCCGCATTAAACAAGGCATCTTTTACGCCAGCTAAACCCAACACTGGCTCGACGCTGAGATATGGGTTTGATGGGCACAAAATAATGGTGTCGGCGGTTTCGAGTGCCCGCAAGGTTTCAAAGGTGGCATTGGCCTTTTCGATGCCATCAAAAATAACCTTTTTAACGGTTGGTTGCCATTTGTGTTTTACAAAATATTCTTGAAATGGCAATATCCCAAATTCAACCGTATCAACCATCGTGCGCACCACATCATTGCTCATGGGCAAAATACGTGGGGCAATATTTAAGCGTTGGGCCAACACTTGGGTTACTTCGGTTAATGTGGCCCCCAGCCGCATCATTTCGGTGCGTAGCAAATGCGTCGCCACATCGCGATCCCCCACCCGAAACCAAGGTTGCACCCCATATTTGGCCAACATGCCAAAATTTTCAAAGGTGTCGCCCGACACCCCCCAACCTGTATCAACATTGGCCAAGCCAGCCAAGGTATACATCACTGTGTCTAGATCTGGCGAAATACGCAACCCATACAACTGAAAATCATCTGCTGTGTTTACAATAATGGTCAGTGCCTCTGGCCCAACACTTTGGGCTAGACCATCAGCAAACTTGGCGCCGCCAACACCACCGGATAATGCTACAACGTTCATAACTGGTATATTTTGCGTCAGAATGATAAAAATAGCAAGTGCCTTTTTGAGCCGTGAGCTTTGAGCCATGAGGAATAACTCAAAGCTCATGGCTTCATAGCCACAAATAAACATGAATTCTCAATATATATTTCGCCCTGCTACCCTTGCCGATTTACCTCAAATTTACAATTTGCAACGCGCCGTGAGCGTACAAGATTAACCCAACCGCATTGTGACTTGGCAAGAGGTTAAGGCTGATTTTAGCGACCCTTATGGCAGGGCCAAATACGATTGTCTTGTCGGCCTTGATGGCACAGGTTCGGTGGTCGGCTTGATGTGGGTATTTGTGCCCCCCGAACCGGTTGGCGAAATACCAGCTACTTTGACTGCGCTGGTGCATCTGGTGCATCGGCGGCGTGGTATCGGCCATTATTTACAAACGTGGGGTGAGTACCGTGCCGCCGAACGCCTTGGCAAATATGCTGAAAGTGGCTTGCGACGATTGTATCGGGTGGGGGCGTGTGACAGTCAATTAGACCGGCTGAAACTTTTTAAGGAATATGGTTATGCCGAGTCGTGTGTCATCTATCGGATGCGGCGTGATTTGCATCAGCTAATTTCGCCAGTGGTACTGCCAGCTAACATTAAATTTTTGACCTATCAGCCCGAGCATGACGCATCGGCTTGGCGTGCCATCGATGATTATTTGAGGATCAAATGGGCTTAGTGGCAGCGCTGGTGTCGCAGGCTATGCTCAATTGCCGTGCCGCTGGCCTAGATTATTTGCGACTGGGTGTTGATAGCGATAACCCGACCGGCGTTTTGCGTTTATATGAGCGGTTGGGGTTTAGGCCAATATGGCGTTGGGTGTGGCAAGAGAAGAATTTCGTATAATCTCGCCCGCGTGAATCCCCTTATTAGCCCCAGTGGCAGTATTCAACTGCTCACCCTGCCATTTGTTGTCGAGCTTGCTATCATTATCCCAGTTGGCTTGTTGCTGTATCTCGCACCTTCCTATGCCTTGCTCAAATTGTTGGCAGGCTGTGCCTTGCATCAGGCCGATTTTAATTTTGCTGAAACGTTGGCTTTGGCAGTTGGGTTTGGTGCGGCCCTGCCAGCCTTACTCGTCGAGTTAACAAGTGTTGTTGGTGTGCGTTGGTCGCCGTTGTTGGCGTGGGTTTATGTCGGTTTGGGGGTGATTTATTGTGTGTGGCGCATGGTAAGGCGTTGGCGCAGCCATATCGCCGCGCGCTCTTTACCCGCCGTCACCCCATTCCCCCCTCGTGACCTAAGCGCCCCAATGTTAATCATATTGACCATCGTGGCTTTGGGTGGGCGGATGTGGGCGATACGCAATCTGCCGGTGGGGTTGCTTGGCGATGCCTATCATCACACCATGATGGCGCAGTTGATCGCCGAAAATGGCGCTTTGTTTAAGAATTGGTTGCCCTATGCCGAGCTTGGCACATTCACCTATCATTTTGGTTTTCACGCCAATGCGGCCATGCTCACGTGGCTAAGCGGCCTCGAAACTCCGCGCACCGTGCTATTTGCTGGGCAATTGATGAACGCATGGGCTGTGCCACTGGCCTTTTTGCTGACCTCGCGGCTGGTCAAGTTAGCTGCACCCAGCCAAGCCCGATTCGCCCCACTCGCTGCACTGATTGCCGCCGCGCTCACTGGTTTTTATAACCTCTACCCAGCTTTTGTGGTCAATATGGGGCGCTATACCCAACTCACTGGCCAAAATGTGTTGGTGGTGGTGCTGGCGCTCACAATTGAAAATTTAAAATTGAAAATTGAAAATGAAAAATTGGGATTTTCAATTTTCAATTTTCAATTTTCAATTTTAAATTCCATCGCTATGGCGTGTTTGTTTCAAACCCATTATTTGGTCACCCTGTTTGCAGGCATGTTTGTGGCATTGTTGTTGTTAATGGCGCTCTTACGCGCCAAAACGTTGCGCGAACAACTGAGGCTAATCTTGATGGCGGGTTTTAGCACGCTTATTGCTTTGATATTGGCCGCGCCTTGGTTGGTGAACGTTGGCAGTGGTTTTTTGTTGCGCAATACCAGCGGTTATGTCACCCCAAATGACACCGAAGAGGTGCGACAAATTGTGGCCCAAGCGGCGGTATTAGTGCCGATTGTGCCACATTTCATCAAAACCCCATTGCTGTGGCTGGCGGCGGTCGGCACATTATTGGCCTTGCGGCGGCGGGCTTGGCTTTTGGTCATGCCCGCCTTGTGGGCGGCATCATTGGTGCTCATCATTGTGCCTTATGTGCTTGGCTTACCCGGTGCTGGGTTGATTGATTATTTGACTGGCTTCAGCCCGCTTTATGTCATTCTCATTCCATTGGCGGGCTATGCCTTGGCTGCCGTTTGGGGTTGGGTGTTGATTGGTGTCGAACGGTTGCGGCTTGCGCCGTTGCGGTCTGTTCCATGTGTGGCGTTGCTGGTCTTAGCCGCGTGGGGCAGCACTTGGCAAATCAACATCGCCGAATCAGAGCGCCAAATTTACAATCAGGCCGACCAACGCGCCATGATGTGGATACGCCAAAACACCCCCGTTGCGGCGCGTTTTTTTGTCAATGGCTTTCCGGCTTATGGTGGCTCATTAATTGCTGGCAGTGATGGCGGCTGGTGGATTCCGTTGATGACGCAGCGTCAATCGACGTTGCCTCCCATTACCTATGGTAGCGAACGTGGGTTAAATGGCGAAGATTTATTTGCCCGTATCAACCCCATGTATCAAAATTTGCGTAGGCGGCGCTTAACCGATCCCACCCCCGTATCAATTGACTTGACCAGTGCAACCGCGCTTGATATTTTGCGGCGGGCGGGTGTTACCCATATTTATAGCGGGGCCAAACCTTTTCCGCCACCCAATGGCGCAGATCGCATTAATGTTGAGTTGTTGCGCCGTCATTCTGCCTTTAAAATGGTCTACTCAGAAGGTGGCGTTGAAATATATGAATTGAGTGGTCAATAGTTAGTGGTTAATGGTTAATGGTTAATGGTTATAAATCATGACTCATGACCATTAACCATTAACCATTAACCATTGATCATTGACCATTGACTACTGAACTACTCCCCATGAAAATCGCTGTTATCGGTCCCACATACCCCTTTCGCGGGGGGATTGCACATTACACCACGTTGTTAGTAAAACATTTGCGGCAACGTCACGAAGTGCGTTTTATCTCGTATCTCAAACAATACCCTAAGTGGCTTTTTCCGGGCAATACCGCCCTCGACCCATCATCAAAATCGGATGTTTTACAGGTGCCTTGTGACCGAGTGCTAGAGCCACTTAATCCGCTTTCGTGGTGGCAAACGTATCAAATTATTAAAAAAGAGCAGCCTGATTTGCTGTTATTGCAATGGTGGACGCCGTTTTGGTCGCCGATGTTGTTTTTGTTAACCCGCCTCATTCAGCGCACCTCGAGCTTGGCAAAAATGCATGTATTGTTCATCTGTCATCATCTCATCCCCCCTGATGGCGGGGTATTAGATTGGTTTTTGGCGCGGCGCATTTTGTGGCGGGGTGATTCGTTTATTGTCATGAGCGAGGAAGATTTTGCCTTGCTACGCCGTGCCTTGCCAAAGGCACGGGTAAAAGGCACGGCCTTGCCGCCGTTTGATGTATTTAATCGCACGCCCATGCCCATTCACGAGGCACGCGCAAAACTGGGTTTGGCCGCCAACGACGAGGTGATGTTGTTTTTTGGTTTTATTAGGCGGTATAAGGGGTTGCGCTATTTAATTGAGGCCTTGCCCCAAATTCGCCAATCACGCCCGGTCAAATTAATTGTGGCAGGTGAATTTTGGGAGGATGAGCGCCCATATCGTGAATTGGTGCAACAACTTGGCTTGCAAGAGGTTGTGTTGTTTTACAGCAATTACATCCCAAATGAAGAAATTACGCTTTATTTTAGTGCTGCCGATGTCGTTGCCATGCCTTATCTCGAAGCCACCCAGAGCGGCATTGCCCAACTTGCCATCAGCTTCGAGAAGCCCATGATTGCCACCTCGGTTGGGGGAATGCCAGAGACCATTCATCATCATCTGACTGGGTTAATTGTGCCGCCCGCCGATAGCGCAGCGTTGGCTGAAGCAACTATTCATTTTTTTGAGCATAATTTGGCCCAGTCATTTTCTGCCGCGATTAAGGCCGACAAAACGACATCGTCGTGGTCGCCGCTGATTGATTTGGTGGAAGAAATGACCGCGATGGGGCGCAACGATATGACCGAGACTGCAATAAAATCGCCTCGTATATTATGAGCTTGAAGTGGAAAGTATAAAGTGCAAAGTAAAAAGTGGAAAGTGCAAAGTAAAAAATGGCTTTGCACTTTGCACTCCTTCTTAGATGCGAATTATTTTCCTTTGCACCTCCAGTATCGATGATGCATCACCACAAGGTCGATGGATACCCATCGCCCATCAGTTAGTGAAGGGCGGACATGAAGTGCATATATTGATGTTGCACCCGATGTTTGACCAACTCAAAGCCAAGCAGGTGGTATTGAACACGGCCGGTACATTAGTGGCGCAACATGTTGGGCAAATGCACGTTTATGGCAAACCGGGTGCGCGGCGGTATTTTGGCCCGTTGCAATTGTTGGGCATTACCGCCCGCGCTACATTTGAGCTGGCGAGACATGCCATTGCACTCAAGCCCGATGTCATTCAAGTGTGCAAACCGCAGCCGATGAACGGGCTGGCGGGGCTGATTGCGTCGCGCTGGCTTAATCGCCCTTTACACGTTGATTGTGACGATTATGAGGCCGAATCGAATCGTTTTAGCAGCGCGTGGCAAAAAAAATTGGTGCAATTCTTTGAAGATCGTTTGCCACGATTGGCTGAGGCCATTACGGTCAATACCCATTTTTTGTTTGATCGCTATCGCTCGCTTGGCATTCCTGCCGATAAAATAATTTATGTGACAAACGGCATTTCAACCCTTAATCCTCAATCCTTAATCCCCAATCCTCACCCCATTGTGCCTAAGATTGTTTATGTTGGCACAATGAGTAAAATCTCGCATGGCACCGATTTACTCATCGCGGCGTTTGCCTTGCTGCGCCGCCAATTTACCGATGTGCGTTTGGTGATGGTCGGCGATGGCGATGATCGTGCCGATCTGATGGTGCAGGCGCAAAGGTTAGGGGTTGGCGAGGCAATTGATTGGGTGGGGCGCGTGCCGTTGGCACAAACGCAGGCCTATTATGCCGATGCCATTTGCTCGGTTGACCCAGTGTTTGACCGGCCTGTGATGGGCGCACGCTCGCCTTTAAAGATTGTGGAGAGTTTGGCCTGTGGCA
The DNA here is from genome assembly GCA_018969115.1 of Chloroflexota bacterium. GTDB lineage: Bacteria > Chloroflexota > Anaerolineae > J036 > Brachytrichaceae > AQU-03. The sequence goes on along the minus strand of JAGWYZ010000106.1, from coordinate 6,472 downwards.
CACCTGTCGTGACGGGCGATGTCGGCGACCGAGGCGAAACGTTGTTAGGTGACAAACCGTGCGGGGTGTTGGTCGCGCCCGGCAATGCCCAAGCCTTGGCGGATGGTTTTGCGACGTTATTGCTTAATCCACAATTGCGGGCCGAACTGGCACACAATGCCCTGACACGCGCCAATGATTTTGATTGGGCGACATTGGCCCAACGTTGGGCGGGGCAATATGGCGCAAAAAATGGCTTGTGGGTGAAAGAAAAACCCCACGCTGCCATCATTCATATTTTTTATGTCGATCTTATTCAAGAATTATTGACAGCGTTATTGCCGTTGAAAGATGATGTCGATGTGTATGTAACGGTTCCCCAAAAGCGTGAAGATGAATTTCGGGCTGCGATTTTGGCGATTTTGCCTGCGGCACGGGTGTTGCCGGTCAAAAATCGAGGCCGCGATATTTTGCCGTTTATGTCGGTTTTAGCCAAAATTCAACATTTAGATTATGGCTTTATTTTGAAAATACATGGTAAAAAATCGAAACATTTGCAAGAAGGGGCACGTTGGCGCAATGAGGTGGTGGCGGATTTAACGAGTAATCGCGCACTTTTGCCATTTATTGCCAATGCTGAGAATAACGTGGCGTTAGTCGCCCCGCGTGGGCATATTGTGGATGGCAAAAAATATATCGGTGGTAATTTACAAAAGATGCGGGCGCTTTTGTCAATGGTTAACGTTCAATTAGATGAAGCGGCGCTGCCGCCATTTCCGGCGGGTTCGATGTATTGGATTCGTAAAGATATTGCCGATGACCTGCTAAAAATAAGCTCGCAATTTACGTTTGAGCCTGAGCGTGGGCAAATTGATGTGACACTGGCCCATGCTATCGAGCGGATTGTGTTGGCTTTGGCCACCAGACCCGGTGGCAATGTTGTTTTTACCGATTTAACTGATTATCGGCAACATATTAATCGCAATTATGATTTTGCCGCTGATAGTGCCGAGGTTGCGCCAAAGAAGCGCGGCCTAACACAAAAAATCATGTATCGATTAAAACACTTGCAATATTGGCTAAAAGACATTTTTTGATGCACTGGGTATTTCAGTGTTTCATCAGCCACTTGTTAATTTAAGACCACGAAATGCCATACAGTTTGCGCTCATAAACATAACTCTATCGTAGAATACCTGCGCTAATATATTTAGGACTTATGCAAATCAAGAAATTTCACCATAAAGAACACAAAGACCACAAAGAAAAGCGGAGGTGTTGTATTGCAAATGGTATACAATCGGCGCATGACTACCAAAACCTATCCTGTTCGGCTTGAACCAGATTTGCTTGAACAAGCTAACATCGTATTTAAGCGTCTTGGTCTAACCAAGGCTGATGCAATTCGGGTGTTTCTTACTCGTGTCGTAGCCGAGCAAGCACTACCATTTGATATGAATTACATTCCTAATGCTAAAACCCGCAAAGTGCTAGATGATGCAAAACAGGGCAAAGATATAGGTGCGCCACAAAGCTTTGCTGATTTTGCAAAAGAAATGCGCGAGCTATGAAAGCTGTATCATCTGGTAAACAGTATAAGCGTGATGTCAAAACGATGCGTAAGCGTGGCAAAGATATTGATAAACTGTTGGAAATTGTTTATAACATTGCCAATGAACAACCCTTAGACCCAAAGCATAAAGATCATGCCCTCATTGGCGACTATAAAAGCTTTCGGGATTGTCATATTGAACCTGATTGGCTACTCGTTTATAGCATCGACGACCAAACCATATTTTTGCATCGTACTGGCAGCCACAACGATTTATTTTGAGTGCTGCCTTTCACATATCTAACTCATTTGTTTGTGCTCTGTTTTAGCACTGATAGTTGCGCCAATCTCTAAAATCTTAATCGTTTATGTTAAATCGCCTCAAACATTATATTCGTGTGATTCAAGAACATTACCGTAGCGCCCCACAATCGCTCGAAGATCAGCTTTATGAGGCGTTGATAGAATGTGGGGATGTGGTATATGACATCGGTGCAAATTATGGCTCGGTGTCGTTATACATGGCACACTTGACCGGACTAACTGGGCAAGTGTTTGCGTTTGAGCCAATTCCAAATACTTATCAGAAACTATGCCGAAATATTCGTTATGATTTTCGGTTAAACAAGGCCAAAATTACGCCATTGCAAGTGGGGGTTTCAGATGTCGAACAAGTTGCGGTGTTTAATTTGCCGGGCGATGCGTCGCAATCGGCATCATTGGCCCAGGCCGAGCAATGGCAGCAAGCCTTGGGTGCGGCAACGCCGCCGCAATCTCACATTTTCGAGTGTCAATGTGTGACATTGGATGGATTAATTGCGTCGGGCCAAATTGCAGCGCCGCACATGATCAAAATAGATGTCGAGGGGGCCGAGTTGTTGGTGTTACATGGCGCAGCCAAGTTATTAAAATCGCCCAAGCCACCGATCATGTTAATAGAGGTGTTTGCCCCATGGGAACGGGCATTTGGTTACACGCCTTGGGATGTGTTTGAGGTGCTGATTGCAGCCGGATATCACATTGTGTATGTTTGCCCTGATGGCTTGCGCGACTTTAAACCGAGTCGCGAACACCCTACCCCACCAGAATATGAAAAGGGCTACAATATTATTGCCTATATACAAGGTAAACATGATGGCCGTATGGCTGGCTTGCGCCCGCTATTTGCTGGCAACAGCGGTCATTTGCTTTTGCCTATGTTGCCAGCACCGATGCCCAATCAGTAATAAATAGTCAGTAGTCAGTAGATTACATTCTGAATAATTTTGGTGACACATGATTTTGTATGTCTTAAAACGCACTGCAAAAGCTTGTAGTGAGGTCAAAAACATCTTCGATGTCAAAAATGACCTGAATGAATTTTTATGGACTTTAGAAAGCCCAGAATTGTTAATCAGAATGTAATCTATTGTTTTTAAGATATTTAGTATCTCATTTTAGGGGATAATCATCGCTACAATCTGAACTATCAGATCTACGACTAAAGTCTTAGGTAAAGACGAGCCTTAAGTCGCATTCAAAAATTTAGAACTATGCAAACCGCTATCCGTAAATCAACTTTACTATGTCTTATTGGTACTTTGGCAGCAGCAGTTTGCTCGGCGACGATCACTATTCTCTATGCGACCTCCATTGCCACTAATGCCACTAATTCAAATGAATTAGCCACAAACTCAAGCCAATACAAAGCATTCGGCATCGCAGCAAAGCCAATTAATCGCGATGACACTATCGATATCTCTGACAATGTGCTGTCTGATGAAGCCGAGCCACCTCAACGATTCTCGGCTAAAACTGAGGCCGCGCATATTGCTTTGCCAGCAGCCCAAGATGAATTTTTAGCAGACAAAAAACTCGTCGCAGATCTTGCTATCGAAGTCGATTACGAAGGGTTTATTGCCTTTGGCGGCAGCCAAGAAGCCGTACAAACCTACATTTATAAACTGATCGATGCAATAAATACCATTTACAACCGCGAAATGAATGTGCAAATGCGCGTGTCATTTTTGCGTGCCGCAACCACCCCAAATGACCCTTGGACCGCTACCACAACTCACGCGGCGTTAAGCGAAGTGCGAACATATTGGAGCACCAATGAAAGCACACGTGCCCGTTCAGCCGTGTTATTTTTATCAGGCAAAAAACTGGGCGGCGGGGCGGCTTATGTTGAATCGGCTTGTTGGTATAACTACAACGCCAAAGATGCCTATGATTTTGCAGCGGTAGGTAATATGAATGGTCAGTTTTCAACCACACGCTCAGATGACAATTGGGATTTAGTGGCGACAGCCCATGAATTGGGACACGCGTTTGGCAGCCGCCATTCACATTGCACAAAACGTGCCAATGGTCAGTGGTATGACACCTGTTGGTCGGGTGAAAGCACCTGCTTTAGCGGCACACCTACGGTGATGGATGGCACACTAATGAGTTATTGTGATAAACGAGGCGGACTCTCAAAAATCATCCTAAGTTTTGCAGATATGACTGGCGACCCCGCCATCATTAATAATATTCGCACATTTTCACAACGTATGGTAGAAACCAACACCGCCGAAGGTGGCTGTTTGAAGATCGAAGAAAGCCCAGTAGCCACCGCCACTCCAGCCCCCGTACCCACCTCTGGTGCTCCTAATTCAGCCGAACCATCGATCTTAGCCAACAAAGTTTATTTCTCAATCATCACAACACGCTACAAATCGCGTTAATCATTTCAATACCTTCGCCTAATTTTACTTCTTGCCCCTCAAATACATTTTGCGCCCATAAAGTTAGGGGTATTCCCAATCTAAAAACATATTAGCAAAAGTATTGCATTTGACCCAAATTCTAAATCTATATACAGCTTAGTGCGTGTCTGAGGACGTGCACTAAGCTGTAGGCTGTCTTAACCTTCGCTCTAACGCAACACACATTGCCCACTGCCCAAAGAGGCATTACACATCATTAGCGGTATATAAACCCGGGCATTAACCATAAATGGAATAACTGCCACTCCTGATTGTGCAGGCGTAGCTGTTACCAATGGCACCGGTGTGTTGGTTACTGTAGCAGCTGCCACTGGCGTGTTGGTTGCTGTAGCAGCTGCCACTGGCGTGTTGGTTGCTGTGGCAGCTGCCACTGGCGTGTTGGTTGCTGTGGTAGCCACCAATGGCGTGTTGGTTGCTGTGGTAGCCACCAATGGCGTGTTGGTTGCTGCAGGCACAGGAGTATTGGTTGGGGTGGCTGTTGCATCAGTAGATGTATTACTAATCAACACGTTAAATTTGGCATTTAATGGCATCGCACTCAAGTCTTGGTTAAAAATTGCCCAACGTGTTCCATCATAATAAACGCCAATTTCTTTATCGTTATACACGGCTGTCCAATGCTGAGTTAATTGAATCAAGGCATTGGGGTTGCCATTTAATTGTGGATGATCGAGCCTAGTAATATGAGCATCTGTATTGGCTGCCAAAGCAGTGTGCTGAATAATGCCCAAAGCCGTAGGCAAATAGCTGGCAACATTAAACGATGCTTGATTGGGCATGGGCATGCTGCGATTTTGGTTAAAAATGGCCCATTGGCTGCCGTTGTAATACACCCCAATATGGGCTGGATTCGACACCCCAAACACCGACCAATTTTGTGTGACGAATACCTGTCGGCTTGAGTCTGTAGGCAACTCCGCGCCAACGTATGTCATATGAGAATCAATGTTTGCCGCCGTTGCGATATGTACAAAAGCACTATTGGGAATAAAAATATTAAATGCTGCACCAATAGGAATCGGGGCAAAATCTTGGTTAAAAACCCGCCAACGACCATCATAATAATAAGCCCCAATTGGATGATCGTTATATACACCACCCACGCCATTGGGGTTATAGTTGGCAGTAATAAAAATTTTGGCCTCACGCTGACCATTTAACGCCGGATGATCAATCGTCGTTATATGATTGCCCAAGCCGCCGCCCCCAATATTTGCAGTATTGGCTTTATGCACGAAATGCACCTCGTCATAAGGTGATTGCAAGCGTGCATACGCCACGCCTAAATTCGGATCATTATTTTCCGCCTCTATAGAAGGCGCAACCCATATACTAAGCATTATTAAAACCAAAGCGATGACAACAGCCAATAATTTAGTCGTGTTTTTTTTCATAAAACAGATATAGTCGAAAATTTTTGTGAAAAGTTCACATAAATTCACAACTGCCGGCATCGCATTTACAATACATTTATGAAAGTAGCCCGCACCTTTGCAATCATGGCAATCGTCATGTTAATACTCGATCTCCTTGCCATCAACTTTATCGTCATGCCAATGTTTAACCAATATCTGGGGGATTGGTTAACCCCCGCACCACGCTTATGGGCGGCAGGTTTGTTTTATGTCATTTACCTGATCGGCATCTATACACTTACAATTCAGCCTTCATCAAGCCCATCACAGGCGCTGAGTCGTGGGGCATTGTTGGGATTAGTGGCGTATGGCACATACGAATTAACCAATATGGCAACCCTACAACGCTGGGCAATACCTATGCTGATCGCCGACCTCACATGGGGTACAACCCTCACCGCCATCGTGGCATGGGTTGGGCATAAGGCCAGCCGAGCATAATCAAACAATAAACTGTTACGTTCATATCGGCATGGCAAGTATTTCAACCGACATTTTTTATTCATATTAGCAAATCTCAGATCAGTTGTTCTTTGCCGATATTGTGTATCTTTTCACTCAGCTCACTCAGCTTTTTGCATATTGGACATATCTCTATTCTATTTTTTGACTCTATTTTTAATCAGATGATATTTTGACCCTGCCACTCATAGCCTTTTATTTTTGCCGAAGTATCTTCTCAGTAAAATGGGGCGGATAAAACAAATTTTCGTCGAAACCACTATATGGCCTTTGTGAACAGGGGCTTTGCCCCTGTTCACAAAGGCCATATAGTG
>JAGWYZ010000105.1 GCA_018969115.1 Chloroflexota bacterium | reverse complement strand
TTACTTTTATCGTCGCTTCTTCCCCGCTCCGATATATTGCCGTAAATTCTTCTGCCTGTTTCATCCCTGTGTGTTATATTTTCTCACTTATTCACTCAGCTGTTTCTATGCCCTGAGTAGTAACTTTATTTTTTTATAGGCGTGTAAATTTTTACTCGTCGGCTTTATGTTGTCTCAAATCTGCTTTAGGTGAACTTGTGTTCGGTTTAGACTCTAAACTCAAGTTGCTAACAACGCCCTATATATAATAGTGCATGAGAAACCTTTTATTAACATTTCCCTGCGCAAATTTGCCAAGGAAAACGTTAAGGAGCATGTAAATTGAACCCAAGCACCCTGACCGTCCATACCCAATTTCAGATCGGCGAGGTAGACCCGCGTATTTTTGGCGGTTTTCTCGAACACATGGGCCGCGCCGTTTACGAAGGCGTGTATCAGCCCGATAGCAAACACGCCGATGCCGATGGCTGCCGCACTGATGTGCTAGGGGCGCTGCGGCGGCTGGGTTACACCGCCATGCGTTATCCGGGCGGCAATTATGCCAGCGGGTTTCATTGGATGGACGGCACTGGGCCAAAGCAGTTGCGCCCGACCGTGCGCGAATTGGCGTGGCAAAGTATCGAGACCAACCAATTTGGCACGGATGAGTTTATGGCGCTCAGCCGCAAAATGGATTGGACACCGATGCTGACCGTCAATCTAGGCACAGGCACGCCCGAAGAAGCGCGAAATTGGGTGGAGTATTGCAACGCGCCAGCGGGCACAAAATATGCCAATATGCGGGCCGCTAATGGCAACCGCGACCCGTTTGGGGTGAAATTGTGGTGTTTGGGCAATGAGATGGACGGCCCGTGGCAGCTTGGGCATGTGCCGGCTGATCAATATGCCATTCGCGCCCAACAGGCCGCCAAGATGATGAAGGACACCGACAAAACGATTGAAACAGTGGTGTGTGGCACCTGTTCGATTCGGCTGCCGACCTATATGGATTGGGATCGAACTGTGCTTGAGCATCTTGGCGACTATGCCGATTACATTAGTTTGCACCGCTATGTCGGCAACCCACACCCCAATTATGGCAACTGCGAAAACACTGCCGATTATCTCGCCATCACCAATTCGATTGACCAACAAATTGAGGAGATGGACGCGGTATGCCGTTTTGTGCAGGCCAAAAAACGCAGCAAAAAACGTGCCTATTTGTGTTTTGATGAGTGGAATGTTTGGTATAAAAATATGCAAATGGATGGCGAGGGCAAATTCGCGCCGCATTTGATCGAAGAAGTGTATAACCTTGAAGATGCGTTGGTGGTGGCAGGCTTTTTAAATAGCTTTGTGCGTCACGCCGATAGCGTCAAGATTGCTAATATCGCGCAAATCGTCAACGTCATCGCGCCCATTCTTACCCAAGGCGATGACATGCTCATTCAAAGCATTTTTTACCCGATTGAGATGATGAGCAAACGTCGCAGCGGCACAGCCTTGCGGGTGGTGGTCGATGGCCCGCGTTACGATAGCGACTTGTATGGCACGGTGGCGATGATTGACAGCAGTGTGATTTTGGGTCACGATGTCAATGGCGAGCCGGTGTTACACGTGTTTGCCACCAATCGCAGCCAAACCGAGCCAGCACCGGTGCGGGTGAATGTGTCCGACCGTACTCTGAGCGCCCTTATTGATGGCGAAATCGTGACCGGCCCCAACGCCAAGGTCGCTAACAGCTACGCCCAGCCCAATGTCGTCGTCGCCCAGCCATTTGGCGCTGCTGTTGTCACCGACGGGCAGGCCGAGTTTACTTTGCCGCCCTTGTCGTTTGCGGCGTTGAGTTTTAGAGTGAGGTGAGGCAATACTAGGTAGCAAACCCACAAACACTAGCCAGCAACCGCGATATAACGGTGTATCGTCTCTAGCGTTTCTTGTTCAGCCTGTTGGGCGTGATACAGGTCCCAGCGCAACTGCAATTTTAGCCAGAATTTGGCTGACATGCCGAAAAACTTTGCCAAAAATTCTTCCAACAGCATCTCGTCGGGATGTGTTGGCGCATGATGGGTAGTAACTCGTATTGAGTTTGTCATCTTTTTCACCCTTTAGTGATAATCAACAATTTCAACTTGATCCGCGTTTGATCCTGTCTAGGTAAAACAAATCTGATATTGATTGTTAATACGAATGCTATATTGCCCATTTCGATCTCCTTAGACAGTGTTTCTTAAAGAAAAGTGTAAGCATTCTGAGCGAAGCAGCGTGTGGTTTTTATGCCGAACTTATGGTTTTACTGTGCTGCGCAGTCTAAGAAGGTGACTTTCGTGGCGAATTTCCGCCCCTTCGACTTCAGGCTGGAGATTCATTTTGTGCCTGAGCATTAGTATTAGGCCAGCCTTCCGCTCAGGATGCTGGGTTGTCTTTTAAGAAATACAGTCTTATGACTTAGGCACATAAAGAATATTTCGCCACAAAGCGCACAAAGACCGCAAAAAAGATACGAAGTAGGATTAATCTTTGTGTTCTTCGTGGTAAAAAAAAGTTAAGTTGAGTGTAAGGCCTAGACATCTGGTAGCCGCCAATCGCTCCCCAAGCAAGAATTTGATGTGCTCACTAAACTCACTCAATTTGGACTCTGACAACAACCCCCAAGAGCAGATGATACATAGCAGTTGGAACGCAACAGACCGACGCGGATTGTCGAATGCTTGTGCGACCTCTTTGTCGCGGTCGTGCAACAGGCCAAACAACTTTTGGTGTCGCTGATGGTTGGTAAGCGTTGCATCGTCGGTAACATCTCGCACCATGCCTAGTGAATTGGCACGCGGGTTGGCTGTCAAGGCGATTCAAATGTCAACCAACGCTCACAAAAGGTTTATGCGCGATTTTGCAGGTAAATTACAATACCCCACATCATGCAACAACGAACTTTAGGCAGAACCAACATTCAAGTGTCATCCATTTGTTTGGGCGGCAACGTATTTGGCTGGACAATTGACGAGGCCACCTCGTTTGAGGTGCTCGACGCTTTTGTGGCGGGTGGCGGCAATTTCATCGATAGCGCCGATGTATATGCGGCGTGGGCACAAAAAGTGGGTATTTCTGAGACCATCTTGGGCAAATGGATGAAGGCCCGCGGCAACCGCCACAATATCATCCTCGCCACCAAATGCGGCAGTGAACTGGCGCCAGACAAGAAAGGCTTGAGCAAAGCCTATATCATGCAAGCGGTCGAAGCCTCGTTGCAGCGCTTACAAACCGATTACATCGACCTATATCAATCGCACGTAGACGACCCGACCGTGACGATGGAAGAGACGATGGAGGCCTTTAACACCTTGGTGCAACAAGGCAAAGTGCGGGCGCTCGGTTGCTCAAATTTTAGCGGCGCACGTTTATATCAAGCGCTCGAAGTGAGCGCCAAGCATGGCTGGGCACGCTACGAGACCATTCAACCGCGTTATAACTTGGTTGACCGTGACATCGAGGCCGACCAATTGCCCATTTGCCGCGCCGCCAATGTCAGCGTCATCCCCTATTACGCGCTTGCGGCTGGGTTTTTAACCGGCAAATATCGCAAAGGCCAGCCTTTGCCCAGCACCGCCCGTGCTGCCAATGTCAACACCCGTTATATGAATGACAAGGGCTTCGCCGTGATCGAGCAATTGGATGCGGCGGCCAAAGCCACCGGCGCAACCATGGGCCAAGTGGCGGTGGCGTGGTTGTTGGCACGCCCCGGCATCACCGCCCCCATTGCCAGTGCCACCTCGGTGGCGCAGGTGAATGAGTTGGTCGGTGCGGCGGCGCTGAAGTTGGATATTGCATTGGGTTAATTTGATAGACGACTCAAAGTCGTCCCTAGAGGCTTCGCCGAGCGTCCCCCTTCGGAGACGCAATTTTTGCCCGCGTAGGCGGGCAATCGGCGAAGCCTCTAGGGGCGACTTCAGTCACGGAGCCACTTGACTTTTACAGAGATAGGCGAAAATCGTTTTACTTCTTCCTTAAGCTGCGCAATCGCGCCTGCTAGATATCATGATTCGAGATCACATTAAACACGCTGTCGAAAACGCCATTGCGGCGGCACAGGCTTGTGGCGATTTGCCCGCCTTTGCCGCGCCCGCCGTCACTCTTGCCAAACCGCGCCCTGAAATGGGCGATTATGCCGCCTCAGTGGCGATGCAATTGGCGCGGGTTGCCAAAATGGCCCCACCCATTATTGCTCAACGTATTGCCAAGCAGTTGCCGCCCAATGCGGCCTATACCGCCGAGGTGGCGGCGGGTTATCTCAATTTTCGGCTCACGGCGGCTTATCTGGCGGGGCAGGTGAATGAAATTTTGCAAGCGGGTGACCAATGGGGCAACACCAATTTGGGAAACGGGCAAAAAGCCCAAGTGGAACATGGCAGCGCCAATCCCACCGGCTATGCCACCATCGGCACCGCCCGCAATGTCACCGTTGGCGATACGTTGGCCAATACATTAGAAGCGGCGGGTTATGTTGTACATCGTGAATGGTATGTGAATGACGCTGGCTCGCAAGTGAAGAAATTTGGGGCCAGTATTTACGCCCGTTATTGCCAACATTTGGGCAAAGATGAGCCGATGCCGGATGGTGGCTATATGGGTGATGATGTTGCCCAAACCGCCCAACGCATTGCTGATAAAGTGGGCAACCAGTATTTGCAGCAACCGCGTGAGCAAGCTATTTTGGCCTTGGGGCGCTTGGGTATCGATAGCATCATGGATTCGATTCGTGCCACGTTGTTGCGGATGAATATTCGCTACGATAACTTTTTTAGCGAAAAATCGCTGTATACCAGTGGGCAAAGTGAGCGCGCCTTGGCGCTGTTACGCGCCAAAAATTTGCTGGTTGAGCATGACGAGGCCCTGTGGTTTAGCGAAGACGGCAGCCCCATTCGCAAAGGCCAAGGCAAAAAGAAAACCGATGCCGAGTATGCCAACCAAGCCGATGCCGACCCAGATGCGGACAACGAGTCTGAGGGCGAGGTTGACGAAGCCCAAACCGCGATTCAGGCCGTTGTGGTGCGCTCGGCCAAGGTCATTAGCGACCCCGATGAACGTGCCACCTATTTTTGCAGTGATATCCCCTATGTGTGGAACAAGGTGCATGATCGCGGGTTTAACCCCGCCGTCTATGTGTGGGGCGAAGACCATCAGGCCGATGTGACACGGGTGCACGCTGCTGCGCGGGCGCTGGGGCTGAATGACGATGCCGTCAAGATTTTGATTTATCGCTTTATTACGCTGATGAGCGGTGGGCAAGAGGTGCGGATGGGCAAACGCAAGGGCAACGCCATTTGGATTGATGATGTGTTGGATGAAACCGGCCCCGATGCCTTGCGCTATATCATGCTGTCGCGCAGCATCGACACCAAAATTGTATTTGACTTGGATTTGCTAAAGGAGCAAAACGACAAAAATCCAGTGTTTTATGTGCAATATGCCCATGCCCGTATCTGCTCGATCGAGCGCAAGGTAGAGGAACAGGGGCAGAGCCAAGAGCCAAGAGCCAAGAACCAAGATTTAAGTACTCAGAAGACAGAGGAAGACAATCCAAAATCTAAAATCCAAAATCTAAAATTTGAACATGTGGCCGAGTTAAACCTCATTCGCAAATTGTTAGAGCTGCCAGAGATTGTCGAGATGGTGGCGACCAGTTTGCAGCCGCATCACTACATTACCTATGCCCGCGAAATTGCGCAAGCGTTTAGCGCTTTTTACGAAAATTGTCGCATTTTAGATGCCGCACCCGATGTGGCCGCCGCCCGTTTGCAACTGGCCAAAGCCAGCCGCCTCACCCTCGCCAAAGTGCTGCGCCTAATGGGCATCACCGCGCCGGAGAAAATGTAATGAGCCGTGAGCTATGAGCCGTGAGCTTTGAAGGAAAACTTCATCGCTCATCGCTTATAGTTCAAGGCTCAAGGCCAAAGCTCATGGCTCATGGCTCAAAGCTCATGGCTCATGGCTCAAAGCTCATGGCTCAATTGACACGCATACTTAAATTTATTTGGTCGGGGTTGCTGCTGTTGCTGTGTATCATCGGCATCGGGTGGGTGCTTAGTCGCATCTCGTTGAATGAGGTGACGCAGGCCATTGGCCGCGCCGACCCCGTGTGGCTGGGATTGACAGTGCTGATGTTGTTCATCAGCCAGCTTTTTCGCGGCTTGCGTTGGCTGCGGCTGGTGCAATGGGAAACCCGCGCCACCTTGGCCCACACCTGGTACCCACAATGCGGTGGGCAAGTGATCAACTGGCTGTCGCCGGTGCGGGTGGGCGATATTTGGCGTGTGAGCAAAGTGATTGCGCCCAGCCCGCGCTCACCTGCGCCCTCGTTATTTTGGGCCGCCACCACTTTGCTGATCGAAAAAAGCAGTGATGCCTTGGCGATTGGCTTATATGCGCTGTCGCTGTTGTTTTTGCCCTTGCCGCAGGCCGTGCCACAGGGCATTGTGCAGGCGGTGGCCTTGGCGGTGGGCTTGTTTTTGGTGGCGGTGGCGGTGTTGGCGCTGCGCCCCGAGCGTTGGCAAGCCCAATTCACCAAACGCTGGGGCAGCTTGGCCAAGCTTAATTTAAGCGCTGCGCCCGAGGTGCAGGCCCGCCGCGATCAACAAGTGCGCACCCCGCGCAATTGGGCCGAGTTTGCCGTCATTTGTCTCATCATTTATGTCAATGCCGTCGCCACCAATGTGGCCTTGGCCCATAGCCTCGGCATGAGCACCGCCATCGTGCCGCACATTTTTTATTTTGTGCTGCTCATGACCGGCATGGCTGCCAGCATGATTCCAGGCAATGTGTTGTTGCATCCGGCCTTGGCGGTGCTGGTCTTCCCGCTGTTTGGGGTAGACCCAGCCCTCGCCCTCGCGTTCGGCGCGGTGCTGTATGTGCTTGGCTATGGGGTCAATTTGCTGTTGTGGGCGGCGCTGTGGTTAATGGTTGATGGCTAATGAGTCGTTAATCATTAATTATCCCTTTTGCAGACACATCTTGTTACATTTTGTCACTTGTGAGGATGATGCAAATTAAGTCAGCAGCTATGGCTTTCCTCGTAATTGACGGATAATATAGCCATGAGCTATGAGCCATAAGCCAAAGCGCAAAGCTCACGGCTCACGGCTCAAAACTTTAATTTTATGAATCACGAAACTATTTCAAATTTTTATAACTTTAGCGGACGCACCGTATTAATTACAGGTGGGGCCGGTGTATTGGGGGCCGAAATGGCCTGCGCGTTGGTCGGGTGTGGGGCCAATGTCGCCATTCTTAACCGCACCGTGGCGACAGCCGAGCGGTTGTTACAGCGCATCGAGCAAATGCCCGCCGCCGGGCGCGGGCGGGCCATTGCCGTAACGGGTGATGTGCTAGATCGCGAGTCGTTGTTGCAAGCCGAAACCGTCATTGGGCGCGAATTTGGGCATGTCGATACGCTGATCAACGCCGCTGGCGGCAACAAACCCGCCGCCACCGCCGGCGTTGACCGCCAATTTTTTGATGTGCCCGAAGAAGCCCTGCGCTTGGTGTTTGACCTCAATATGTTGGGCACGATTTTGCCCAGCCAAGTGTTTGGGCGTGGCATGGCCGAGCGCAGCAGCGGCACGATTTTAAATGTCTCGTCGATGGCGGCCTCGCGCCCAATGACGCGCGTGGTGGCCTACTCAGCCGCCAAAGCCGCCACCGATAACTTTACCCAATGGTTGGCGGTGCATATGGCCCAAACCTATTCACCACGTATTCGGGTCAATGCGATTGCGCCGGGCTTTTTCTTGACTGACCAAAACCGCTTTTTGTTGACTGACAAAGACACGGGCGGCTTAACTGATCGCGGGCGCAGCATCATTGCCCACACCCCCGCTGGGCGTTTTGGCAACCCCGAAGATTTAGTCGGCGCGGTCTTGTGGCTGCTCTCACCCGCCGCCGCCTTCGTCACCGGCATCGTCGTGCCAGTCGATGGGGGTTTTTCGGCGTTTAGTGGGGTCTGAAAGAAGTGCAAAGTGGAAAGTGCAAAGTGCAAAGTATTTATCCATTTTGCACTTTCTACTTTGCACTTTGCACTTTCCACTTCCTCAGGGTAACGCAAACAACAGGCGCAAAAAGCTGGCGCGCTCGTCGGGGCGCATGGGGCGGGGTTGTGAGTAATCGTCAATATACGCGGTTTTTAGCTCAACCCCCAAATAGGTGCCGTTATAAAACACATGCCGATCAACAAAGGTTTGATGTGCCCCAACATCAAATTGATCGCCAAAAAACAAATTGCCAGTGCCATAGTGAATGAAGCCTTTGTCAGACACATTAAACCCTTGGGCATGATGGCCTTGGCTACCGTTGACGATAATGGCCCCTGCATCGCGTAGCGCCTGAAAATCGCGCCGTTGGGTGGGCGATGCCGCATAGGTGTAATATTCTTCGTATTGAATGGTGGCGATGACCAAATAGCCTTTGGCCTTGGCCTCCCGAATTTGCGCCGTGATCAAATCAAGCTCATATTGGCTGTTTTTGCCACAACGGGCCGAGCCGGGCAGTTTGTCGGTGGCCCAATTGGCCCCAAACCAATTGCAGCCAATAAAGGCAATGTTATTGCCGTTTACCGTCATGGTTAAAGGTTTCAGCGCTTCGTTATAGGTGCGCCCACCGCCAAAGGTTTGCCAGCCCAAATCATCATATATTTTGAGTGTATTTGAAAATTGTTGCCAGCCAAAATCCCACAAATGGTTGCCGGTAAGTTCAACCACATCGGTGCCAACATCTTTCAGCAACTCGATATACTTTGGGCGGCTGCAAAACTGCACCGTTTCGGCAAAGCTGGGGGCGGGGCAAGCCTCCCAAAACGACACTTCGTTGCTAATATGCGTTATATCGGCACTGCGCAACCAATCACGCACCAAGAGGCCGGGGTAAAGCAAGCCCTTGGCTTCCATTTGCACGGCGGTGCCACGCGCCATTGCCGTGACGCCGGTCATGGCAACCACCGTCATTTTGGCGGGGTCGCGATCGGTGAATGGGGCAATGGCTGCGATGAGCGTTTTGTCACCTTTGGCATACAGGCGGGTGGTGAAGGGGTATTTGGCCGGGTCAAGTTGTTTGTCAAATAGATTTTGCCCGTCTAGCCACAACAATTTCCAGTGTTGGTCAAGTTGGTTAAATGGCAACAATGCAATTATCGAGTTTGTGATCGCTTGCGCCACCGAAACCGCTTCATTTGCTGCAATCATCCGTGTTTTGGCATTGGGCGAGAGCGGCCCAAACCCGCGCTCAAATAACACACGGGTTTCGTTGCTCATTAAAAGGGTGGGTGGTGTCGCTGCTTTTAATTCATTGGCAAAGGTTGCCGTTAGTGCATTTACATCGCCACGCCAATAGGCTTGCAAGGCATTTTGGCTAATGGCATCAGTTACCGTGAGAAAGGGCGCAGCGATGGCGTAGGTGCGTGTCATGACCAAGATGCTGCCGCTTTCATTATTCAAACCAATGCTTAGGTCGGCTGTCGCCGCGTTTTTTTCATTCGCCAGTTCAATCATCACGCTCGGCGAGAGTGTTTGTAGCCGCCCAATCACATAATCGCGCATCTCTTGCGGCACAATTGGCTCAATCCATATTTGTTTACGCGGCAAGGGGGTGGGCGTTGGCACTGCTGTCGGCGATGCTGTGGCGGTTGGGTTGGGGGTTGGGCTGGGCGGCACGCTAGTGGCAGTGGGTTCAGGTAGGGCGATTGTGGCTTGGGGTGACGGTGTTGACAAATTTGGGGTGTTACTAATAAACCATGTCAGGATAACAATCGTTAGGGTCAATAATAGCAAAATTGTCAGAATAACTTGAATGGCACGCTGCATGTATTCTCAGTATAGACGATTGAGCCGAGTTGGCTGTGCTTATGCAGCAGAATGGTATTGATTTGGGCTTATGCAAATCAAGAAATTTCACCACGAAGAACACAAAGAGCACAAAGAAAAGATATGAAATTGGTTTAATCTTTGAGACCTTTGTGTTCTTCGTGGTGAAAAAATTAAGTGATGCGTAAGTCTTATGATGAGACATGCTGAAACACACATAAAATATCCATCATATGAGCATTATCCTTCCGCCTCACGCCGATTTTTATGGTATTTATGATGACCTGTTACCCACCGAATATGAGATTGTGATGACGTGGCGCAGGTTTCTCGAAACTGAAGTGCAGCCAATCATTAATGATTATTGGGATCGCGGTGAGTTTCCGATGCAATTGATTCCCAAAATGGGGGCGTTAATTGCCGATACGATCGGCAAAGGTCAACCCCATTTGCCCAAACTATCGCCTTTGGGTTGGGGTATTTTGGCTCTCGAATTAGGGCGCGGCGACCCCAGTGTTTCGACCTTTTTTGGCGTGCATGTGCGGTTGTGTATGACCTCGATTTATCGCTTTGGCAGCGATGTCCAAAAAGAGCGTTGGCTGCCGGCCATGATGCGGATGGAAAAAATTGGCTCGTGGGCGCTGACTGAGCCATTGGTCGGCTCGGCCACTGCCAAAGGCATGATGACGACCGCCCGTCAAGATGGCGATTATTGGGTGTTGAATGGTGAGAAGAAATGGAGTGGCAATGCCTCATTTGCTGATGTGAATGTGATTTGGGCCAAGCGCGAAGACACCGGCGCTGTCAATGGCTTTTTGGTCGAGCGCAACATGCCGGGCTATGAGGTGACACCGCTGCTGGGCAAAATTGCCAAACGTGCCGTGAATAATGTGGTCATCTCGCTCAAAGGGTGCGTTGTGCCCGAAAGCAATCGTTTGCCCAATTGCCATTCGTTTCGCGATGTGGCAGGCCAAATCGACGATGGTCGTGCCGGTGTAGCATGGGAGGCGGTTGGCATTGCGATGGGGGCATATGAGGCGGCACTGCGTTATTCATTGCAACGCGAGCAATTTGGCAAACCGATTGCGGCTTTTCAGCTCACTCAAGCTAAGCTGGCCAATATGCTCGGCAATGTCACCGCCATGCAAGGCATGATGCTGCAATTGGCACGTTACACCGCTAAACATGGGCGTGCTACTCCTGAGCGGGCCTCATTGGCTAAGATGTTTTGCACCGAAAAAATGCGCGAGACTGTCGCCATTGCACGGGCGTTGTTGGGTGGCAATGGCATTTTGCTTGAGCATAATGTTGCGCGTTTGTTTGCCGATGCCGAGGCCGTCTATAGCTACGAAGGCTCGCATGACATGCAAATGCTGATTGTGGGGCGGGCGATCACTGGGCACAGCGCCTTTATTTAAAGTAAGACTTAACACAAAGTTTGATTTTCATCACAAACAACACGAAGAACTCAAAGATTTGCATCGTAAAATCTTTCTTGTCTTTTTGTCTTTTGTGTGCTTTGTGGTGAAATATTTTTAATACGCGTGAGTCCTAAAGAATAGGAGATGAAGGATTTTGATTGTCACATTAAGGGCGGTGCAACCCGCCGATTTGCCCATTTTTTTTGTGCAACAGCTAGATGCAGAGGCGGTCACAATGGCCGCCTTTTCGGCGCGTGACCACGCCGCATTTATGCAACACTGGGCCAAAATTTTAGGCGATGACAGCCTGATCAAATATTGCATTCTTGCCGATGGGCAAGTGGCGGGCAATATCGTTTGTTTTGATTGGATGGAACACAAAGAAGTGGGATACTGGCTCGGCAAAGCCTATTGGGGGCGCGGCATCGCCACCCAAGCTTTAATCGCGTTGTTGCAATTGGTGCATGAGCGCCCGCTCTGTGCCGAGGTTGCCAGTCACAACGTGGCCTCGCTGCGGGTATTGCAAAAATGTGGTTTTGAGATTGTAGACGAAATTAAAGATTTTACCGATGAAAACGGTGAACCGATTATTGGGGTGATGTTGAAATTAGGTTAACCCTGCTATCAACCTCTATTCATACGCTAACACCTCGCGCACAGTGAGTTGCGAGGCTCGCCAAGCCGGCCATAAGCTAGCGAGGGTGGCAACCATTAGCACCACCGCTAACCATAAAAACAAGCCATACCACGAAAAACGCAACGGTGGCGGGATGCGTAATAAGGCCACGCCAACGGTGCTATTGAGCAAGGCGCTAAGTGGGTAAGCCGCCAATGCCCCCAACGCCCAACTGACCAAGCCAATCACAATGCCTTCGACAATAATGACACTGCGCACCGAGCCATTCGATGCGCCGATGGCCCGCATCACACCGATTTCACGCGTGCGCTCAAGCACATTAATGCTCATGGTTCCGGTTAGCCCCAACGCGCCCACCACCGCCAACATGGCCGCCATAATCAGCAAAAAGGTAGTGATGAGATCAAATTGAAAACGCAGTTCATTGGCGCGTTCGGTGGTGGTTTGGTAACTGCTCACCAACAGGTTGATACGTTTAAAACGTTCCTCAAGGTCGCGCCCAATTTCGGCTTGCGATGTGCCATCTTTTTGTGCTGTCACCGTCAGCAAGCGCGATGATTGCCGCCCCAATGACAAAATTTGGCGAAAGCCCGATTGATTTATATAGATGAGGGTGCGGGGCGAGCCGGGGCCTTGTAAAACGCTGCGAATGATGCCAACCACGCGAAAAGCGCGGGTGCGATTGCCAATTTTTAAGTTGATGAAGCTGTCGATCTTAAAATCGGGGTCATCTTCGACCACATAGGTATTAACGACGATGCTTTCGATATCATCATCTTGTAGCCAGCGCCCCTCTAACACTTCGGGTTTAAAAAATTGGGTGTTAGCTGGCAAAGCAAAGACCCCAATATTACGCCCCTCAGTGCTGTTATTTTGTGCTACATCAAAAATACGCCGTGCATTAGAGGCCTCCCAAGTTTCGGCGCTAATGATCCCGGGCACTTTTAGCGCCTCGCGCATCAAGGTATCATCTAAAAAGCGGTTATTTAAGTTAAATTGAATATCGTAATTGAGCACTTTTAGCGAATCGGCCAAAGCCTGATCTAGGCTATTACGTGCACTAAACACCGCCACAAACATGGCGCTGGCCAGCGTAAGTGTGCAAAGTGTGAGCGCCAATCGCCCTTTGCGGCGAAATGTATTGCGAATGGAAAGCAAAAATTTGCGATTGAGAATTTGGGATTTGCGGTTGAGAATGGGGGCAAAAATAGCCGTAAATTTGTGCAGGCCTAAGGGCAAATGAACTTGGCGATTAGGATGAGGAGGGCTGCTTTCTGACCCTGTGCCGGTTGAAAAAATAGCGACACGGGTATTGATGCGCACCCCGTTAACCACCGGGATGAGCGCAGCAATTAAGGGCAAGGCCAACCCCACCCCGACTTGCATCAACAAAATCCACGCAGGTGGCGTGAGTGATGTGATATCAAAATTAATCGTGCCAGCGATAAAATTAGACATGGCACGCGCCCCGATGATACCGGCGGGCACGGCAATGACCAAAGCCAAAAGGCTGTATACCAGCACCATGACCAAATACATCATGGCAATTTGCATGGCACGCGCCCCAATCGCCTTCATGATGCCGATTTGGCGCACATGTTGCGTCATGACGGCTGCAATGGTGTTGATGACCAAAAAACCACTCAGCAACAGCGCCAAAAAACCCAATACCGATAGCACCAATGAAATTGCTTGTAATGGCTCGGCCCCAAAATGTTTGCCTGGGCCGGTGTTTTGAATGCTGATGCCAACGAAGGGGCGACCGCTGTCTTTTAGCCGATCTTCGATTTCGGTGGCGATGCGGTTCACGTGGTCGTAGCTATATTGATTTTCGGCTGTCACAAAACGAATTTGATTGAAATCACGCGGGAAGCCCAGCCAAGCGGCGGTATCGAAGGTGATATAAATGGTGGCGAAGTTGGCAAAATTGATGGGGATGGCATTGACATCATAGACCATGCCAGCGATGCGAATATCGCGTTTTTTGCCGTCGGGCAAATCGATGGTGATGGTGTCGCCAATATCTTTTCCCAAGGCCGCCGCCGAGCTGCGTTCGATTAGGGCCTCGCGCAAGGGCGGCACTCTTTCGCCGCGTAATGGCTCCCAACGGTTAATTTGCACATTGTCAAAATTGTCAATGACATTGATCCAAACATTGCGGCGTTGGGTTCCGTTATAAGTCGGCAGAATATACACCGCGCGGCCTTCGGCATCGCGCACTTCATCCATTTGGCGCAACGAACGTATAAATTGTTCGTCGATGCGTGATGAACTTAACCACGCGCTGCGGTCATTGGTGCGTTGATATTGCTCATTGAGGTCAGAGATCGAAATCTCACGCGAGCCGGCCATCATGCCAACTGAGAAAACCCCGACTGCAATTGAC
>JAGWYZ010000104.1 GCA_018969115.1 Chloroflexota bacterium | reverse complement strand
ATGCGCCACGCCGCGCTGGGCAAAAAGTGGGCGCGGCCCGAATGGGCATCGGTATTCATGGTTTTTACGCTCAATTCAACCGCCAAAATGCCACGACAGCCGAGTGAGCAATAAGGTGCGCCGCTTGACTCAATACCGCCTTCCTCCCAAATTGCGCCATCGCAGCGCAGCAAATCTTTGTGTTGTTGCACAAAATTGACCATTGTCGGGCTGCCGATTTCTTCTTCGCCTTCGACGACAAACGTAATATTGCACGGCAATTCACCCCCATGCGCGGCCCGCACGGCATCGAGCGCCGCCAATCGCGCCACCAATTCGCCTTTGTCGTCACGCGCCCCGCGTGCATACAAGGCCCCATCCCGAATGGTGGGCTGAAAGGGGGGTGTGACCCACAATTCGAGCGGCTCGGGTGGCTGCACGTCGTAATGGTTGTAGCACATTAAGGTGCGGCTAGATTGGCCTTTGATGGTGCCGACGACGACGGGGTTGCCGGCGGTTTCGATCACTTGCACATTCAATCCGTGCTTGGTTAAAAGTTGTGCGACCAATGACGCACATTTGCGCATGTCTTCGCCGCCACGGGCGCTAACACTGGGTTGGGCGCATAATTCGCTGACCTCGGCAAGATATTGGTTGAGGTTTTGAGTCAAATGTTGGTCAATTTGAGCGTTGGTTTGCATGATTTAAAACAAGTTTTTGCCAATCACTATGTCACTATCTATCATGGGGATAGTGGCATAGTGATCTTGGTACTAGGTTTCTACTTGCTGCCGAATGGAATGACGGGTGGCGCAAATGCGGCACGATTAAGATCAACTTGGGCTTTGACGCGCATAGGCAAGCCATATAGCCGAATAAAGCCGCCTGCATCTTTATGCTCAAAGGCCTCATCACGCATAAACGTTGCTAAATCTTCGCGATAAAGTGAATAATTGGCTTTGCGGCCTACGGGTGTGATATTGCCTTTGTAAAGCTTGAGTTTAACGCTGCCGGTTACATCGCGCTGAGTGACGGCCACAAAGGCTTGCAAGGCATCACGCAGGGGGGTAAACCATTGCCCGTTATATACCAAGTCGGCATATTTAAGCGCGGTTTGTTGTTTGTAATGGCTGGTGTCGCGGTCAAGCGTGATTTCTTCAAGCGCCAAATGGGCCGCCCGCAAAATGCTGCCGCCGGGGGTTTCAACTACGCTATGGGTTTTTAGACCAATTAGGCGATTTTGTACCAAATCGACTCGCCCAATACCGTGTTTACCGCCCAGCTGATTGAGAAAATTGATTAAATCGGCCCCGCTCATGCCTTTGCCGTTTAGTCGTTTTGGGATGCCGCTGATGAAGTCGATTTCAACAAATTCGGGTTTATCGAGCGCGTCTTCGGGTGAGATGGTGAAATGAAACATCTTGTCATCGGGTTCACCATCGAGGGCTTCAAGTTCGCCACCTTCGTGCATCACGTGCCACAAGTTTTCATCGCGGGTATAGACATTGCTGGCTGATTGTGCCACTGTTACACCTTTTTGTTTGGCATATTTCAGCAAATCCTCGCGCCCTTTAAATTGCCATTCACGCCATGGCGCAATAATTTTGAGACGTGGGTTGAGCGAAAAATAACTCAATTCAAAACGCACCTGGTCATTGCCTTTGCCCGTTGCCCCGTGTGCAACTGCATCGGCCCCTTCTTGTGCAGCCAACTCAACCTGATATTTGGCGATGAGGGGCCGCGCAATGGCTGCGCCAAGCATATATTTATTCTCGTAAATGGCGCCACTTTGCACCAATGGAAATAAATATTCGTTGGCAAATTCATCACGTAAATCCAGCACAATCGATTTGCTAGCGCCGCTCTTTAATGCTTTTTTCTGCACTTCGTCCAAATTGTCGCTTTGACCAATATCGGCGGTGAAGCAAATGACCTCGCAGTTATAGTTTTCGCGTAGCCAAGGTACAATCACACTGGTATCTAGCCCACCGCTATAGGCCAAAATCACTTTGTTTACCGGTTGTTTCTCACCGTTACGGCGTTTTTTTGTGTCGATTTTGGCTTCATTGACAACAAGCGGTTGCGATGTAAGCATGGGCTGAGGGCTGGGGAGGGGGGCTTTGGGCTTGCTGTTCGTTTGGATGGCTTGTACACTGATGATAGAGGTTTGTGACACCGATGTACCCTGCTCGGTCAAGCTCATCGTTACTGCCATTTCATCACAATTGGCTAACATCGGGCAGGCTACGCAATCACGCCACACTTTTTCAGGAAATTGCTCTTTGGGCGTGATTGTAAAGCCACATTTTTCGAAAAACGACATAGCACGGGTGAGTGCAAAAATTGTGCCAAACTTGCGGCGTTTGGCTTCTTCGATCAGCGCTGCTACCAATTTTTGGCCAATGCCTGCGCCACGAATGGTTTCATCCACCGCCAAAGAACGCAATTCAACCAGTGTTGTATTCATTGGTAGCAGAGATCCACATCCCACAACCCTAAATTTTTGGATTTTGGATTCTGGATTCTGGATTCTTGCTTCTGTATTTTCTATTTGCATAATGGCAACAGAAAAGTTGTGCAAGGCGGCACGAATGCTGGCTTCGCTGCGGGGCAAAAGCCCGCCCTTGCGGGCGTTGGCGGCCACGAGTTCAACGATTGCGGGCACATCATCAAGGATGGCGGGTCGAATTTGAATATTCACTGGTCGAGAATAGAAAAAAGCGCAGGGGCGCGAAGATGCGGCGTGACGGTGTTGTCTCGCTGCGCCTCCTGCGCCCCTGTGGTAACTAATCTTTAACGTAGCACTTAAGCTTTAGCTATTATATCGTTAATAAAATGCACCGCCTTATTCACACCATCTTCTTTTTTAATGAACGCGGCCAATTGCGCGGCTTTGGCTTTGAGCGCGGGGTCGCTGACCATGCGCGTGATACCAGATGCTAAATTAATATCTGACAAGCGTTGTTTTGCCACTGGCCTAACGCCAACCCCTAGCTCATAAGTACGGCGACCCCAGTAAGGTTGCTCGGCAAAATGGGGGATGACAAACTGCGGCACGCCAGCTGCAAAGGCTGTGCCGGTTGTGCCAGCCCCGCCATGATGTACTACGCCAGCCGTATGTAGAAACAATTGTGCATGGGGGGCACTGTCGATAATACATACTTGTTCTTTAGGTAAGGTGCTCAAATCGGCGGTTAAGCCAGCCCAGCCTTGCGACACAATGGCTCGTTGTCCACAAATTTGAATGGCTCGCATAATCATTTGGGTGGTGGCTCGGGCATTTCGGTCGGTAGCGCTGCCAAAGCCGATATAAATTGGCGGTGAGCCAGCTTGTAAAAACGCTTTCAATTGTGGCGATAACCCACTATAGGCCTCATCGGTGGTGTTGAGGCTTGTCGATGGCGCATCTAAAAACCAATAGCCGGTGATGTGCCAATGCTTGGCCCAATCGACGGGTTTAGGGGCCACATATTGGCTATAGCCGTGTAATGTAATTAATTTGTGTTGTGCGGCGGTATATGATTTTAAGGTATGCGGTAATAATCCCAACTCGCGGCGACTTTCATTCAGCAAGCCACCAAAGGTTGACCACAACACAAATTCACCCATGCGCCCGCTCAGTTTGTTAAAAATGCTTTCGGCGTTGGGTCGCACCGCCATATAAGTTGAGGTGCCGAGGCGGGTGGGTCGTAAGGGCTGTAACGCAAGAGTAGCGTAAGCAATCCCACGTTTTTCGGCTACCGCCATGCCGACCCCGTCTGAGGTAAAACTGCCGAGCAGTAAATCGGCTCCTGTGCTGTGCTCCCACACGTTGCGGTGCATTTTTTGTGCAATACTGCTAAACAGCCGCCGCATATAAATTTGCTGGGTAAACTGGTTCCCTTCTACCCACGCAACGCCATCTTTGCTACTCATCATGGCTTGAATATCGGTGCCGATGGGCGCAAATTGCACGTCATGCGATTGAATCCATGCACCAAAATTGTCACCAGCCACCATCGTGACAACATGCCCAGCGCGTTGCAGACTTTTTGCCAGCGCCAGCACCGGTTGCACATCGCCGCGTGTGCCAAAGCCCAGAATTTTGATGTTAGACATAGATAGAAAGAATGAAAGGTGAAGGGTGAAGGATGAAGGATGAACTTTTGGCCTCATCCTTCATCTTTTATCCTTTAATTATGGACTGACCATGCATCAAATTGAGTTGGTGCGGCTTCGTTGGTGCGTTGCACTTTATAGGTTAGGTTTTCTTTGGCGGTGCTATAGGCGCCACAATTGCCGTTGGCATCCATTAGCAACATGCGAATCCAAGGATCAGCGCTTTGATTGTGCCAGACTGTTGCACCGCCTAGCCGTTTTTGCATATGCCATAGGTCTAGCATGGTCGATTGACCGGCGGTGGCGAGTGATTGCCCCAATTGCAGCGCCATGACTGCTCGCAATGATGAGCCATGTCGAATGGTCAATTCGCCCAAACCCATGCATGCCGCCGCACCAAAACGATTATCAGCATAGTTACCCGCGCCAATAATCGGCGAATCACCGAGTCGACTGGGGTATTTCCAAGCGATGCCAGAGGTGGTGACGGCTGAGACGATGTGTCCGGTGGCATCCCGCACAATAACATTCATGGTGTCTGAACCCTTGCGAAAATTGAGACATTGGTTGGCGAGGTCGATTGCGCCCTGAATTTGGGCTGGTGAATTTTGAATTGCCCCCCCACCACGTAATATGTTTAGGGCATCTTGATCAATCCCCAAGGCTTGTAACCGTTCCCACCAAATGGCTTCGGCGGTGGGGGTCAGCATGGTGCGGGGTTCAGCCTTAATTTCACGGGCAAAACGCGCTGCACCGTCGCCGACCAGCAAAATATGCAAGGTGCGTTGCATCACAGCCCGTGCAACACTGATTGGGTGGCGAAAGTCAACTAATGCACCAACGGCCCCAGCGTTCAAAGTTGCGCCGTCCATAAACGAGGCATCACATTCGACCATGCCCAAACAATTGGGCAAACCGCTAAACCCTACTGAGTGATCGTCGGCATCATCTTCAACATCGCGGGCGACTTGTTCGGCTACATCTGCGGCACTTGTGCCGTTGCGCAGCATCTCTGTGCCGCGTTCAATAATCCAGTCTTTGATCTCGCCACTGGCGAGAATTGTGCCATGGGTGGCATGGGTGTTTGTGCTCATGGGGGACTAGTGTAGCCGATTTTGGCATCATGCCTTCTTAATAAAGGGCGTTACGCCAAAGACAATTTCCGATTTGACTATATCCTTGCCAAACATAGCTTGGCAGAGATATAGTCAAATCGGCGAAAGTTTTTTTAGTATTGAAAATGTAAAACGCCAAGTCGATTTGACTTGGCGTTTTTTTTATTAATGGACCAAAGGGGAATTGAACCCCTGACCTCTACTGTGCGATAGTAGCGCTCTACCAACTGAGCTATTGGCCCACAGAAAAACGCAAAATTGAAAATTAAAAATGTAAAACTTTACATTTTTAATTTTCAATTCTACATTTTATAAGCGGGAAACGGGATTCGAACCCGCGACCTAATCCTTGGCAAGGATTCGCGCTACCACTGCGCCACTCCCGCATTCAATGCCGACGACCGGCGTCGATCCGGTGACCCCACGATTTTCAGTCGTGTGCTCTACCCGCTGAGCTACATCGGCACTATATCACACTTTTGCGTTTTGTGTGGCTTAAAATTTTTTACCAAACTGTTGGCTATTATTTCTTGCCTCACTGTTCACTTCAGCGTTAAGATCTGTATTCTACACAAAGTTGGGCTGGTGTCAAGTGACTTTGGTAGGTTTTAAGTAATTTAAGGCGTAAAATACCGAACTCACGATATGGCCTTTGAAGATAAGGACTTTGCCCTTAGGTTCAAAAGCCATAGCGTGAGTTCGGCGAAAACTTGTTTTATTTACCCCCGATTATTGAGAGAATACTTATATTTTTTCTAGTTCTGCCCAAGCTGCAACTAAGGCTTGTTCAGTTTTTTGGTAGTTTTCGCCCAAGACTTTAATTTTAGAGAAATCGTTGCCGGCTTGTGCCATTTTTGTGCTTAAATTATTTAATTCTTGCTCTAATTTGCTGATACGTTCTTCGATTTGGGCCATTTTCTTTTCTTGTTGGCGCAAATTGTTTTTTGAGGGTGGTGAGGCTATTGTGATGGCTGGGGTGAGGGGGATGGCTTGATTTTTTCGTTCAGCCTCTTTTGGGCCTTGAATTTTTTCTGTGCTTTGTGCTTTGGCTTCGCGCCACTCGTCGTAAGTGCCTTTAAAGACGGTCATCTGGGTGTTGCCGTCATTGCGCTCAAGCGCCCAAATTTGGGTGGCGAGGGCGGCGACCAAATAGCGGTCGTGGCTAACCAGCAGTAGTGTGCCGTCGAATTGATTGAGGGCTTCGGTTAATATTTCTTGGGATGGGATGTCGAGATGGTTGGTGGGTTCGTCGAGTAGTAAAAAATTTGCACCGAGCAGGGTCAGCTTTGCCAAGGCCACCCGGCCGCGTTCGCCACCGCTCAACACTTCGATTTTTTTAAAGGCATCGTCACCGCTAAATAAAAATCGCCCTAGAATATTGCGGGCGTCGGAGATTGATAGCCCGGGTTTGGCAGATAGTAATTCGTCGAGTGGGGTGTTTTGTAAATTGAGTGATTCGTGGGCTTGTTCAAAATAGCCGATTTTTAGCCCGGCCCCCAATCGAACCCCACCTGACAACGGTTGTAAGCCGCCTAAAATGGTTTTGAGGAAGGTGGTTTTGCCTGTGCCGTTTGGCCCTACGAGGGCAGCGCGTTCTAGGCGCCACAATTGCAGATCGGGGCAAGTGAACAAATTTAAAATTGCAGTATTAGGGCGTAGGGATTCTAAATTTGCAGGGTTTGGGCTATTTTCTAGCTTGTAGCCAATGGCTAATTTTTCGGTTTCGAGTACTAAATTGCCACTGCGATGGGTGGTATCGATGCGTAGGGCCATCGATTTGGCTTCGAGTGGGCGCTCGAGCCGTTCCATGCGGTTGAGGCGGGTGCGGCGGCCTTTGGCTTGATTGGTATTTTGACCGGCGATGTTGCGCCGAATGTATTCTTCTTGTTTGGCGATGAGGGCTTGTTGGGTTTCAAATTCTTCTTGGGCGCGTTCGAGTCTGGCTTTGCGTTGCAGGGTGTAATCGGTGTAATTGCCGCGATATTGAATTAAGCGCCGTTTGCCACCCAGCCCAAGTTCCATCTCCCACACCCGTTCGCATACTTCATCTAAAAAATAGCGGTCGTGTGAGACAACGACGAGGGTGCCTTCCCATTCTTGCAAATAGGTTTCGAGCCATTCGATGCCTTGGGTGTCGAGGTGGTTGGTGGGTTCGTCGAGCAGCAAGATATCGGGTGATTGCAGCAACAGGCGGGCTAATGCCACCCGCACCCGCTGCCCGCCGCTCAATTTGTCGATGAGCTTGTTTTCGTCCTCACGGCTAAACCCCAAGCCACTCAATACGCGGCGAATGTTGGCATCGACATCGTAGCCGCCCATCAGCTCATATTCATGTTGCAACTCACCATATTTTGTCAGTGTGTCTTCCATTTGGGCTGGGTCATCTGTGCTTGCCATTACATGTTCAAGCTGTGTCATTTTGCCGACAATGGTGTTGAGTTGCCCAAATGCGCCCTGCATTTCGTGCCAAATGGTTTTGTCGCTGCCATTTTCGGCTGATTGTGACAAATAGCCCAGGGTGGTGCCACGCGCATAATGCAAATCACCCGACGAGGCTTCATCGGCTCCGGCCAAAATGCGCAGCAAGGTGGTTTTACCGCAGCCGTTTGGGCCAACTAAGCCGATTTTGTCGCCTTTGGCGATAGCGAAGGCCAGATCGATAAAGACATCGAATGCGCCATAGGATTTGGTGAGTGCGGTAGCGGTAAGAAGTGACATTACAGAGTGGTGCTTATGGTTACAAGGATGATTGGTAATTTTGTTTCATTATAAATCTTAGCTTGTTTCAATATTTAGGTGTTTCGATTGTAAAATTCAGCCCTTATGGCCTTTATTGAAAAAAATTTTCCGGGCATTATTTACGCCGTTGTGATTGCAATGATTGCTTTTGGTATTCAGCTTATTGAAGAAGCCGTGCTTGGTCAGAGCCGTGCACTCATTGAGGGGTTGGTCGTTGCAATTTTGTTGGGTATGGCTGTGCGGGCTATATTGGGCTTGAATAAGCGTTTTGCGCCTGGGGTTGGCTTTACAGCCAAACAAGTATTAGAGTTTGCGGTGTTGTTGTTAGGGGCACGCATTAATGCGCCCGATATGATTAAGGCTGGCCCGATTTTATTGATCATGATTGTGGTTTTGGTGAGTGTGGTGTTGTTGGTCAGCACGCGAATTGGGTTGGCATTTGGGCTAAACCCCAAATTGGCGACATTGGTGGCGGTGGGGAACAGCATTTGTGGCAACAGCGCCATTGCTGCGATTGCACCAGTAATTGGCGCAAGCAAAGAAGATGTGGCGAGCAGTGTGTCATTAACGGCAGTATTGGGTGTGTTAATTGTGTTGACATTGCCGGTGTTTTATTACTTTTTGGGTTTTAGCCAATATCAATATGGTGTATTAGCCGGTATGGGGGTTTATGCGGTGCCGCAGGTGGTTGCGGCTGGCTATTCAGTCAGCACCTTGAGCGGTGATACTGCCACGCTGGTGAAATTGGTGCGGGTGTTGATGTTGGGGCCGGTGGTGGCTTATTTCACTTTTTCGAGGGCACGCCAACAACGCACTGCCAACAACAAAGCTGGCTTGGCTTCAGTCAACCTAAATTTATCATTTTCAAAATTTGTGCCTTGGTTTATCAGTGGCTTTGTTATCATGGCAATTCTGCGCTCGCTAGGGGTGATTAATGTTGAAATGGCCAATGTGATACGCGATGTGAGTGGTTATTTGACTTTGGCGGCGATGGCTGCATTGGGGTTACAGGTTGATTTGGCCGTTGTGCGCAAAGTTGGGCGTAGTGTGGCGTTGGCGGTGTTGTGCTCATTGGCGGTGTTAATTTCATTGAGCGCATTGGCGATTAAATTACTGGGTATTAACGGAGGGTTTTGATATTTTGTCGAAGATGAGCTTGATCGGCGGCAAGATTGCCGCGGTTATTTTTGATATGGACGGGCTGATGCTCGACACGGAGCGTATTTCACGCGATGCTTGGTTTCGGACCTTTGCTGAGATGGGCTATATCTTAACCAAATCAGACTATATGCGTGTAATTGGCCGTAACCGCTATGACACCGAAGTGATTATGCGCCAGATTTATGGCCCAGATTTTCCGCTCGATGCCATTTACGCCCGTTCAAAAGCGCATTATGCTGCCGAAATTGCCCGCGATTTGCCTATCAAACCGGGCTTGTTGCCCCTATTGCATTGGCTCGAACAACAGCATATTCCCAAGGCCGTCGCCAGCTCGACTGAGCGGGCCGGGGTTGAATATAAACTTGGTCGTGCTGGTATTCTTCAGCATTTCTCTATGATTGTCGGAGGTGATGAGGTGGCACGCGGCAAACCCGAACCTGATATCTTTTTGCTTGCGGCGGCTAAGCTGCAAATAAACCCCGTACAATGTATTGCGTTAGAGGATTCTGAGCCGGGGATTTGTGCCGCTCATGCCGCTGGTATGATTCCGTTTATGGTTCCCGATCTCAAAGCCCCTAGCGATGATATTCGCAAACTGGCTTATCAGGTTTTCGATTCGTTGCACGCTGTTAAACAATTTTTAGAATGAACCCAACCTTTTCTAACGTCCTTGTAAGTACCCCACGCCAGCAATTTGTGGCGGGGATGCGGGCGCAAATTCCGAATACCTCGGGCATTATGCCTTTTGGCATGATTGCTGGTGCTTTTACCGCGACCGTGTTGCAAAGCCAATTGTTGGCGGTGTTGTATACATCGGGGGTGTTTGCGGGGCGGGCGCAAATGGTTGCTATGCAATTGGTGTTGGATAAATCGCCGATTTTTGTGCCATTGGCGGCTTGTGTCGTCATCAATTTGCGCCATTTAATGTATGGGGCGGCATTGTCTGAATATTTTCGGCATGTGCCGCTGCGTTGGAAGATTCTTTCGGCATTCTTAATGACCGATTTGTCTTATATCGTTGGCTACCCTCATTTTCGCAAAGAGGTTGGCACACCAAACGCTGCCACTAGCCTATGGTTTTTTATCGGGGCATCGATCATGAATTGGGGGGCATGGAGCACGGGCGGGGTGATTGGGGCCTTGATTGGCGCTCAAATTCCGCTGAGTTGGTCACTTGATCTAGTGCCGACGTTTTCATTCATTGCGGCGTTGGTGAATGGGATGCGCGATAAGGCGGGTTTTGTGGCTGGGGCTGCGGCAGGCATTTGTGCGGTTGTCTTGGCCGGGCTGCCGTGGTCGATGGGGTTATTTATTAGCGCAATTATTGGGTTAGTGCTTGGGTTGCTGATCGAGAAAAAAGCCCAGTCAGCACGAAGGGGCAATTAATGGGCACAACAACTTCGGAAGTCGATCTCGTTTATGCTTGGGTCTTGATGATTGGTATGGGGCTGATCACATTTGCTTTGCGTTTTGGCCCTCTGACTTTGTTTAGCAAAATTGATTTGCCGCGGTTGGCGCATCAATCGTTTCGTTTGGTTATACCGGCTGTTTTTGCGGCCTTGGTGATGCCAGTGTTGGTGTTGATCAATGGCACACCTATCCTCAATCCATTAACAAACCCTAAACTGATTGCAGCGGTGGTGGCCGTGATTGTGGCTTGGCGCACCAATCATATGTTGCTGACACTGGGCGCGGGTATGTTGGTCATTTGGGGCTTAAGGTGGGTTGGGATCGGCTGAAATGAGCGATGTTGTGCTTAGCGCCTTAATGGTCGTTGGTATTTTTTTTGTTGCGGTTTTTGTGCGCAGCATATTTGGTTTTGGCGATGCCCTCATTGCTATGCCTTTGCTTAGTCTTACCGTTGGTATTGGCGTGGCGACACCGCTGGTTGGGTTAATCACACTTGCCATTGCGGTGGTGATGTTGCTGCGTGAGCAGGCTGCCATTGATATTCGCGCTGGGTGGTCACTCATTCTCAGCACCATGATCGGCATCCCCATCGGCGTGATGCTCATTCGGGCTGTGCCAGAAATGGTGGTCAAAGTGCCGTTGGGGCTATTGTTGATCGGCTATGGCTTATATCATTTGTTGCGCCCGACTTTGCCACAAATCAACAAAAATCAACACACGGTTTGGGCGTGGGGCTTGGGTTTTGTTGCTGGTATTTTGGGTGGGGCCTATAACACCAATGGCCCGCCCATCGTTATTTATGGCACTTTGCGCCGTTGGCCGCCCCAACAATTTCGCGCCACCTTGCAATTTTATTTTTTGATTACGGGGATCGTGATTGCCGCAGGGCAAGGGCTGGCTGGATTATGGACGCGCAACGTGTTGTGGCTGAGTGCTATTTCATTGCCGGTGATTGTGGCTGCTAACCTGTTGGGGCATGTTATTAGCCAGCGAATTCGACCCGAAGCTTATGTAAAGCTTGTTTTTGCGCTGATTGTGGTCATTGGTGTTTTGTTTTTGTTGTGAAAATTTAGACATCGGGCTTCTTCAAGAAACCCGATGTCTGTAAAGTTACAAAAATGTGATGTGCGGATTTCAGGGTATCCCTACAAAGTGTCGCTTTGTAGGGATACCTTGAAATCGGTGAAGCCTTTTATCTATGCTATTCACAGCAAATTCTTGTCAATCACTCAGGATTTCGCCTCATAATTTGTGCCACAAATAAATAGATCAGATACATTATGAAATGGCTTAAATATATTGGGCTTGGGTTGTTGGGCATCCTTATTGTGGGAGTGCTTGGGTTTTATACATGGATACGACTTAATCGTTATCCAGCCACACCACAAGCGGTTTTAATTTCGCAACAAAGTAGCCCCAATCCTCAGGGATGGTTCGTTTTTCAGCCAACGCAAGCCACGACCCAAGGTTTTGTTATTTACCCAGGTGGCTTGGTTGATGCGAGGGCTTACGCGCCATTGGCCCAAGCCTTGGCTGAGCGTGGCATTTTTACGGTGATTGTGCCGGTGCCACTAGAGCTTGCCATCACCAATATCAATGCAGCGCAAAATGTGATGACGGCTTTTCCAAATCTTCGCACATGGGCGGTTGGCGGTCATTCATTGGGTGGTGCGACGGCCTGTATGTTTGTGCCAGCTCATGTGCAATTGAGTGCAAGCCAAGGCGTGGTGAGCAAAATAAATGCGTTGGTATTGTGGGGAGCATTTTGTAATAATGATGTGGCGGTCAGTGCACCAAATGTGATTTCGATCTATGGGGCGCAAGATGGCTTGTTGGGCAAACGGAGTGCCGATGAGTTAAAAAATGGCTTGCCAGCCAATACGCGCTGGGTGGTCATTGGTGGTGGCAATCATGCCATGTTTGGTGATTATGGGAATCAGAGTGGCGACAACCCACTGAGTTTAACCTCAGCCGATGCTCGCCAACGGATTGCGGATGAAACCGCTGGTTTTCTTTTGGCCTTAAAGTAAAATGGCTGATAAGAATTAGACGCGATTTTGTGTCTTTTATATGAAAACGAACGGCAGTGCAACTGCATCTATACAACCTAAATTAACCTTAGACGATGTTCGTCGTGCGATGCAAGCCCCTTTGCCGGGCTGGCCGGCCCAACGCAAAATGGCCCCATTGCACCGCGATATGATTACTTCGCAAGCAACGCTTGACCAAGCCCGACTATCGAGTGTGTTGGTATTGCTATACCCCAAGTATGGTGAATTGCATTTTGTGTTAACGTTACGAGCCGATACGCTTAACAAACACAAAGGCCAAATATCGTTGCCGGGCGGCAGTTGTGACCCAAGTGACCTTGATTTTACGGATACCGCCTTGCGGGAGGCGCATGAAGAATTGGGGGTTTCATTAACGAACATTCATGTGCTTGGCGCACTTTCGCCAATGTATGTGCCACCTAGCAATTTCCTCATTCACCCTATCGTGGCAATTACGCCTACGCAACCTGATTTTCACCCCAATATTGGGGAGGTCGCCGCTATTATCGAAGTGCCGATGAGCGATTTGCTTAATTCAGCTTTAATCTCCATTCAGCAGCGTCCAGCCACCAGTATGGGGGGGCAACTGATCGCAGTGCCAACATTTTATGCCAATGGGCATTATGTGTGGGGGGCGACAGCTATGATTTTAGCTGAATTTGTGGAATTGATACAGTCTGCCGGAGCATCGTAATTGGATCATCTTTATCTTGACGGCGCTTTGACTAATATCAACCTATTTTTATGGGTGACTCAAAGTGCCGTCAGGGATAACGGCACTTCGATGACGGCGATCAGTTATTGACGTATCACAAAGGGCAAATAGAAATTCTTGCGTTGCGACAGAACCGTTGCGGCCGTGCTGTTATTGGCTTTGTTTGTTTCATTGCTGGTTGTGCTGACTGTGAGTGTAATATTGATTTTGCCTTCTTGAATGGGTAACACCACAAACCCAAATTCTGCCAATGCACCTGCGGCTAAGCCATTGGCAATATTACAGGTCATCACCCCGCCTAATGCGCCTGGGTTAGGTACATTGGCGCATGAAATACCAGCGTTGGGTGATAAACTTTGCACAATGGCGTTGGCTGGTAATGACGCTGTAAATGCCACGCTACTGGCTGCAATTGCGCCACTATTGCGCACTTGTAATGTATAACTAAAGGGCACATTGGGCAAAATGGTGGTGGGTGCTACGATCGAGACACTCACGTCGGCGCTGCTTGTAGAGGATGGGGTTGGCGTTTGGGTGGGTGTTGGGCTGGGCGTAGGGGTGAAGGTTGCCGTGCTGCCGGGCACGGGTGTCGATGTCGATGGTGTGCCGATAAACACAGTAGCATTTTCGTTGCCGGTTGCGCTAGTGCCTGTGCCAGTAATAAACCCAGTCCAAAAGACAACATGTACTGTTTCGGCATTGATGGTGAATGGCCCACGGATGGTTTGGGTGATGGCCCCTTGCGCCAAAACATAGGGCAGGCCGACAAAGACATTGCTCCCCGCATTTACGGTATGGTGCGTTAACGCCACATTGCCGGTATTGGTCGCTTTATAACAGAAATAGACGGATGTGCCCAACGGTTACCGTCAATGTATCGGTCGCAACACAGGCGGCATTGGTTGATACGCTCACAAATAAGCTTAGACTGGGTGTGGGCGGCACCACATTTACTTTAACCGTATCGGTTGCAACCAAGGTTGTGCCACTAAAGGCAGCGGTGATCGTCA
>JAGWYZ010000401.1 GCA_018969115.1 Chloroflexota bacterium | reverse complement strand
GCAAGTGTGATAAGCAACATGGCAAATAAAGCCACTTGACGACCCAATAAACGCCGTGCCAAAACATACATCAACGCCACCGAGAGCACCCCAAACAGCAACGAAAAATAACGCAGCGTAAAGTCACTTGTGCCGGTCAGGCTGAGCCAGCCACGCAGCATGAGATGATAGAGTGGTCCATTCTGCCCGGGCTTGGCAAAATTGGCAAAGATGTCGCTGTAAGGCGCAAATGCAAATCGCACCGAGTCCACCTCATCGCGCCACAGACTCTCACCCGTAATATTGATGATGCGTAAAATAAAAGCTGCTAAAAGGATGAAGGATGGGGGATGAAGGATGAGGGATGAAGGATGAAGGGTGAATAATCGGCGCACAATATGGAATTGTATAATCACTTGTTCATTCTTAGTCTTTAACCCCTATTCGTTCATCCTTTATCCTTTACTAGAATTTCTATGGCCGATGTTCTCCCTCCTAACAATATTGAAGCTGAAGAGGCGGTACTCGGCTCATTGATGATTGACCCCAGCGCCGCGCCGCGTGTGGCTACCTTTTTGCGGGCAGCCGATTTTTATGTGGTCAAACATGGCTGGATTTACACCGCCATTCAAACGTGCGGCCCAGAAGCCGATTTGCTGACGGTGGCAGCCAATTTAGCCAGCCAAAATTTGCTAGAAGAAGTGGGGGGCGAAAGCTATCTCACCCAAATTATGGCCTCGGTGCCGACGGCGCTTAATGTCGAGGCCTATGGGCATTTGGTCGAAGACATGGCTTTGCGGCGGCGTATGTTGAACGCGGCAGGCGATGTCGCCAAGATCGCCTATGACACCACCAAAGCCATTCAACAAGTGATTGAGCAAAGCGAAGCCACAATTTTTGGTGTGTCTGAGCAGCGCATGGCTGGGCAGATGGTGCCGATGAAGAAGGCGGTCGATGACTTTTTCACCCGCATCGAATATTTGCACGAGCATAAAGACGAACCGTTGGGCATTCCCACTGGTTTTAATGAGCTTGACCGCATGTTGGGCGGTTTGCAACGTGGCGATTTGTTGATTGTTGCGGCAAGGCCGGGCGTGGGCAAATGTGTGGCGGCGGATACCCAACTATTCGACCCGACCACAGGCAAATTGGTGCGGGCTGAAGACGCAGTGCGAGCGCGTAAAGCCAATGTGCTCACGCTCGATGCCAACTATAAATTGACTGCGACTGAGGCCAGCGATTTTATTGACGATGGCGTAAAGCCATTGTATCGAGTGCAAACAGCCTTAGGGCGCGAAATCAAGGTGACGGCCTCGCATCCATTTTTAACCTTGTCGGGCTGGCAAGCCTTGATGGCGCTCAAAGTTGGCGATCAAATCGCTGTGCCGCGCTGTTTACCATTTTTTGGCAACGACAATGCACCAGAACATCAGGTAAAAGCGCTGGCCTATTTATTGGCAGATGGCTGTGTGACGAAGGCGACGCCACAATTTACCAATAGCAACCCACTTTTGCGAGACGACTTTTGTCAGGCCGCGCTCACTTTTCCGGGCACCAGCGCCCGCGAATTTGCGACAGGTAGTCGCACCCCGAATTTGTTCATTTCGGGCGATTCCGCTTATATTCAGCAGGCGCGGCGACAATTTGGCGAACGGCTGAGTGCTCATTTGCAGCACAAAAATTGGTCTCAGGCACAATTTGCCCAACAGGTTGGTGTTTCTAGGGCTACCGTGTCGTTGTGGGTGAATGGGCATGTGGCCCCGGGTGCATCTTTGTTCGAGCAATTGTGTCGTACGCTCGATGTACCACCAGCCGAATTGGCCCCAGACGTGCTTGGTGCCATGAGCGAAAAAGGCATGTGTAGCTTGGCCGAGTGGCTGACATCGTTAGGGGTGATGGGCAAAGCGGCGGCTGAAAAATTTGTGCCTGAGTGCGTATTTGGCTATACCCGATCCAAGTTGGCTTTGTTTTTAAACCGCTTATTTGCTTGTGATGGCAGTATTTTTCGCAAAAGTGATCAGGCTGGGGTAAGTTATAGCACGGTTTCGCTAAAATTGGCGCGTGGCGTGCAGCATTTGCTGCTGCGATTTGGTGTCATTGCCCGTTTGCGAGATCGCAAAGTGAAATATAAAGGCGAACAACGTCAAGCCTATGAGTTGCAAATTACAGGGCAAGAAAATGTCATACGCTTCATCGACGAAATTGGCGCGTTTGGCAAAGACGATGCGGCGGTATCTGCAAAGACCGCATTTACAGGCAAGAACAGCAACCCAAATAACGATGTTATCCCCCGCGATGTATGGGATTTGATTGA
>JAGWYZ010000103.1 GCA_018969115.1 Chloroflexota bacterium | reverse complement strand
ATAACAACGCTGAGATAGTGATTTCGGCATTCGTTTTGTCTAAATATGCTCTCTGATTTGATAAAACCACGTAATTTCAGCTGACAAAAAAGTGAAATTTGATTTAAGAAACACTCTCTTAAAAAAACAGCTGAACGGCAAAATCTTGAGCAAGACAAACGGGCTGCAACCGAACTAAGCTTGGCGAAATCACGGTTTTTGTCGATAATGAGTTATGAAATTCGCACCCCGATGAATGCCATCATAGGTATGACAGAATTGTTGCTTGATACGATACTTGATGCACAGCAGCGCAAATCTGCCATGATTATCTATGACTCATCCGAGGCCTTGTTACAAATATTGGGTGCTGTGGTTGATTATGCCAAGTTAGAATCGAGTCGGTTAGACATAGATTATGCGCTATTTTTACCCAAATATACTGTGAATAAACCGCGACTCTTTTGAGAACCGTAGTTACATGCTAATCGGGCAAGTAAAACAAATTTTTGTCGAAATCACTATATGACCCTTGGTAGCGTGGGCTTTGCCCACGCTACCAAGGGTCATATAGTGATTTCGAGATTACATCTTTTTGGGAAGGATGCAGACTTATGTGTTTCAAAATGGATAAGATTTAGTACACATGCTTGGCGCGGCTTTAATGAAATCTTGATTTAATTATCCCTCTATCAAACGTAACTTGGCAAAGAGATAGTGAAATTGGCAAAAACGGCCATGTAACTTTGGGCTAATCATTCACGGTTAATAACCCAAACTCGGTTCCAATACGTTGATCACCACGATACCAATAATTCACCACTGCCTTCGATAACCCATCATGCGTCACAACCTCGCGCCGCCAAACGCGTAATTGTGAGGCTGGGTAATAGAAGTGCCCGCTGAGGGCGCGCCCACCGCTTAAACTGTAACTTCCTGCAACAGCTTGTTCTGGGGGGGTCCATGCATGAATATGGTTGGTGATGAGGCGGTAATCGCTTGTATGATGCACAAACCCATTGGCCGAAGTGTGAATGTGCAATTGAGGTTGCTGGGCAATTGCCCCAATGCTGGTTTCGCCGGTGCAATGTTCTTGATATGCGATTTTGCCTTTTTGTGAATGGTCTGTATTTAAGACTGTCAAATCACCTTTCCATGTACATGCGCGATGTAGTAATAGTTGCCCATGCCCGGCATTAGGGTCATTGGCCAAGTCGAACGAAGTGCCAGAGACAAGCGAGGGGGCGGCGGCGCTATTATTTTCGGGCACAAAATCTTTTTGCCCTACCACCACGTAGAGCAAATGCTCACCACGCGACATTAACGCCAGCGACAATTGAACTTTGCTGCCGGGTAAGACCATTAGAAAGAAGCGTTGGCTTAGGCCGAGCGCTGCCCAATAGGCCTTGGCATCGACCAGCCCTTCGCTCAGGGTTTCGGCATAGCCAATGTTAGCTGGCCCCTGATAAAGCCGAATTGGGTGCTGGTTTTCGGTGCTGATTTGTTCTTCGATAAAATAATGCCCAGCATGTTTAAACGGTCCGACGAACGACACATCGACGCGGGTGCGGCCATCGGGCAATTTTTGCACATGGTGGGTATCTGCGCCATTGCCCAAAAATTTACCATCGCCTGAATAAACCTCGGCGCTTCCTGCCCAGCGGCCTAATCCTTGGAAATTTGACATTTTTTTATGAGTGTAAAGTAAAAAATAAAAAGTGCTGAGTATCAAAAACTCATTACTGTGCACTTTGCACTTTTTTAGGCACTGTTTCTTAAAACAATTTTTTGCCAAAATCACTATCTCAGCGTTGTTATGGGGCGGCTTGCCGCCCCATAACAACGCTGAGATAGTGATTTTGGCATTTGTTTTGTCTAAATATGCTCTCTGATTTGATAAAACCACATGATTTCAGCTGACAAAAAAGTGAAAATTGATTTAAGAAAAACTCTCTAAGGCTTCTAGCGAATATCTAATGCAACTATTGTATCCTTTAGATAAATAAGTAAATTTAAAGAAAGTATATTCAGCGCGTCGTCTCAAGAATTTGGAGTAAACTCCAAAGACGCAATGCCAAACGCACTATATGACCATTGAATTTAAAGGCAAAGCTCCTAGCTTCGATAGTCATATGATGTGTTTGGTGAAAAATAGTTTTATTTCCCCCAATTTTTTGAGATGATACCATTTCGCATATAAAAAAAAGCGAGATTTGCAAAAGCCATATTTTTATGTCTTTGTTGGTGTAACTGGTTTGACCAATGTGATCTTTTTGGGGGTTTTATAAAAATACAACCACAGATACAAGCATTTACCCCATTTTGGGGGTAAATAGTGCTTGACAAGCTTATAAGACTCACCTATACTCATATTCAGATTTTATAAAATAAACCTGCCTAAAACATAGTTAGGCGTTGCCGATACCTAAACCCGCTTTCTGAAAGAGAGCGGGTTTTTAAAATGGGATTTTGGGATGCAGGGAGCGTGAAAATGCTCTTTTGCCCTTTATACAGAGACAATACATTACGATGATAGAGCAAGAATATCTTACCCCAGAAGGGTTACAAAAATTAAGCAACGAACTTGAGCACTTACGGACAGTAAGACGGGCCGAGGTTGCGCTGCGTTTGCACGAGGCCATGACCGAAGGCGATATTGAGGAAAACCCAGAATATGAAGATGCCAAGAATGAACAGGCCTTCGTCGAGGGGCGCATCCTTACTATTGAAAATATCCTCAGCAACGCGGTATTGATTGAGCATAATAATAAAACCCCGCCCAACGAGATTCGCTTGGGTAGTAAGGTCGTGATTACTGAAGTAGGCACAAAAGAACAAGAGAATTACATCATTGTTGGTTCTGCCGAGGCAGATCCGTCGCATGGCAAAATTAGCAATGAATCGCCGCTTGGTAAATCGCTGATTGGGCATAAACTCAACGATACCATCGATGTGCAAGCCCCGGGGGGCGTGATTAAGTTTAAAGTGACCAAAGTAAGCAACAAGTAGTAGATAGCAGATGGTGATAGTAGATAGCAAACAGACGATCCACTATCATTATCTATACTCCTCACGGGTAAAAATTACGGAATGTCGATTTCACTATCCCTCCTCAAGGGGCCATATTACTGGCCTACGCTTGAGGAGAGATAGTGAAATCGGCAAAAGTCTCAGTTTGAGGCCGCGATCAGTATCTTATCTACTTTTTATATGAAAACCTACTTGATTGGTCCGCCCGGTAGTGGCAAAACCACCCGTTTGGTGCAGCGGCTGATTGAGTTGATTGAGCGACATACCCGCCCAGACCGCATCTTAGTGCTGGTTCCGCAGCAGGCCCAAGCCAATGCTTTTCGCAATGCTTTACGGTCAATCAAAGGCCCATTTAAATCACGTGGTCAACCCGAAATTACTACTTTATATGGCTTGGCGCAGCGTCACATAGCGCTTTTTTTTCCGTTGGTGGCGGCGTGGGCTGGTTTTAGCCAAGGTATTGAGCCGACATTTATCAATGTCGAATTGGCACAATATTTTTTAAACCAGTTGCTTGAGCCACGTAGCGCCGATTTTGATGATTTGCGGCTTTATCGCCCGCGCTTGCTTGGCCAAATTCTCGATAGCATGAATAAAGCCGCTGAATGTGGCTTTGGCTTAGATGAAATTGCCGCCCGCTTGGGGTCAGCATGGTCGGGTGACCCCCAACGGCGGGTTAGTTTTCAGCGGGCGCAGGACCTTGCCCAAGCATTTCGGCAATTTTGCCGCGGGCGTGCTTTGCTCGATTTTTCGCTGTTGATCGAAACCTATGCCCAATATTTGCTCAACACGCCCACTTATCGCGATTATGTCACTGCTCGCTACCGACATGTCATTATTGATCAAATTGAAGAAAACCCGCCGGTAACGCACGATTTGGTGCGTATGTTGCTTGAGACGTGTGATACCGCTTCTATCGCCGAAGATGATCCGGGTGGTTATCGTTTATTTTTGGGGGCAGATCGAGTAACAGCGCGGGCTTTGGCCGCCCGATGCGATCAAATTGTTGAGCTAAATGAAACGTATGTTGGCTCGTCTAGTAACATCGCGCTTGGTAATACCCTTGCTTTTCAATTTAGCCATCGTGGGCCGACGAATGAGAATATAGAGGATAGCGGAGGGCAGACAGCAGCTATCAATTCTCAATCTCCAATCGTAAATCGTAAATTAGAAATTACAAACCCGCCTATCATCATCACTGGCAAATTTTGGAGCAATATGGTGCGTAATGTGAGTGACCAAATTTGTGCATTGGTCGCTGCTGGGGCGCGTGCAGGCGATATTGCCGTATTGGCCCCATTTGTCGAAGACGTGTTGTATTTTGAGCTAAGCGAAAGGTTGGCTCAAGCCAATATTGTGTTGCGCACCTTGCGCCCATCGCGCCCACTTTATGACCATCCTGCCACCCGCGCTATGGTCACTTTGGCTAAATTGGCTCACCCAACATGGCAATTGCCGATTACTGTGTCTGAATTGGCCCGCACCTTGGCATTGTGTTTAGATGGCTTAGATGTGGCGCGTGCCCAATTGATTGCTGATACGGCTTCTAAAATAACGACGCGCGGCTTAGCCGAAATTTCAGATTCTGCTACATGGGAACGGGTCGGGATGCGGTTTTATGAGCGATATCACGAATTACAGCGCTGGCTTGCCAAAACGCAAGTGGCTGAAGCCGAAGCCTTAGCCGCGAATGGGCCGAACGCGGCATTTTCACTCGATTTGTTTTGGCAACGTCTATTTACCGAGGTGTTATCTCGGGCGGGGTTTGGGTTAAATAATGACCCAGCGGGCGCGATTGCGTGCGACAAATTGATTCGCTCGGCTCGCCATTTTCGTGAAGTGGTTGATGCCAATATTGACGTGACAATCGTTGCATCAGAGGCCAATGATGCCGCCCAAGCGCGGGCGCAAATGGCCCCCAATTACCTTGATTTGTTGTCTGAAGGCATTATGGCGGCGCAATACACGCCGGAGCGTGTATTACTGCCCTCAGCAGGTGGGGGGCGAAATTTGGCAACCGGCGAAAATGCCGTTTTGCTCGCCCCAGTTTATGCTTACCTTACCAGCAATTTAACGTCGCCTTATCAATTTTGGTTAGATGTCAACTCGTTGGGCTGGTATGAGCGAATTCATCAGCCGCTTACCCATCCCTATGTGTTGTCGCGTCAGTGGCAGGTTGGGCGGGTATGGACAGAAGACGACGAGCATCGGGCACGGCGTGATATGATGTGCCGCGTATTACGTGGCCTTACGTATCGTTGCAGTGGTCAAATTTTTGTCGCTTCTAGCCAATTGGGTATTAGTGGGCAAGAAGATTCTGGGCCATTGGTGCGGGCCATTCAACGGGTGATGAGTTAGGAATTTGCGTTAATGTCGCGCACAGCCCGAACAAAATGCTGCACCTTTTGATGATCCTTGCGCCCGGGCACGGCCTCAACCCCGCTGGCGACATCTACACCCCAAGGTTGCACCGCGCGAATGGCAGCGGCTACATTATCAGGCGTTAACCCACCTGCCAATAACAGTTGGCAACGCTGTGCCACTTGGCTTGCAATCGACTCATCCGCCCGCAAGCCACTGCCCCCATAGAGATTGGGGTGATTGGCATCTAACAGCAAGGCTGGTACACCCGTTGAAATATACGCATCTACCTCAACGCTGTTGGCTTTTAGGGCCTTATAGGCCCGACCGCTCAATGCGGCATTAGCTTCATGCAAAAAAGACTGTGATTCATCGCCATGCAACTGCGCCAAATCTAAGCCTATCTCGGTCATGATGTTTAACACATTTTCAAGCGATTCATTGACAAACACCCCTACCATTTGCGGGGACGCTTGTGAGGGTGGCGTTTGTTGGCGAATGGTGCTGACGATGGCTTTGGCCGCAGCTACTTCGATACGCCGCGGGCTTTTGGGGTAAAAAATAAACCCCAATAAATCTGCACCTGCTTCGGTGGCACAATGTGCATCTTCAAAATTGGTAGTGCCGCATATTTTTACTTTTGTTGTCATGATAGATTGTCACCTTGCAGGGGCGAGTTAACGTAAACCTTGGAGGTCTTAGCACCACTTGACGTTGTAGCTGTGACTTTCAATAAGACCTCCAAGGTATTAGATAATTGTTATTACTAGCCTATTATCGCCATATTATGTAATTGTTTTGTATAATCAA
This sequence comes from Chloroflexota bacterium, assembly GCA_018969115.1. Taxonomy (GTDB): domain Bacteria; phylum Chloroflexota; class Anaerolineae; order J036; family Brachytrichaceae; genus AQU-03. The sequence continues at coordinate 8,283 of JAGWYZ010000103.1, read as the reverse complement.
GCCTGATTCATCGCCGCACCATCGCCTATATGCCAAACGCGCAATATCAACCACCTGCTGATCATTGTTATATCAACCGCGAACTTTCGTGGTTAGAGTTTAATCGCCGTGTGCTTGAAGAAGCCAAAACCGAAAGCCATCCCTTGCTTGAGCGTGTAAAATTTTTGTCGATCTTTGTCACCAACCTAGACGAATTTTTTATGATTCGTGTGTCAGGTTTGCGCAAACAAATTGAGAGTGGTGTGTCTGGCGAAGCATTTGATGGGTTGTCGCCCGAAGCCACCTTGCACCAAATCACCAAGGTATTGCAAGAACAAATCAAGGAACATTCCGAAACATGGCGCAATTTGATCCCACTGCTACACAAAAACGGTATTTCGATTCTGAATTATGCCGATTTAAATGCAAATCAACGCCAAATTGCCACTCATTATTTTAAACGTGAGGTTTTTCCAGTCCTTACACCCTTGGCGGTCGATCCGGGTCATCCCTTTCCCCGCATCAGCAACCTTAGCCTAAACCTAGCGGTTGTGTTTAACGACGAAGCCGGCAGTTATTCTGGGCATCGTCAAGAGCGTTTTGCGCGTATCAAAGTGCCGCCGCTCTTGCCACGCCTCATTCGGGTCGATTCACTGCGAACCCAGCAAACCGACTATATTGGGCAAGGCGACCCAGATGCCGAAAATATGTGTTTCGTGTGGATCGAGCAAGTGATTGCCGCGAATATACACGCTCTTTTTCCGGGCGTGCAAATTATCAGCACCCATACATTTCGCGTCACCCGCGACACCGATGTCGAAATTCAATGGGATGAAGCCAGCGATTTGCTCTCGACGGTGCAATCACAGGTGCGTGATCGGCGTTTTGGTTCGGTGGTGCGGCTTGAAATTGATCATGGTATGCCCGAAACGATCAGACGCACATTGACTGACCAATTAGACCTAGAGGCACTTGACGTCTACCCCATTCAAGGCACCCTCAACTTATCAAGTGTGATGGAATTGCTCAAGTTGAATATGCCGCGTTTGAAAGATACGCCAATTTTGCCAAAATTGCCCAGCCGTTTAAATCGCGGTGAGCGTAGCATTTTCGATATCATCCGCGAAGGTGATCTGTTGTTACATCATCCCTATGATTCGTTTTCACCAGTCGAAGATTTTATTCAATCGGCGGCCACTGACCCGCATGTGCTTGCCATTAAACTCACGATGTATCGGGCTGGCAGCAGCCGCGGCGATCAACGCTTGCCAATTGTGCAATCGCTTATTGATGCGGTAGACAATGGCAAACAAGTGGCGGTGATGGTCGAGTTAAAAGCCCGTTTTGACGAAGAAAACAATATTGGCTGGGCGCGGGCGCTCGAAGAAGCAGGAGTGCATGTGGTGTATGGCCTGCCTCAAATTAAGGTTCATGCCAAAGTGGCGATGGCGGTGCGCAAAGAAGCCGATGGGATGCGGCGTTATGTACATTTAAGCACCGGTAACTATAATGCCAGCACCGCTAAAATTTATACCGACCTTGGCTTGTTTACCTGTGATGACAATATTGGCGAAGATGCCACCCATTTGTTTAATTATTTGACCGGTTACTCGCGCCACCGTGATTTTAATCACTTATTTGTTGCGCCCATCAGTTTACGCCAAAGCATGTTGGGGTTGATTCAACAAGAAATTGTGCAACATCACAAAACTGGTAATGGGCATATTATTTTTAAGCTCAACGCCTTGGTTGACCCTGAAGTGATTAACACCCTTTATACTGCTTCGCAGGAGGGGGTAAAGGTGGATTTGATTGTGCGGGGGATTTGTTGTTTGTGCCCAGGTGTGCTTGGTCTGAGCGAAAACATTCGCGTCATCAGCATCGTTGGGCGCTTTTTAGAGCATAGTCGCATCTATTATTTTCATAACAACGGCAACGAAAAAATTTACCTCAGCAGCGCCGATATGATGCAGCGTAATATTGATCGCCGTGTCGAGGTGGCTTTTCCGTTGCTCGACCCCACTGTTCGGGTCGAGGTGCGCGACCATGTTTTGCTGTTTGCGCTCAAAGACAACGTAAAGGCTCGCGAACTCAACGCCGATGGTTTTTATACCCGTGTGCAAGCCCAGCCAAATGTGCAAAACTTTGACAGCCAACGTGAGCAGATGCGTTTGCGGTGAAAATAGGCGCAAAAATCCTCAGCTTAACCTAACGATTTTTGCATGGCTAGGCCATCGTAATAGACATTTTCGCCTGCAAATTTTTGATGGATAGAGTTCCACGGAAAATGGATGATAATTTGCCAAGTAAAGGTGCGCCCTGTTGGCTTCATACCAGCCCATTCGCCAAGATGCGTGCCGGTAACATGTGCAACTTCTACCACCCCCTGTGGCCCGATCACAACGTCGGTGGCGTCAAAATGCACATCAGGGAACGCGCCCAAGAAGGCAGTATAAAAAGTGCGAGCGCCATCGTGCCCTTCCCATCGTTGACCGGTTGGAAATACCTCATATACGCAGTCAGGTGCAAGCGTTGATATTAAGCCATCTAAATCACGTTTATCTTCGGCGCGTGAATGTTTGAGCCATAGCCGTTTGATTTTGGTGTAAAGCTGGGCGTGTTTTCCATGCCGAGCCAGTCTTGGATAGTAAGTTGCTGCATGGCAAAATTTTATCATTTTGGAAGCGTTGGGGTTTAGTGTCTTTTTAATAAAATGTGGGGAATAAAACAAATTTTCGTTTAAATCACGATATGGCCTTTGGGAACATGAGCAAAGCCCATGCTCCCAAAGGCCATATCGTGATTTTGATATTACACTTTTGGGTTTCTCTCGAATTATTGAGAAGATACCTTGTTAGTAAATTAGACGGGGTCAGTACTTTCGGGGCGAATGACCAAAACCGGAATCTTGGCATGGTTGACGATACGATCGGTAACGCTGCCGATGAAGAAGCGCGTAGCCCCAGTATAGCCATGTGTGGTAATAATAATCAGGTCAACATTGCTTTGTTCGACATATTCCAAAATGGCTTCAGCGGGGTTGCGATTCTTGAGAATGGCGAGATGGGTCTTGAAACCAGCTTCCATGAGTAACTCAGCTTTTTTTTGCAGGTTGTTATTCATTTCGGCGCGGGTGCTTTCTGCCACTTCCATCAAAATAGCCATATCCATTGCATATGGGTAATAGCGGGTTGAATAGTCTTCTTCGACGTAGACTAGCACAATTTCAGCATCGTTACTTTTTGCGATTTCACGAGCATAGGGCAATGCGAGTTCAGCTAGGGCCGAACCATCGAGCGGGACAAGAATTTTTTTGAACATAAATTACCTCATACGGATTAAGTAGTGCTTTGTTTTTACTTATTTACTTAATCAAGTTATAAATTGATCATAGTATTTTTGATGGCGGTATGCCTTATACGATGTATTGGTATTTGACTAGCCGCATGGTTAGTAGATGGCTTTTTTGTAATGATAGCACTTGATATAAAGCTCATCCATTTTGAAACATAGAGCAGATTCCGAGTTTATGAAATGTTTTACGAATTTCATCAGTTATGTAATTGCCTTATATCTCTTGTCAAGCACAGCTTGACAAGAGATATAAGGCAATTATATAACTAGCCAACTGATTAGTGACACACTCACTAATGGTATGAGGTAGATGGCTAAATATGCCTATATGCTCTGCTTCATATGACGTATCTTTTAGGAGAGACATGATAAATTATCAAGTATTAGAGTGGATGACGCCAAATCCAATCATCATTTCGCCAAAAACAACTTTGCCCGAAGCGCAAAAACTGATGAAGGAGCGCAAGATTCGCCGTTTGCCGGTGATTGATGATGGCAAATTGGTAGGTATCGTAACCCAAAATGATTTGTTTCATGCTGGCCCATCACAGGCAACTTCGTTAAGTATTCACGAGCTAAATTATTTGCTCGATAAATTGACGGTAGACAAATTTATGACCCGTAAAGTGCATACCGTTTTACCTTCATCGTCAATTCGAGATGCAGCGGGGTTGATGTTGCAATATCGCATCAGTGGGTTGCCGGTGTTAAGCGCTGGGCGGGTGGTCGGCATTATCACCGAGTCTGATATTTTTCGTTTGTTAATTCGCGAAATGGTAAATGAAAATACACCTCCTGCCATTCGGGGCGGTATCGTGTTTTCGTAAAATTTTACTTGTCTTTAACCTATTATGACACCCTGATAAAGCCTCAAGCTTTATCAGGGTGTTTCGTTTATAGACCAAGAAAGGGACATCTCCAACAGATGTAATGCCGAACTCACGATCACTTGGTGTTTGAAAAGGGCTTTAACCTTTCAAACACCAAGCGATCGTGAGTTCGGCAAAAATTTGTTTTATTTGCTTGGTTTTTTGAGATGATACCAATTAGGTGTAAAAAATCCCCCGCTCACTAAGAGTGGGGGACTTATAGGAGGAAGATGCTACGATTAATTTACAATTTGACCTTTGTAAAAGAACCGTCTCAAGCTGTTTAACTTGTAGATGTCTTTAACGTTGGTATATTTACCGTGTTGTCTGGCCCTTCGTGCCATGGCACACCTACCCAGCGTAGCAAGAAGTAATCTGCACCTAAGTAACCAGCTACTTTCCACGCCATGAGTAAGAGAATCGCTAATGCTAAGAGTAAACCATTTGAGCTAGCTGACCCTGCCATAATGAAGTTCCAGTTCATAAATGCACCGAAGAAGGCGGCAATACCAACAAACGCACCTGCAATCAGCGCTACGCCAATCAAGACCTCACCATAAGCGACAAGCGGACCGAACCATGTGTAAGAATTGCTGCCAAGCAATGAATTAATGAAATTACGATACCAATCAAAAGCAATCGGGGGGGTGCCTGTTTCTGGGACTCTTACTGAATTGAGCCAATAAGCCTTCAGTGCTTCGCCAGTTGATACCCACTTGGGATCTGAAATCTTATGTGAGCCTGCGTTAATCCACTGTAAGCCGAGCCATATTCGTAAAATCAACCAAATCCAGCTAGCGCGTTTGTCGCTAAACAAAAATCGTGCAAGGGGGGGATCGTGAATCATGTTACCATTGGAAGTAGGATATTTAATATTAGTCATTTGATTTACCTCTTAATAAAGTGAATGAAGCGACCTTTTTACTCGATCTTCTTCATTGTTTGATGGCTAAATATTAGCTGTTTGCGGTAAAAAAAGCGTCTGACGAATGGTCAGCTTATGGCTAGCCACTTGACTAGCTTTTTTATGATGAAGGGTGCATGACAAAAAATGTGCAGACTGTTAGACTTGGATCATCGTTACCATGAATTTGACGCGCTGCTGTTAATTTTGTGGTTGTGCGAAGTAATATGAACGACTTCAATATGAATACATCGCAATCGTTGCCAATGACGGAATCTCATCGGGTGCTACATGAATACTTTTATGATGTATTAACCCTGATTAATGAAGATTACCCGCAAGAAAAAGTATTGCAGAAGATCGCGGTGGGGGCTTGCCAATTTGAGCATATTAGCGGCGCGGCCATTTTTCAGCGTGAAACCAACGCCAGCCTGCGCCTCATTGCCTGTGCGGGGATTAAATCTTATGAAAATTTATATTTGCCATTAAATTGGTTGTGGCATGAGACGGCCTCATTGAGTGAGGTCAATTCGTTGACAGAGATGGGACGCGAATCGCAATTGGTTGCTGCATTGCAGGAGGTGTATTTAGCGCAATGGGCTGAATTGTCTAGCGAATTGAAAACCCCTGTCCTAGAGGCTTTTTGTAAGACGCCTCAAATGTTGCTTGTCACTCCTTTTTATATGAATCATCGTATCAATGGTTTTTTTGCAATGTGTTTTGACCCAGCACATCAATTTAATACCGAAGAGTATGCATTGGCACGTGCTTTTACCAAACAAGTTGAATTGGTGGTTAATAATGCGCGATTGCGCGAGCAAGCCATGCAAGACGCGGTTAAATTAGAACGCAATCGTTTGGGGCGTGATCTGCATGATTCGGTCACACAGGCGCTGTATACCGCCAATTTGATGGCTGATACGTTGCCAGCCGTGTGGGAGCATGACACAAATAAAGGTTTGCAGCAGTTATCGGATATTCAGCGAATGGTGAAATTGGCCTTGGCTGAAATGCGATCCTTGTTGGTTGAATTACGCCCGGTTGTATTGGTTGAAAGTAGTTTGAGCGATTTGTTGAATCAATTAGCCAATGTTGTATCTTATCGCTCAAAAATTCCGGTTGCAGTGATTGCCCATGAGCGCACCCGTTTGCCCAAAGAAGTGCAAGTGTCGTTTTATCGCATCGCCCAAGAGGCGTTGAATAATGTTACAAAATATAGCAATGCAAACGAGGCCAAGATCGAATTGAGTGTTCATGCTGCCGGTGGGCTATTACGCATTCGTGATGATGGGCGTGGGTTTGATCCTAGCAATATTACAGGCACACACATGGGCTTGCGGATTATGCGCGAGCGTGCCAATGAGGTTGAGGCTGATTTAAAGATTCAATCTCAAATTGGCGGTGGAACCACGATTCAAGTCATTTGGGATCGTCATGCTGGGCGTGACGATGATTGAGCCACTGCGGCTATGTTTTTGTCTCAATCAAATTGTTGTTAAGGGCTAACGCTACCGCTTCTACCCGATTGGTGACACCAAGTTTAGATAGGATTGAGCTGACATGAAATTTGACGGTTGAAACCCCCAAAAATAATTTTGCGGCAATTTCGGCATTATTTAACCCTTCGCTCATATAGCTTAATACTTCACGTTCACGCTCGGTTAAATCATGCCCCATTTTAGGGGTTGGGTTAAGAATACGTAATAAAGCATCGGCGGCTTCGGGGGCGAGTGATCGTTTGCCCTTGGCAGCGGCACGCACGGCTTTGGCTAAATCATCAGCTGAGACATCTTTGAGCAAATAACCGATAGCGCCGACATTAAGCGCATTTTTAATTTTGTCATCTTCGACAAAACTGGTCAGCATTAAAATTTTTGCATCAGGATGATTCGCACGAATCTTTTGGGTGGCGGTTACGCCATCCATCCGTGGCATCAACACATCCATTAACACGACATCTGGGTTATTATGCTCATACATCATGACGGCCATTTCACCATCACTAGCCTCGCCCACCATTTCAAAATCGTCGTTTACAGCTAACATCGTAATTAGCCCTTGGCGCAACATGGCATGGTCATCTACAATCATTACACGAATCATCTAGGCTCACTCCATTCAATAAAAATATCATTACCATTATTTTCATTGGTTTGCCCCACCTCGCTATCGTCATCGCTGTCACTTCCAATCGTTACAGTTGCGCCGATGTTCTCAACTTGTTTGCGTATCACTTGTATGGCACGCATCACTTCGTTTGGTGGGGTTTCACCAATGTTAGTAGGGGCTAATTCTAATGGCTTTCCATCTAAATGAATGAGTAATAGCGCTTTTTGGGGCAATGTTTGTAAATTTAGGCTAATATGCTTGCAACCGAGATGTCGCACTAAGTTAATGAGTGACTCTTGCAAAATACGATAGAGGGCGACATGCACTTCTGGGGGTAATTTGTTATGTTCTTGAATATCAAGTGTAATTATGACATCAGAACGATTGGTTGCGGCATTCACCAAGTGTCGTATTAATTCTTTAAGGCTGGCATCAACAATAGCGTCAGGTCGCAATTCCATCATCAACATCCGCATTTCAGATAATGCTTTGTTGGTCAACTTTTGTATTTGGTTTAATTGCTCACGGCCTTGGCTGGGGTTTTTCTCCCATAATTGAGGCAAGATATTGGCGATAACCGTGGTTGTGAATAATGTTTGGGTGACTGTATCGTGTAATTCGCGTGATAACCGATTTCGCTCATCTAAAATGGCCGATTTAATAGATGATTCGCGGGCTTGGGTCTCAAGCGCAACCCGATCGCTGATATCTTGCAAAATGACCATAAAAATAGGTTCACCGTTTTGACTGATTTTGCTAATGCCCGCTTGAGCCGGAAATTCAGTGCCATCACGTCTCAACCCCATAATCTCTTTGCGGTCACCCATTGCACGTGAGGTTTCTGGGCTATCTGCAAACAACTGAATATGTTTATGATGATTATTCCGAAAGCGCTGAGGTAAGAGCATATCAATCGATTGCCCAATGAGTTCTTTTTCAGAATAACTGAATGTTTTTTCGGTGCTATGGTTAACATAAACCATGCACTGTGCTTGATTGATGGCAATGACAGCATCAATATTGATGTTCATTAGCTGGGACATCATTTCAGGGGTGAAATGTATTTGA
>JAGWYZ010000400.1 GCA_018969115.1 Chloroflexota bacterium | reverse complement strand
GGCCTGGGTGCTGGTAAAGTTACGTCGATCAATAAAGCATGAGGCGGGAATGAGGGCATCGACGTTATCCGCCCCCCAATAGATGGGAACGCAACCCGATAAAAACGCATCAAAGATTTTTTCGCTGACGTAATTGGGTAAACCGCGAACATTTTCGTAGCAGTAGGCAAACTTCGCCTTGCTATAGACCATGGCCTTATCGATCACATCACCCTGGTAACTGGGATAGGGACGATAGCCCCACAGTTGGGTGGCAAGCCGTTGTCCGCGCCGCAGTAATTTACCGTGCCAGGTAAATTGATGGGTGGGTTTATGCCAACCCAAACCATAGAGCGCGAAATGCGTCGGAGCATGCTTCTCATACCAGCGAATCACCGCCACACGTTCTTGATAGAGGTCATTGGTGAGTGGTTTGCTAAACGCCTTATTCGCGTTAATAAGGCAAGCAAAAATAGAGCGCTTGGCAAAGGGCGTGAAGGGCGTGAGGGCCGTTCGAGGTAACTCAGTGTGCTGCTGCGTAAAGCGATGAATTTGATTGGGGATAAAGAGCAGCGATGCATTGGGAAGGGAGGTAAAGGCGGGGTTCCAAGTAAAAACATGCGTGAAGCGTTGAAGGTAGTTGCGATTGGCATTCAAAGGATTGATGATGGGATTTTCGGTTGCAATCAAATAATTGGGTAGGGCATCAGAGAGGGGCAATTGGCCGTCCAAATAGAGATTAAATTGCACTCGATGCTCTAGGCGATGGTTCACATCCGGTGTATTGATTTCAATGCCGCATTGGAGAAAGGCCTCGCGAAGGGTGCGCGGTGCAAAGGTGGGGTTATGCTTATGGTGAAGATCTTCGGGCGCAAAGGAGGCATTGTTGATACGATCTGCTTGGATGTAATTACCGTATATCATGCGCATTAATGGGAGAATAAAACCTGATAGGCAACTATACAACGATTTCAAGGGTATTTTGAGGTTCACATCATGATCTTGGTGACAGGGGGCGCAGGCTTTATTGGTAGTAATTTTGTGTTGGAGTATGCTGCCCTTCATCCTGGAGCTGCCATTGTGAACCTCGATAAACTCACCTATGCGGGCAACTTTAGTAATTTAGAAAGCCTTCGCAACTACCCCAAGCATCATTTTGTGCACGGTGATATTTGCGACGCTACACTAGTAGATCAACTCCTGGCGCAATACCAACCCGAGGCCATTGTGCACTTTGCGGCCGAGAGCCATGTCGATCGTTCGATTCATACGCCCGGTGATTTTTTACAGACCAATATTGTGGGAAGCTTTACGCTTTTGCAATGCGCAACCCGCTATTGGAATAGTTTGGATGAGGGTAGGCGCACGAATTTTCGGTTTTTACATGTTTCTACTGATGAGGTGTTTGGCTCGCTTAGTCGCGACGCCCCGGCATTTACTGAGACCCATCCCTATGAGCCCAATAGCCCGTATTCCGCATCGAAAGCGGCTTCGGATCACTTGGCACGGGCCTGGCACCATACCTATGGATTGCCTGTGTTAACAACCAATTGCTCCAACAATTATGGCCCTTATCAGTTTCCCGAAAAATTAATCCCACTCGTCATCACCCATGCACTCGAGGGGCGTCCACTACCCATCTATGGCGATGGTCAGCAAGTGCGCGATTGGTTGTACGTGAGTGATCATTGTGATGCGATTCGGGTGGTTTTGGCCCGTGGACACCTTGGCGAAACCTATAATATTGGAGGTAATGCCGAAATGACCAATCTCGCGGTGGTGGAGCAAATTTGTACGATGTTGGATGAATTACGTCCCAAGGCCGACGGCAGTTCCTATCGCTCCCAAATTAGTTTTGTGCGCGATCGTCCGGGTCACGATCGGCGCTACGCCATGAATATCGAGAAAGCGAAGCGCAGCTTGGGCTGGCAGCCACGCGAGAGTTTTGAGAGCGGCATTCGAAAAACCATTCTCTGGTATTTGGAGCATGCGCAGTGGCTAAGCCAAGTTCGCAGCGGCGAGTACCTGCAGTGGTTGCAAACGCATTACCGCCCTTGACCATGCGCATCCTCCTCTTAGGGCGCGATGGGCAGTTGGGGCGCGCCATGCTACAAACCCTTACTGCGAATGCGTCGCTAATCTCCCCCGATCACCTCATCGCCTGGGGGCGCGCTGACCTTGACTTATCGAATTTGCCGCTCTTGCGGGAGCGCTTAAATACCTTGCGACCAACCCTTGTCATTAATGCCGCGGCGAATACCCAAGTCGATGCCGCGCAAACGCAGGCAGCGCTGGCCCATCGCATCAATGCAGAGGTTCCCGAGGTGCTTGCGCATT
>JAGWYZ010000102.1 GCA_018969115.1 Chloroflexota bacterium | reverse complement strand
GATTTTGGCATTCATTTTGTCTAAATATGCTCTCTGATTTGATAAAACTACGTGATTTCATCTGACAAAAAAGTGGAAATTGATTTAAGAAATACCCTCTAAAAGATAGGCGGCAGATTTCATGATCTATTTCTCACCGTGTAGCTATGGGAGATAGACCGTGAAATCTGCCCAACTTTTCATCAACTTGGACTGTGCTCTACTACTTATTTTCCTCTTATTTTGCGGCATATTGCCACTTGCAACTTAACTCACGCTTGCCCGATATAATTCACCTGATATGTTACGAAACTTACTGACCAAGCTCGTGGGCAGCGAGAGCGATAAGGCTTTGGCACGCCTCGCCCCGCTCGTGCAACGCTGCGCCCAGCTTGAGCCTGATTATATGAAATTAACGGATACCGAATTGCGTAATAAAACCAGCGAATTCCGTTCCCGATTAACCAAAGGCGAAACCCTTGATGATTTGATGCCTGAAGCGTTTACCGCCGTGCGCGAAGCCAGCCGCCGTGTCACCGGAATGCGACATTATGATGTGCAATTGGTGGGCGGTGCATTACTTCATCAAGGCAAGATCCCCGAAATGCGCACCGGCGAAGGCAAAACCTTGGTTGCCACTTGCCCGCTTTATTTAAATGCATTGACCGGCAAAGGGGTGCATTTGGTCACCCAAAACGACTATTTGGCAAAGCGCGATGCCCAATGGATGGGGCAGGTTTATTATGCCTTAGGTATGACGACCGGCATTTTGCAATCGGCGGGCAACGGGCATGTTGATGATTCGACCTATGTCTTTGATGCCAGCTACCCATCGGCTGATGACCGTTTGATGAATTTGCGGCCTGTGCCACGCCGCGAGGCTTATCAATGCGATATCACTTATGGCACAAATAACGAATATGGCTTTGATTATTTGCGCGATAACATGACCACCGAGTTGGCCGATTGTGTGCAACGGGTGCGCACAAATGAAGCTGACCCGCGCAAAAATGGTCAACCTTTGTTGTATTTTGCCGTCATCGACGAAGTTGACAACCTGTTGATCGACGAAGCCCGTACGCCGTTGATCATTAGCGGCCCTGCTGACGAGCCGTCGGAGCAATATGTGCAATTTGCCCAATTGGTGAAACGCCTAAAGCCAAGCGAGCGTAATGACCCTAAAGACCCTGATGGTGATTATATTGTTGAAGCCCGTAGTAAAAATGTGACGTTGACCGAAGAAGGTATCGAAAATATCGAGCGTTGGTTGGGTATCGACAATATTTATTCGGCTGAATATGCCCAAATGACCCCGTATTTGGACAATGCTCTACGGGCACATGTGATTTTTGAAAAAGACCGTGATTATGTGGTGGATGAAAAAGGCGAAATTCTGATTGTCGATGAATTTACAGGTCGGTTAATGCATGGCCGCCGCTTTTCTGAAGGGTTGCATCAGGCGATTGAAGCCAAGGAAGGCGTAAAGGTGCAACGTGAGTCATTGACCTATGCTACCATCACTTTTCAAAACTTCTTTCGCATGTATGAAAAACTTGGCGGCATGACTGGTACTGCCAAGACCGAAGAAGAAGAGTTTTTCAAGATTTATAACCTCGAAGTGGTGCCATTGCCCACCAACATTGAGTATATGACTTCGCAGAAAAAGCTGATTGAGCAAAAAGATACGTTTGTGGATGGAACCCCGATCAGCACTTTTGTTGACCCTAAGACCCAACGCAAATATTTCAAACGGCTTGATTATGCTGATTTGGTTTACAAAAATTATGAAGCCAAATTTAAGGCAGTTGTCGAAGAAATTGCCGAGGTTTCAAAGACAGGCCGCCCGGTCTTGGTCGGCACGATTGCCATCGAAACCAGCGAAATGTTGAGCAAGATGTTGCAACGTAAAGGCGTAGTGCATCAAGTGTTAAACGCCAAGCAACACGAGCGCGAGGCTGCGATTGTGGCACAGGCCGGGCGCAGCGGCAGTGTGACCATTGCCACGAATATGGCTGGTCGTGGTGTCGATATTTTGTTGGGCGGCAGTGCTGAGGGGATTGCACGCGAAAATTTGCGTAAGCAAGGTAAAGATTTAAACAGCACCAGTAAAGAAGAATGGGCCGCCGCCCTCGCCGCCGCTGAGGCTGATTGTGCCAAAGATAAAAAAGTGGTGCAAGCCTTGGGTGGTATGCATGTGGTTGGCACTGAACGTCATGAAGCACGGCGTATCGATAACCAGTTGCGTGGTCGTTGCGCCCGTCAGGGCGATCCGGGGTCATCGCGCTTTTTTGTTTCGCTCGATGATGAACTGATGCGCCGCTTTGGCGGTGAACGGGTGAAAAATTTGATGGATCGCATGAACTTGGAAGAGGATGTGCCAATGGAGTATGGCATTCTTAGCAAGTCGATTGAGCAGGCCCAAGAGAAGGTTGAAGGTTATAACTTTGATGTGCGTAAACATGTCATTCAATATGACGATGTGATTAACAAACAGCGCGAAGTGATTTATGCCCAACGTCGCACTATTCTCGAAAAGATTGACTTGAAAGAGTCAGTATTAGACATGGTGGGTGAGGTAATTGAAGATGCAGTTAAAACCTATGCGGCAGGCGAAGATTTTGAGCAATGGGATGTGCAAGGGCTAAAGAATGCAGTGTCACCAATTGTGGCATTGCAGCATGATTTTGACCCCCATGTTTGGCAAAAAGGCACCCGCGAAGATATCATCGATGCACTGGAGACCCTTGCCGAGCAACGTTACCTGCAAGGTATTGATGATGCAGCTAACTCATTTTTGGGCGTGCTAACGCAACAGGCCGTAACTTTTAACGTGCTCGACAACAGCCCGCGTGACTTATTGGCGAGGGCAATTACCGCTTGGGCCAATCAGCATTTTGAACGCGAACGCTATTTGATGTTGTATGACACCCCTTTTGTCATGTTTCAGGGCGACGACATGGCGCGTTTGAAAAAGGTGTTTTTTGATGCCTTACGCCTGGTGCGTGATCGCTCGGTCATGATTCAGGCGGTTGATAAACTTTGGGTGCGGCACTTGACCGATTTGGATGAACTGCGCGAAGGCATTGGCTTGCGAGCCTATGGTCAGCGCGACCCGCTTAACTCTTATCGGGTTGAGGCCAGTATGACTTTTGATAATATGGTGGCGCAATTGCGTGAGCAAGTGGCGAATACCATTTTTAATGTGCGCCTAAATACCCAAGCTGCACAGCCTGAGCCAGCTCAAAAAGCACCTGCCCAAGGGCGGGCGGCATTGCCACAACGCCAAATTCGCCCGCCACAAAAACTGCCTACTCGTGGCAAACCCAGCAATAAAGCCGCGGCCCAAGCCCAAGATGGCAAGACCACCGTTGTCGCTGCCCCAGCCCAAGCCGCCGCCCCAGCCATTGTTGCGCCGGTGAATGAGATGCCGAGCAGTAAAAAGCTCAATATCAAGAGTTTGGGGCGTAACGATGTTTGCCCATTCTGCACCACCGGCAAAAAATTAAAGCATTGTCAATGCAACGGCGCTAAAAAATGGCGCGGCGAGAATGCCTAAAAAAACAAATTTTTGCCAACCGCACGATCACTGGGTGTTTAAAGAGGGCAAAGGCCCTCTTTAAACACCCAGTGATTGTACGGTTGGCATTGCGTTTTTCGCCTCGGTAACTTTCACTCCAATACCCCATAGCCTCAAATGGGATAATGATTTCCTATGAAACTGACAGGTGGTCAAGCCCTCGCCCAGCAGCTCGTCTGCGAGGGCGTTACGCAAATGTTTGGTATCCCGGGCGTTCAACTCGACTGGGCGGTAGATGGATTGGCAGGCCTTAATGGCGCCATCAACTATCGTGTGATGCGGCATGAACAAGCCGCCTCATATATGGCCGATGGCTATGCCCGTAGCACAGGTGACCCGGGTGTGTGTATGATTGTGCCGGGCCCGGGGTTGCTCAATGCAGCCGCAGGGTTGGCGACAGCCTACGCTTGTTCTTCGCCGGTCTTGTGTATTACAGGGCACATTGCATCAAATGCCATTGGCAAAGGCTATGGTTTGTTGCATGAAATCAAAGATCAAAGTGGCATTATGGCCGCTGTTACCAAATGGAATGGCTTTGCCCATAAGCCCGAACAAATTCCGGGCTTGGTGCGTGAGGCCTTTCGCCAATTACGATCTGGCCGACCACGCCCTGTTGGACTAGAAATACCGCCTGATGTGCTGCAAGCCAGCGCTGAAATAGACTTGATCGCCCCACGTGACAATGGGGTAGGGCGCACCCAGCCCGAGGCCAGCGACATCAGCCGCGCCGCCGCCCTCTTAAAATCGGCTCAGCGCCCCATTATTTACGCTGGTTATGGCGTGCAAGCTGCCGATGCCACAGCTGCGTTGGTGCAAGTAGCCGAATTATTGCAAGCGCCGGTGGTCACCAGTATCAATGGACGCGGCTCGATTTCAGACCGTCACCCCTTGGCGTTGACATTTACGGCGGGCAAGAATGTCTTTGAGACGGCAGATGTGGTATTGGTGGTGGGCAGTCGCTTTATGAGCGGTGGTGCGATTCCGGTTCATGCCAACCCAGCCGTGAAATATATTTATTTGAATGTCGAAGAAACCGAATTTACGGCCCCGCGCAAAGTTGATGCCACTATTTTGGCCGATGCCAAACTCGGCCTCGAGGCATTGGCGGCAGAGTTGGCTGATTTGCCAAAACGGGCTTCGCGCAGCGATGAAGTATTGAAGGCGCGTGCCATCGCTGATAGTCAAGTTGAACTGATTCAACCGCAAGCCGCTTTTCTTCATGCCTTGCGCAATGCCATTCCCGATGACGGCGTGTTGGTGAATGAGATGACGCAAGTTGGCTATATTTCGCGCGTGGCTTATCCAGTGTATCAGCCGCGTACGTTTATTACACAGGGCTACCAAGGTACGTTGGGGGCTGGTTATGCCACAGCTTTGGGGGTGGCGGCCGGCAACCCGGGCAAAGCCGTCGTTTCGATCAACGGCGATGGTGGCTTTGGCTTTAATATGCAAGAATTAATCACGGCGTATCGTTACAACTTAGGTGTGGTGGCGGTGGTATTTAGCGATAATGCCTATGGCAATGTGAAACGCCTACAAAAAATGCAGTTTAACCGCAACCTCGGCAGCGATTTGGTCAACCCAGATTGGGTGAAGGTGGCTGATGCCTGCAATGTGCCAGCCCAGCGTGTGCATACGCCTGATGCGCTGCAAGGTGCAATTCAAGATGCGTTGGCCGCCGGTGGCCCAGCCCTCATCGAAGTACCCGTTGGCGAAATGCCCAATGGCATGCATTTGATGACGATGAAATAAGCCATGAGCCGTGAGCCATGAGCTTTGAATCACGGCTTATGAGTCATGAGTCAGAAGTCATGACTCATGAGTCTTAGCTCATGGCTCACGGCTTAAATATGGCTCATTCTTTCAAAACAATGTCATCCCCTATTATTTTACTTACTGGAGCCAGCAGCGGCATTGGTGCAGCCACGGCCAAGCAATTGGCAGGCGAGGGCTATGCACTGGTGTTGGCGGGGCGACGTGCCGAGCGTTTGCAACAATTGTGCGATGAAATTCGCAGTTATATGCCCGAAGCGGCGCTGTTGTCGGTGCCTACCGATGTGCGTGATGTGGCACAAATTGAGCATTTGGTAACGCAAGCCATTCAGACCTTCGGGCGTGTCGATGTATTGGTCAATAACGCTGGCGTGGGTGAAACCCATCAGGCCTGGCAGCCCACCGACGCGCAGATTGATAACATCATGGGCACCAATTTTGTTGCGCCTATGCAATTAACACGGGCCTTGGTGCCGGGCATGATTGCGCGTGGCAGTGGCAGCATCATTAATGTGGCCTCGGTAGCGAGCCATATCAGCATGCCCACCTCAAGCCTATATTGCGCCAGCAAATTTGCATTGCGGGCATGGAACGATGCCCTGCGGCGTGAAACGCATGGGATGGGGATTGCCGTCTCGCTTGTTTCACCCGGCTATATTCGCACCGAGATGACCGCCGAAGTGCCGCTGGCGATGCCCGGGCCAGAAATTGTGGCCAAGGCCATCAGTCGCCTCATTCGCCGCCCCAAGCGCGAGGTGTTTGTGCCGGGTTATTACCGCCCATTAACATGGCTGGCGGCCATTTCGCCACCGCTCACCGATGCCATTTTGCGGCGTATGATGGCGCAGCGGATGCAGCCGGAATGAGGTGGGTGATTTCATCGTAGCGAAAGCGTGACTATACGATTATTATGACAACATTTGATTTTCGGGATATTATTACGATTGAACCGGGCAAACGAGGCGGCAAACCGTGTATTCGCTCGATGCGTATTGCTGTTTCGGATGTGTTGGGTTGGTTAGCTTCTGGGATGTCGGAATCTGACATCCTTGATGATTTTCCCGAATTGACCGTTTCGGATATTCGGGCCAGCCTTTTATTTGCAGCTTATCGAGAACAAAATAGTATGTTGGTCATGGCAAGATGAAAAGGTGCATTTTTCTAGGGGCAAATTTATCGGAAGCTGCATACGTACCAAAATAAGGCTTAAAATCCCTATAAAGGCGAAACATCATTCGGTACCTCTGTAATAGTAAGAGGCCCAAACCATGTTTGTTAACCTTATTGTCAAAACTATGCTTCTAACATCATTTGTGCCTGCCTGACCGTGAATGAATTCACGGTCTGAATGAAACAAATGCGTTAAAACGTATTAAGACTGCGGCGAACGTGCTTCAGCACGTTTGAATTTATCAGGCCGTGAATTTATTCACGGGCAGGCATACGCAAATCTAAGCCGAAAGAAAAACGCTAAAAATTAATAGTTGCCCTAGAAAAAATGCACCCAGATGAAACTGTTATTTGATCAAGTGCCGTCAAACTGACAACGCTCCATTTATCTATACAATATCGGTCTCATGAAATGTGATTTTGAATATATCGTCATTGGTTGTGGCGGCATCGGCAGCGCCGCGCTTTATTGGCTGTCGCGCCGCGCTGGCAAAGCGGTATTGGGGCTTGAGCAATTTGAGCTTTTTCACACCCGCGGCGCATCGCAAGATTACTCGCGCATTATTCGGCTGTATTATCATGACAATAAATATGTGCCGCTTACACCTCACACTTACACAGCGTGGGCCACGGTAGAGG
This sequence comes from Chloroflexota bacterium, assembly GCA_018969115.1. Lineage (GTDB taxonomy): Bacteria > Chloroflexota > Anaerolineae > J036 > Brachytrichaceae > AQU-03. The sequence continues at coordinate 7,385 of JAGWYZ010000102.1, read as the reverse complement.
CCGAGAGCGGGGTGCGGGTCGTTACCAAAACGGGTGGGGTGGTAATTGCCGATTGCAACAGCCCTCATCATGCTGCGCTGGATGTGTATGAAGACTCGCTAAAGCAATTGGGCGTTGGCTATGAGCGGATTGACCGCGCTGAAATTGAGCGGCGCTTTTCAGGCATTTGCCCACCTTGGGAGATCGAAGCCTTGTATCAAGCCGATACCGGCATTGCCGACCCCAGCAAGGGCAACGCCGCGCATATTGCGCTGGCGCGGCTGAATGGGGCAACCATTCAAACCCAATGCGCCGTGCGAGCCATTCACCCCACCGCCGATGGTGGGGCGCGGATTGAGACCAGCCAAGGTGAATTTAGCTGCCGACGGCTGATTGTGACCGCCGACGCTTGGGTCAATCAGTTGATTGAACCGTTGCTGGGGCGCAAAATACCGTTGCGTATTACCCAAGAACAAGTGACGTATTACGCCACGCCGCACCTCAAACAATTTGCCATTGGGCGGTTTCCGGTTTTTCAATGGAAAAACGGCATCAGTTATTATGGGTTTCCGGTGTATGGCGAGGTGGCGACCAAGGCTGCTATCGATAACAGCGGGCATGAGGTCACCGCCGATACCCGCACCTTTGAGCCAGACCCAGCCCGTGAGCGCGAATTGACTGCGTTTTTGGCGCAGCGTATGCCCAATTTTGTCGGGCCAAAACTGTATACCAAGACCTGTTTGTATACCATGCCGCTCGATCGGCATTTTGTGTTAGATGCCTTGCCCGGCCTGCCGCAAATTTTTGTGTTTGTCGGGGGCGGTCATGCTTACAAATTTGCCAGCCTGATCGGCAAAATTTTGGGTGAATTGGCGATCGATGGTCATACCGATTACCCGATTGCGCCATTTTCGTTGTTGCGTGAGGCCATGTTGCACCCCGAGCGGGCGGTTTATGAATATGTATGACGGGTTTCGCAAACCTCCGAGGTCTTGTCGCAGCTTGTGGTTGTAGCCGCGACTTGTGATAAGACCTCGGAGGTTTTAGCGGAAAATCGGAATTTGTAATTTAGAGGCGATATAACCATGACGATGACAAACACAACTTCAGGACGCGGCGCATCGCGCCAAGGCTCACATCGGGCTGCCCGTCAAGAATCGCGCTTGCGCAGCCCCCTGCGCGACACGCCTTGGCATTTGACCCACAACCCCATGCCACCGACCGAGATCTTGACCCCCGAAGAATTGGCGCAAGTGGATGAGGCCTCATTGCAGATTGCCGAAGCCATTGGCATCGATTTTATGTATGCGCCGGCCCTCGATTTGTGGCATCAGGCCGGGGCCGAGGTTGATTTTGCCAACCAACATGTGCATATACCTCGCGGGTTGTTGCGTGAATTGGTGGCCAAGGCCCCCGGTGAATTTACCCTGCGAGCACGCAACCCGGCGCGTAATGTGCGCTTGGGCGGCAATCATATTGTGTTTGCCCAAGCCAGCGGCATGCCGTTTGTGGCTGATTTGCAGCGTGGGCGGCGTGAAGGCCGCTTGAGCGACACCATCGAAGCCATCAAACTGGTGCAAATGTGTAACCCCATTCACCTGTTGAGCGGCAACCCGGTAGAACCGCAAGATGTGCCGGTGCGTTTGCGTCCATTGGTGCGGCTGAATGCATTTTTTCATCATTCTGACAAAGCGGTGGTGGCGGGGGCGCAAAATGAGCATATTGCCGCCGATTGTTTAGCCATGACCAAGGTGGTTTTTGGCGATTTAGACCAGCCCAGTGTGATGGCGGTGGTAAACGCCAACAGCCCCTTGCGATATGACAGCGGCATGTTGGGTGGCTTGATGGCCTATGCCGCAGCCGCACAGCCGGTGGTGGTGACCCCGTTTATCTTGGCCGGGGCCATGTCGCCCATCAGCATCGCGGCAGCGCTGGCACAGCAAAATGCCGAAGCACTGGCGGGTATTGCCCTGATGCAATTGGTGCGCCCGGGTGCGCCCGCCATTTATGGCGCATTTACCACCAACACCGATATGGCAACCGGCGGCCCAGCTTTTGGCACACCCGAAGGCGCGTGGGCGTTGTTGGCGGGGGCGCAATTGGCGCGGCGTTATGGCTTGCCTTATCGCGGCAGCGGCAGCCTCAATACCAGCAAAATGGTCGATGCCCAAGCCGCCTATGAAACCCAAATGAGCCTGTGGCCGTGTGTGATGGGGCACACTAATTTGGTATTGCAAGCGGCGGGTTGGCTCGAAGGGGGCTTGGTCTTCTCATTCGAGAAATTTGTGGTCGATGCTGAAGGCCTCGCCATGATGCAGCATTTTCTCAAACGCCCGCTCATTAATGACGAAGAATTGGCGCTCGATTTTATTCGTGAGGTCGGGCCGGGTGGGCATCATTTTGGCACAACCCACACCCTTGCCCGTTATCAAACCGATTTTCACCGCAGCAGCATCGCCGACCGCCAAAATATTGGCACTTGGCAAGAACATGGGGCGCTCGACACCGCCCAACGCGCCACGTTCGTTTGGAAAGACCTGCTCGATCATTATGTGCAGCCCCCGCTCGATATCGCCAAGGCCGAGGCTTTGCAAGCCATCATCGATCAGCCACACCGCGACAATTAGCCTGATAGCAATCTGGCGCGGGGATTAAAATCCTGCGCTGAGCACACAAAGACCGCCTTTGCGGTCTAAGTTTCTAGCCTGCGAAGGCAGGCTTTGTAGTCCCAGCGCGCCATTTCTAATGGCCGCGGTATATTTCGCCACAAAACTTCGCCACTGCTCTTATCCTTGTGTTTTTTGTGTGCTTTGTGGCGAAATATACTTTAAAACCCAATTTGTACCAACTGCCGTGCTGCATCAAACTCGACCACCAGCGGTTTATTTTCGCCAATTTGCAAGCCCTCACCCATCAAGGTGTGCTCGCGCTGGGTGGGTTGCAGGGTGTAAAAGGTGTGCATATCGGGCGTGACGCGAATGGCAGGGCCGAGGCGATAAAAGCGCAAATAATGCTCGAAGGCGGTTTGATAATCGCGCCCGGGCAATTGCCGCTCGTCTGACACAAACATCGGCAAAATGCGTGCAATGCGGGTGAGTGGGCGTTGCACTGGGCGCTTAAAATGCGGGTCGCGGATGAGCATATAAGCCGCGCCTTGTGGGTAGGCGCAGCGCACATAGGCAGCGGCGCGGCAGATCCCGCTGGTCATTGCCGCGATGCGTGCCCCAGTGACATAATGTGTAATCGGCAACACCGGCACAGTCAATTCACCCAAGCCGTGCATTTCACCATATTTTTTTAGCGCGTGTGCCGAGCGTAAAAAGGCTGCGTCGCTAAACATCTCGGGGTTGGCCCATGCCCACAACCAAGTATGTTCGGTTTCCGATTCAGTGCCAAGCACCTCAACCTGATATTCTTGTCGATGGTTGTGTGGCCCAAGGTAGGCAATGCGCCCCAAATCAAGACGTAGTTCCCAATGATGTGAACCATGCATGGCGCTGAGGTAAACCTGTTTATCAAATGCGGCAATGGCATGTTCAATGTAGACTTCGTCAAACGTCATGAGAGGCTAAATTATACGGTTGTTCTTGATGATTTGGGTGGGTCTCTGACAACGGGTTGCCAAGGCTGTTCAAAAGTCGCCTCGTCATTCCCGCGAAAGCGGGAATCTATAACCAGACAGGCGTAGTTTGACTGGTTTGCCGCATTTTTGACCGGTCTCGTTATGGATCTCTGCTTTCGCGGAGATGACGGGTTAAGTGAAGTGCTGATTTATGAACAGCCTTAAACGGGTTGCTGACATTTTTGTAAAATAGGCTTATGCCTATTTCACCCCCAGAAGCGATTGTGCAAGCCCAACTCGATGCTTATAACGCCCGTGATATCGATACATTTATGCGTTATTGGGCCGCCGATGCCCAATATTTTGAACACCCCAACACCTTGCTCGCCAATGGCGCGGCCCAAATTCGTGAGCGACACCTTGCCCGTTTTCAAGAGCCAAATTTGTTTGGGCGTTTGATCAACCGCATGGTGATGGGAAATCGTGTCATCGATCATGAGATCGTCACCCGCACGTTTGCCGAAGGCCCCGGTCATCTCAGCGTCATTGCCATTTATGAGGTGGCTGATGACCAAATTGCCAAAGCTTGGTTTATGCTCGGCCCGCGTGTTTTGGCCGCTCATTAATAGGGTTATGAACATGGATGGGCAGGATGAACAGGATTTTTTTCTTTGTTTTCTTATCCTGTTCATCCTGCCCATCCATGTTTAACAGCCGAGCTATCTGCAAATTGTCCTACGATATATCATGATGTGTGCGACAAACCTAACGATTGATGATGCACGTCATTGGCTAATGACGCAGTGCGGCTTGCCCGCTACGGCATCGACCTCGAATAATTAAATTTTATGTTGACACAAACTTCATCCCCCATTCCAACCGTGTCCGGCATCCCCATTCTCGGCAACGCGCTGGGGCTGATGAAGGATGCAATGGGCTTTTTGACCGCCGCCTATCATACCTATGGGCCGGTCTAAAAAATTCAAGTGCCGGGCGCCGCCAAATCATCATTTTGGCCGGGCCACAGGCCAACCTGTTGCTGATGAATTCGGGCGAAACCCTATTTAAGCTGCGCCCCATTTATGGCAAACTGGTCGAAGAAACCAACAGCGACCTGTATTTGCCGACACTCGACGAACCCGAATACAGCTATTACCGCAAACTGATCAAACCCAAATTGTCACGCGATGCGCTAGCCGCCTATATGTCGCAGGCCATGCAAAAAATTGAGGCGATGAGCGCCACTTGGCAGCCCGGCCAACAAGTGCCGGTGCTGCAAACCGTCACCCAATTGTGCCTGGAGATCATTGCTGGCAGCACCGAAAATAGCGACCTCGGCGATTCACTCAGCGATATTGTGTTGTTTACCAACCGCTTGATCGGTTCGGGGGTGGCTTTTCAGCCGGCCTTTTTGCTCAAATTGCCCGATTATCAAAACGCCAAACGCCGTTTTGAGCATTATTTGCAGCAAATTGTTGACAAACATCAAGCCGATGCCCAAGATGCCACCCGCCCCCCCAGTGATGATTTTGTCGATTTGCTGTTGCGCAGTGTCAAACAAGATGGCAGCCCCTTGGCCGCCAACCCCGCCGACTTGCTGGCGTATGTGCATTTGCCGTTTGTGAATGGCGTGGCCTATGCCCCACGCCTGACTGGTTATTTGCTCTACGAACTATTGCGTTCGCCCAGCCTATTGCAAAAGGTGCAAGCCGAAATTGACACCCTGTTTGCCAATGGCACGCCGGGGTTGCAGCAATTTCGCGCCATGCGCTGGCTGTATGGCGCTTGCCTCGAAACCATGCGAATGTATCCCATTGCCGGGGCCTTGCCGCGTTATGTGGCCCAAGAGTTTAATTTTGAGGGGCATACCATCCCCAAAGGCAGCTTGGTGTTTATCGCCACCGGCGTCACCCACTTTTTGCCCAACGTTTACCGCGACCCTTACACCTTCGACCCCGAACGCTATTTCGAGCCGCGTAGCGAGCATCACCAACCCGGCGCATTTGCGCCCTATGGCTTGGGCAGCCGCACCTGTCTGAGCGCTGGCATGGGTGAATCGCTCATCATGCTGATTGTGGCGGCGCTGTTTGCCAAGACCCGCTTTGCCCTGCCCACGCCCAACTATGTGCTCAAGTCTGAAATTGCGCCCATCCCCGGGCCGCATCGCGCATTTGCCCTGCGGGTGGTGGGGCGGCGGTAGGGGCGCAAGCTTAATAAAATTTGACAGTTTTACAATTTGGGGGGCGTTTGGCGTGTTTTTTGTGATTGCCCCCCTATAATCGCGGCATGTCATCGCAACGCATTGAGGATCTCTGGCAACAATTTAAATTTTCACCTAATACGGCCCAAGATCAGGCCATTCGGCATGTTGATGGGCCGCTTTATTTACCGGCTGGCCCGGGGTCAGGTAAAACGCGGGTGTTACTTTGGCGCACGGTTAATCTCATCGCGTTTCAGCAAGTGCGCCCGCGTGAGATTTTTCTTTCGACGTTTACCGAAAAAGCCGCCACCCAATTGCGTGAAGGCTTGCGCACGTTGTTGGGCGCGGCGAGTAATTTGACCGGTCAACAATATGACGTGGGGGAGATGTATGTCGGCACGGTTCATTCATTGTGCCAAAAAATACCCTTAGACCGTCATTTATTGCAAGGCCGTGAACGTGGCAATGCCCCCGCCTTATTGGATTCGTTATCTCAGTATTTTCACTTGTCAAATGCGACCCGTTGGCAAGCGTTGCTCGACAAAAGCGGTTTTGATATCGCAGATGTATTGGCGTGTAATGAACGCATTAATGGGTTTTTTGGCGAAAACCGCAGCAAGCGCTCACGTCATCAGGCTGTGCAGCATGTTATTTCATTGTTTAATCGGTTTTCAGAAGAGTGTTTGTCACCACAGACATTGGCGGCGCATCTGGCTGATGACGATACGCTGAAGCAAATGGTGGCGATGTATGCGCAATATCTTGCCACCTTGCAGGTGTCTGAGCGGGCGCGTTTGACCGATTTTTCGCTGTTGCAACAAGAAGCCTTAAATGTGCTTGAACGGTCACCCGCCGCCCAACAAGCGTTTAAGCATATTATTATTGATGAATATCAAGACACCAACACCGTGCAAGAGCGTATTTTCTTTGAGTTGGCACGCGGGCACAAAAACCTGTGTGTGGTGGGCGATGATGATCAAGCCATGTATCGGTTTCGCGGTGCGACAGTCGAAAATTTTGTGCAGTTTCCCCAACGTTGCCGAGAACGGCTGGGCCGTTCACCGGCTGAAATTCCGTTAGATACCAATTACCGTTCGCGTCAACGTATTGTGGCGCTTTATACAGCGTTTATGCAAATGGGTTGCGATTGGCAACGCCCACAACCCCAGACTGGGGCCTATCGGGTCACCAGCAAGCAAATTCGGGCGCATAGCACCAATACCGATGTCTCTGTGGTGGCCTCAAACGCAGCCAAGCCAGAGGCGGTTTGTGCCGAAATCGCCGAGCTGGTGCGCTCGTTGATCGACAATCAACGGGTGGCTGACCCCAATCAGATTGCGTTTTTATTTCCATCGCTTAAATCAAAGCAAGTTGAGCGGATGCGCCACGCCTTGGAAGCGGTGGGTTTGCGCGTGTATGCGCCGCGTGCCGATAGTTTTTTGCAGGTTGAAGAAGTGACCGATATGTTGGGTCTGTTTGTTCAGGTATTTGGGCGCCCCAAACTCGATAGTTATGGCGACGAGGCTGAGAAGTTTAACGAATGGCTAGACACGGCTAGCGCCCGCGCCGATGACCTGTGTGCCCAAGATACGGTATTGCGCGATTATTTGGGCGATTGCAAAGCACAAATTAAAACGCTCAAGG
>JAGWYZ010000399.1 GCA_018969115.1 Chloroflexota bacterium | reverse complement strand
AAATTCAACTTGGGCAGTGGCAGGCAAGCTACTTTGTAACCACGCTTGAGCTTCTAATGCCCCCGGGTCGAGCTGTTCTATGCGAAGAGTATGCGCAGCCCCCATCACCTCGGCATTGGCCTTGTGCCATAAGGTTCGCAGCAATAAGTGAGCCGGAAGGCAATCTGGCAAAGTATATAAAATTTCATAACATAGCTCTGCGACTACGATATGTTGTTTGCCTGTCCACAATAATTCAGCCAAAACAAGTTGTAAATCGACACGGTCTGGTTCTGCTGCCAGTTTACGGCGAATTTCGCGGATGCCGCGCATAGGCATACCTGCCAAGCATAGGTCACGCGCATAGCGAATATCACCAGCGCGTCGTATTTCAAGGTCACTCATATTGGCCAAGCGGGCTGCATCTAAATTATCGGGGTCATAATCGATCACCTGACGTGCCAACCATTCAGCATCACGCACTTCGCCAAGTTTTTTATGACAACGTGCCATGCCGATCATTGCATAATGATCAGTTGGCATAATTTCAAGCACATGACAATAATCCTCGAGAGCATGGGCGGCATCCCCCAAACGTTCTAATGCATTGGCACGGGCGCGCTGCGCTCGAATCGCGTTAGGATATATCGAAATCAGGTTGTCACACTCGGCTACAGCTTTTTTATAATCACCCCGTGCGATTAGCTCATTTGTAGCAATAAGAACTTGGCTAAAGCTAGCTGCGACGATGGTAGACTGGGACATTATTAATATTATCGCTGAAAACGTATGATTGGTAAGATTATCAATTTAACCGATGAGGATGACGTGTACAGTGTGCGCGATCGTTTAGCTTGGGCTGTGTCATCAGGTGAAACAGGTCGCGTTATCGTTGTCATGCCGCCACGCAGTCAACATATTTACGAGACCGTACATTTTGATCTGATTCGCCGGGCCGGTTTACAACTGGGCTGCGAGGTCGCATTGGTTTCATCGCGCATGGGTGAACGGCGTTTAGCGGGTGAAGCTGGTTTGCCTAATTATCGTCATGTAAGACAAGCCAAACAAGCTCATTGGTGGGCTGAGACCGAAATTAAGCCTTTGCGCCGTTTTACTGCGCCTCGGCGATTTATCCCAAATTCGTTGGCACGGTGGTTTCCACTGCGGCCCTTTATCGTTAAATTAATCCGTTTTGGTGTTGCATTAACAGCACTAGCTGCAATTGCTGGCATCGGATTGGTATTTTTACCGAGTGGGCAAGTATCATTGGTGGCATCGAGCCAAAATATATCGACTATCACAACAGTGGCACTTGATTCAAAAGCGACCAAAGTGAATCTGGTTGATCGAACCGTGCCTGCTGAGAAATTAGAGACCTTTGCTGAGGGAACAATCACTGTGCCGACTAGCGGGCGCAAAGAGGTTTCGGCATCAAAAGCCACTGGGATGGTGACATTTTTCAATTTGCTCAGCCAACCGTATATCGTGCCACAAAATAGCGTGGTGCGCACTTCGGGTGGCAGCACCCCCATTCGTTTTATCACGATCCATAATCAAGAGATTCCACCTTTGGGGCGGGCCGAAGTGCGGGTAGAGGCTAATGAAGAAGGGGTCTCTGGAAATGTTGGGGCTAACCAAATCAACCAAGTTGAAGGCGTGCCATCGGTAGCAGTGCGGGTCGTGAATCAACGCCCCATCAGTGGCGGTAGTGGCAAAACCGTAAAAGCGGTTAGCCGCGATGATTACAAAAAAGCCAAAGAATTGCTTACAGCCCAATTATTAAAAGAGGCTACCGAAAAACTACAAAAAGAACCAGAAGTTGCAAAAGGTAATTTATATTTGGTGCCAACCTCGATCTATATTTCAGACATTCAAAACGAGACCTACGACCGATTTGCCACCGAACCAGCCGACGAACTGCGGCTCGACATGCGCATACAGGTGATAGGATTGGCCGTGTCGCCAGTGTCACTTAGCGAGATCGCCCGCGCCGAAATCAGCAAAAAAGTGCCGCGTGGCTTTAGTTTAGTCGAAATTGAAATGGATCGCGGGGATGAAGTAGAAGAAGATGCCGGTGTACGCACCCAAGTATTTGTGACAGTGCGCGGTAAAGTGGGGGCCGAGATTGATCTTGGGCAAGTGCGCAATTTGGTACGTGGCAAAACCTTGCCCGAGGCACAAACAGCGCTACAACGCAACCTGCCGTTACAACGCCCGCCTCAATTAAGCGTTGGCCCAGCATGGCTGACTAATATTATTAATCGTTTGCCTTTTGTGCCCATGCGTATTCAGGTCGATGTAAAACGTGAATCTTAAGAAGTTGAGTTGAGGGTTAAGGGTTGAGAGTGACTGA
>JAGWYZ010000101.1 GCA_018969115.1 Chloroflexota bacterium | reverse complement strand
TCGTGGCTTAATTTCACGGCTTGGTCTTTAAATTCTTGACTGTAATTGGATCGGTTTTTCATTTCTTTTTCCATTATCTCCGACTCCATTTTTAGGGGGTCACTTCATCCAACACTTGCAAATGGAGCAGACCACCAATTTACTCTCCATACAGCTACAAGCATAATAATTCCGCAAAGACACGAAAAAGAATTTTGTGCGGCAATAATATGAAATAGATTCCCTCCAAGTTTATAAATTAAAAGAATAAGCATAGGAAAACCAGGCGAACGCACTGCAAAAACAGGAGAGCTATTGTTAAGTATTGATTCTACTGGTGCAAAGTAATCATGAGTATCTGGATCAAAAAAAGGCATTGGATAATCAATAAAAAACCATGCTCGAGATAGAAAGAATACAATCATATAAAAAATACATGAAAATATCAATGTAATTCGCTTTATATTATGGCTATTATTTAAATTTTTCGTCATTCTAGTTTTCGCTAAAAAAGATGATCATCGGGCATGTTTGAAGTGACCCCCTAAAAATAGAGTCACTTCTGTTCTAGTTTAATTCTAAAATCTACGTTGCTTGTTGCCAAAAATGACACAAAAGTGATACATTGATTGACATTTGTGCTATTGACTGCTAAATTAACAATAATATATGTCTATTTCATGTACACCGGGGCAACTACTGCGTATCTATCGTGACATGTCAGGTCTGACCCAATTGGGGCTGGCTAGTGCCTCGTTTTGCTCAGTCATGATGATTCGTAAGATCGAAAATGACCTTCGACGACCATCCTATAATTTGGCGCACAGGCTGGCTGTGGCGCTTAAGGTTCCGCCAGAGGAGCGGGATACCTTTGTGAGAATGATGCGAGGGTTGCCTGAATTGCCGCATTTAACCTCATCTGGAACATCGCCTGAGCAGGTGACAGTTGAGGTGACGCCGACAAATTAGACTCAGGCTGAAGGGGTGTCACTCGGTTTGTGGCTTTGCATCGCCCGATTCGCTGCGCTAAACTCATCGGGCAGGTCAGCGCTATGAATACAGCGCCCAGGGTGGTGGGTGATGAGCTTGACATCGGCCTTGGCCAGTAATTTACGCAACGAGTTCACCCCGGCTTTAAATTGGGCTGGCACGCCGCGCAAAAATGCAGCTTCATAAATCGTCACCAGTGGCTCGGCCTGATTGATCTCTGGGTTAAGAAAGGCGGTGGCGGCGCGGGCAGGGTCGCGGGCTGCGAGTAATTGCTCGGCACAACTGGCATCAAAAAAAGGTAAATCGCAGGTCACCACAAATAAGGCCACATTGGGGTGTTGTTCGATCATATTGACCACCGCCCCCACTGGTCCTGTATCGGCATAAATTGGGGTGTCGAGAATGAGGTTGAAGTATGCTGCATCGGGCTGTGATTGGGTGGGGTTGAGCGATAGAAAGACCCGTTCGCAATAACGCGCTAATAAGGCATACAAATATTCGCGGTGGGGTTGCCCATGATATTCGAGCAAGCCTTTATCGCGCCCCATGCGGCGGCTTTGCCCACCAGCCAATACCAGCCCATATAAATGTGGCGTTGTCATGATGTTTATTGTAAAGCTAATCTATAGAATAAATGTTGCAAATAGTCGAGGAGCCGAGGGTGTTTGATTTGTCGGGGGGGGGAGCCTAAAAACCCAAATAGACCAAGGGCATGTAAACAAAAGCAACCAAGGTCTGCGTGGTGATGATGCGCGACATGAGCGGCACATCGCCCCCCATTTGCCGCGCTAGCGCTTGGGCGGTAGAGGCGGTGGGGATGCAATTGAAAAAGACGATGATGGTGCGGGTAAAGCCATTAATACCCAAAATTTGACATAACAATAGGCTCAAGAGCGGCATGGCGATGAATTTGAAGCCATGCGCCGCCATCATTGCCTGTACATCTCCCCGAATTTGCTCGAAGCGTAACGCTGCACCCACTGAAATGAGGCCGCAGGCCAATGAGGCTTGGCTTAACACGGTTAAAGTGGCGCGTATACCGTCTGGCACAGCCACATTCAGCCCACTAAACCCTGCCCCCAACACGCACGAAATGATGAGTGGGTTGCTGGCGATGGGGCGAAGCAAGGCGCGAGGGTGCAAGGTGCGGCCTTGGGCGTAGTAGGCCAAGGCGGTGACGCATAACACATTAGTCATGGGCACAAATAGGGCGATAAGAATGGCAATAAGCACACGGCCTTCATTGCCAAATAAGACTGGCACGGTTGCTAATGCGATGTAAGTATTGAAACGCACCCCGCCCTGAAAAACCGAGGTGAAGGCCGCCCCGCTATTTGATACCCAGCGCCGCAACATCAGCATGAGCGCGGCGCATAAAAACTGCGCACCCCAAATAACGATGGCGATTTCGAAGGCGGGCAAGTCTTGCAATCGGGCGCTGATCAGATTATTGAACAACAAACATGGAAACAACACCCAATAATTGAGGCGGTCGAGTTGACCCCAAAAAGCATCGGCCACAAATTGCTGCCGCCACAAACCCCAGCCCAGCACGATGGTAGCGATGACGGGCACAAGTGCGGTGGCGATGGTATTCATGGGGGTGCTATTTCTTGCAAAGGCGCAAAAGCGTAAAGCCTACAAGATAAAGATCGTTCTGTTAGCATAGATTCCGAGTTGATGAAAGGTTTTGCCGATTTCACCATTCATCTTTCACAGCCATCTTTTATAGCTATACTGTGGAAGGTGGATAGTGAAACCGGCCCTTCATTTTTTAGGAATCTGCGCTAAGGCTGATTTAAGCTTAATATATTCTAACGTTGCGTCTTTGCGAGAGACATTTACTTTTCGGGCACTTGGCGAAAGGTGTTGACGATGAGGGCTAAGCTGATACCAATCAGCAATGCCGATACATAAAAGGGCGCACCTGGCAATTGAAATGGCGCGGTGTTGCCGATAAAATAGCTAAATACGGCAGTGCCAATGAGCGGCCCAGCAATCCCGGTTAGGGCATTAAAGCTCGATAAAGCGCCTTGCACTGCGCCTTGTTCGTTGGGCGGAATGCTTTTTGAGATGATGGACTGGGTGCTTGGCCCAGAAATACCCCCAATGGCCCCAATCAGGGGGATGACGTAGAACATCCAGCCTTGGGTGGCTGAACCGTAGAGAATAAAGCTGAGGATGCTGAAGGATAAGCTGATGATGACGGCCTTGCGCTCACCGATGCGTTTGACTACTTTGCCGACCAATACGCCTTGAACAATCCCTGCGCTAAGGCCAACCAGGGCCAGTGAAATACCCACTTGGTCTGAGGCCCAGCCATAGCGATATTGGGTGTAAAGCACCCACACACTTTGCAGCACATTTTGGGCCAAAAAGGTAAAAACACTGGCAATGGTCAGGCGTAACACAATCGGGAAACGCTGTAAGCCAGTTAGGCTGCCGAGTGGGTTGGCGCGTTTCCATTCAAATTCGCGACGGTTTTCTTTGGATAACGACTCTGGCAAGACAAAAAAGCCATATAACCAATTGAAAAGTGTAATGACAGCCACGACTAAAAATGGCACGCGCAAGCCAACATTGCCTAACAAACCGCCGATGAGCGGCCCAATAATAAAGCCTAAGCCGAAGGCCGCACCGACAATGCCAAAATTTTGGGCGCGCTTTTCGGGCGGCGATACATCGGCAATATAAGCAGTGACGGTGGTGATGTTGGCAGCCGTAATGCCAGCAATGACACGCCCGACGAACAGCCAGCCTAGGCTAGGTGCGAACGCCAATAGTAAATAATCTAACCCAGAGCCAAGCAATGAAATGAGGATGACGGGGCGACGCCCGTATTTGTCGGATAACCCACCGAGAATGGGTGAAAACACAAATTGCATAAACGCAAAAACGGCAATCAAAATGCCATAAGTGCTAGCAGCCGCTTGAATATCGTTATTACTAAAACTTTCGATGAGTTTGGGTAAAACTGGGATGATGAGGCCGAGGCCAAGAATATCGAGTAAGAGTGTAACAAAAATGAACCCGAGTGCGGGTTTGCGATTGGTCATTATGCTGTTATATTACTCCTATTTGAGTAGTGCGAATCAGGTTTATCTCAGGTTGGGGTTTATCATATACCTATGTTGCCATTTCATATTCCGGTGCTCATCGTGAATTATTTTCCGCTCGATAAACGTGGTTGGATTGACCTTGAGGTGACGACTGATGTAACCGGCCCGCTTGACCAAATTCGCTGCCACACGGCAGACACCAGCCAAAAAGTAATTGCAGCGCTGGAGCAGGGCAGCCGCTATCATGGTTACAAAGACCCCGCTGCCCAACCCAGCCTGAAATATCGTATCGTTGATACCATCGAGATTCATGAGGCGCTACCCATTAGCCGCAAAATTGGCTGGCGTGGCTTGCCGTTTCCTGATTACAACGCCATTATGCAGCGAATTAATGTACGTGAATGGGTAGAGCAGCGCGGGGTGAAAGAGATTTGGCTGTGGGGGTATCATGGCAGCAAAATGGAATTGTGGGAGTCGAACATGGCAGGGTCTTGGGGTGATGTGAGCAACAGCGACCGTGACCCGCATGATTTGCCAGTGTTGCGCAAAACTTATACGGTTTATCATTATAATTACCAACGTGGGCCATCTGAGGCCACTGAAGACCATATGCATCAGATCGAGGCGGTGCTGCGTGAGGCCAATGAAGATTTGTTTTGGCGTAAATTTGTGGGTGAGGTGGGCGAAGGGCGCTGTGGTTGGACGCATTTTCCACCCAATGGTGTGCGCGATTATGATTGGGCCAACCGTAGCATGGTGTGGACAGACATTGAGGATTGGCGGCCTGAGGGCGGGGGGCAAAAGCAACGTATGAATTGTGACCGTTGGAACAGCGATAGCTTGACATGGTTTATTTATTGGATGCAAAATTTACCGGGTCACAACAATGGTCTGACTTATCGTGGCAAACCACTCACCAATTGGTGGCATTTGATTGGCGATTATGATGACGCGATGCGGCGCAAAGTAGGGTTATTTGGGTAGTTGAATGGTTAATTGGTTGAACAGAATCAGATTGTTTTTAGCCATTTGTGTCACACTGGCGTTAGGCATGAGTGCGTGGATAAACCCTGCTTCGCTCCGACTGCCGATGCAGCCAGCGCCAACGCCGATCGAAGCGACGGCAGTGCCTGCTATAACAACAGCGGCGCAAATTGCAATACCCCCCGAAGCCATAATTGCCCCAACTGTTGCACTGGTTATCCCAATCGTAACACCGATTGTTCCCATTATTACCCCAACCATTCCCCCAAACCCCAGCGCCCAAAATACATTGACCTTAACGAAATGGGTGGATGGGCTGACGCGCCCTACTTATTTGACTTATGCCGATAATACTGGCTTGCTTTATGTCACTGAGCAGGCCGGTAAAATTTGGGTGATTGACAAAGGGCAAGTGCGCCCAGCACCTTTTTTAGATATTACCGACCGAGTGCGTAGCACCGCCAATGAGCAAGGCTTGTTAAGTATGGCCTTTAGCCCAAATTATGCTCGTGATCGCGCTTTTTGGGTGAATTACACCGATAGCAATGGTGATACGACCATTTCAAAATTTGTGTTTGACCCCAAACAGGGTGTTGCCGACCCGAACAGCGAGCAGGTTTTTTTGAGCATCAAACAGCCTTATTCAAATCATAATGGTGGGCAATTGAAATTTGGGCCAGATGGCATGTTGTATATCGGCATGGGGGATGGTGGCTCGCAGGGCGACCCCAATGGCAATGGACAAAATTTACAGGCGCAATTGGGCAAATTGTTGCGTATAGATGTGTTGAAACCACCTGGGCCAGTCCAAAACCAAGCAAAACGTGTCTATAGCATCCCCGAAAATAATCCATTTGCCAGCCAAAACGATAGCGCCGAGGTTTGGGCGTATGGGTTGCGTAACCCTTGGCGCTTTAGTTTTGACCGTAAAACAGGCGATTTATACATCGCCGATGTTGGGCAAAGCGCTTATGAAGAAATTAATTTTCAGCCAGCCAAGAGCAAAGGCGGCGAAAATTATGGTTGGAACAAACGCGAAGGCTTTGAGGCTTATCGCGGTGGGGCTGACCGCCCTGAATTTGTCAAACCTATTCACGCTTATGGGCGCAGCGATGGCTGTTCGGTGACGGGTGGCTATGTGTATCGTGGGGCCAAGTTGCCCATGTTGCAGGGCGCTTATTTATTTGGCGATTATTGCAGTGGCAAAATTTGGCAATTGCAGCGTGACCAAGTGGGTAATTGGCAAAGTAGCTTGTTGTTTGACACCGAATATCGCATCAGTTCATTTGGCGAAGATGCCAATGGCGAGCTATATATGCTTGACTTGAATGGTGCGATTTACATGCTGACGCTTGCGGCTCAGTCAAGCGCCAGCACCCCAAGCCTAAGCCAAGCCAGTGCCCAACGCCCACGCCTGATTGAGTTTTATGCCGATTGGTGAGAAGCTTGTTTGGCAACCAAGGCTGTCGTGAACGGGCTAGAACAAGTGTATGCTGGTGAGATTGATTTTGTGCAATATGATATTGATGACCCGCGCAACGCCGCCGCCAAAACGTTGTATCAATTTACGGCGCAACCTCAAATTGTTATTTTGGATGCGCAAGGTAAGGTCTTTGCCTCGCGGCACAGTGGGCTGACGTATTTGGCGTTGCGCCAAAGTTTAGAGCAAGTGTTGGCGGCACGTTAGAGCGGCTTCTGAATTGATGAGAGGTTTTGCCAAATTTACTATCTTTGTCCTAAACGTGGCTTGAATTTATCGGCCATTTGTGGCCCAAATAAGACTTTGCTGTTATGCACACCTCGTATTGAGCGAAAAACCTGATCTTTGCCAGCATCTTTGAGAAGATAGCCGCGTGCGCCAGCACGAATGGCTGAGTTGGTTACGCTATAAATTTGATGCTTGGGATTTAGATAATAGGCCAAATGTTGGGCTTGTTGGCTTGGTGTGGGGTCGAGGTTATAAAAATTTTGCGGCGGGGCATATTGCCAAGCAATTGCTTCATGCGCTTCGCTCTCAGTGATGGGGTAAACATTGTAGCGGGATTGCCGTGTGGCGTTACAAAACAATTTTCTGAAAGATGAAGCGCCGATTTCACGATGTATCCCTAAAAACTGTGTTTTGGAGATACATCGTGAAATCGGCAAAACTTTTTATCAACTTGAAATTTGCTCTAAAAACAAAAAAGCCCAGAATTCTGGGCTTTTGTTTAATGTATAGCGGGAGCAGGATTCGAACCTACGACCTCCGGGTTATGAGCCCGACGAGCTACCACTGCTCTATCCCGCAACGGGATAATTTTTAACTGAATAGCGGGAGCAGGATTCGAACCTACGACCTCCGGGTTATGAGCCCGACGAGCTACCACTGCTCTATCCCGCATCAACTTCAGGAGGATTATTGTATTCAAACATGGCTTTTTTGTCAAGGCTATTATGTAAATTTAAGAATAGTCCTAAAATCATGGTATCGCTCATGCTCTTTAGGCATGGGCGATACCATGATTCTGGGTATCAACAAGCACACATGGCGTGTGGGGTATGCCCACGACTAATAAGGGTGCGTTGGGCTTCGTCAAGCTCAATCCAAGGCATCATTGGTTCATCGCAGGTGCGTTGCATTGGGCGGCCATTAATAATAGTTTGAGTATTCACTAACAATTGCTTGGCCTTGCGTGGCAACATGGCAATATCATAGAGTGTGTAGTCGCCATCTAGCAACTTAAATATGGCTACGTCGGCCAAAGCGCCGGGTTTAAGCGTGCCAACCTCATCGGCCAAGCCCATGACTTGCGCGGGGCGCACGGTGGCCCGCTCGATGACGGAATAGAGGCTCATGCCGAGCGCCATAAATTTGCTGAGGGTGGTGGGCATGTCGAAACAGGGGCCGTTGATGGCAAGTTGGTGAATATCGGTCGAGATGACATCGGGGATGAAGCCATCCCCCAGCATTTGCTCGGCCGATTCGAATGAAAATGAGCCAGCGCCGTGACCAACATCAAAAATAAGGCCTTGCTCGCGTGACAGGCGCACCATCTCGCGCATGGTGCCGGCGGGGGTGACGAGGCGGTTATCGCGGCCTGTACAACAATGGGTGATGATGTCGCCCGGGCGCAAGATCGGCATAATTTCTTCGAGGCTGGGTGGGCCAGAGGCGATATGAACCATGACGGGCAACCCAAGGCGGTCAGCAGCCTCACGGGCGCGTTGTAGGCCTGCAACGCCAGTGCCAGCGCCATTTACATAGCCGGTGGTGCTGTTGTCGATACGGGCTTTTATGCCGATGAGCAAATCACGATTTAGATCGACCATTTTGCAGGCCATATCAACATCGCAATAATTGAGATTGGCTAGCTCCCAGGTCGGCGCGGTAAGGCCGATGGATGAAATATTGAGCAAGCCATAAATACGCGCTTGGGCGGCTTGAATGACAAAGCGCCGAAAACCGGGCCAGTTGTAAGCCCCAGCCGAGCCGACATCGAGCCATGTGGTGACGCCGCTGCGGGCGGCTACGGGGTCTGGGTTGATGCCCCAAAAAGTTGACCCGTAATAAACATGGGTGTGTAGATCGACTAAACCGGGCGTGACATATTGGCCGCTAGCGTCAATGACGCGGGCCGCTGATTCTGCTGGAATATTGGCGACGACAGCAGCGATGCGATTGCGTTTAATGCCAATATCACGTTTTTCGTTGATCCCATTGGCTGGGTCAATCACGGTACCACCTTTGATAAGAAGATCGAATTGCATAATATAAGATTGTAGCTTTAAATACCCTATTTGGTAAAGGGTTGGTTTGCTAGTAAGAAACGGGTTTGCAAATACAGATGTGCCATCGGCGTGTTTCTCTAGATTTGTTATTTTGGATAAGACAATTTTATATCTCGTATATTACGTCTTGCTCGGTATTTTATGCGGTGATCAAGCATTTTTGATTATAAAATTTATAGAAAGTAAGTTAGAATTGAGGATTCAAAAATATTATTCAAGTAAGAGGCCAAAGGAAAAAAAATGTCTTATAAAACTACCGCTGTGCCAGCAGATGGCGCAAAAATTACGATGGGTGCAAACGGCGTTCTTAATGTGCCGAACAACCCTATTTTGCCATTTATTGAAGGTGACGGCACAGGCCCCGACATTTGGCGCGCCAGTGTGCGTGTATTTGATGCCGCGGTTGAAAAAAGTTATAACGGGGAACGCAAAATCCATTGGATGAAGGTGCAAGCGGGCGAAGAGTCTTTCCGCACCTATCAAGATTGGTTGCCCAAAGAGACGATTGATGTCTTTCAGGAATATTTGGTTGGTATCAAAGGACCATTGACTACCCCAATCGGCAAAGGGATTCGCTCATTGAATGTGGCTTTGCGCCAATTGCTCGATTTATATGCTTGCTTGCGCCCAGTGAAATATTTTACCGGTGTGCCAAGCCCAGTCAAGCACCCTGAGAAGGTCAATATGGTGATTTTCCGTGAAAACACCGAAGATATTTATGCTGGGATTGACTTTGAAGCCGGCAGTGAACAAGCGGTCAAGATTCTTGAATTTTTGAAGGCAAATATGCCCAAAGAATTTAAGAAAGTGCGCTTTGGTGAAAGCAATATGAATAGCGTCGGCATTGGCATTAAGCCCATTTCAGAGCCGGGTTCAGATCGCTTGATCCGCAGCGCTATTGAATATGCCTTGCGTTTTGGCTTCAAGAGCGTGACCTTGGTGCACAAGGGCAACATTATGAAGTTTACCGAAGGTGCTTTCCGTGACTGGGGCTATGCCTTGGCCCAACGTGAATATCGTAATGACATTGTGACTCAACGCGAAAGCTGGATTATTGACAATGTTGATCGCAAGCCGAGCATTAGCGTAGAAGATAACGCCAAGGCCATTGACCCGGGTTATGACATGATGACGGATGATCAACAAGCTGAAATTCGGGCTGAAATTGAAGCCGCCTTGAAGTTGATGCCAACCCATGGTGGCGGCAAGTGGAAGAAGAAGTTGATGATTAAGGACAGCATTGCCGACATCACCTTGCAGCAAGTGCTGACCCGCCCCGAAGAGTTTGATGTGATCGCCACCCCCAACTTGAATGGCGACTATTTGAGCGACGCGCTTGCTGCCCAAATTGGTGGAATCGGTATTGCGCCGGGTGCCAATATTAACTATGTTTCAGGTCACGCCATTTTTGAGGCAACCCACGGAACTGCACCAAAATATGCCAACCTTGACAAAGTGAACCCGGGTTCGGTGATTTTGAGCGGTGAAATGATGTTGCGCTATCTGGGTTGGATCGAAGCTGCCGATGCTATCATCAGTGCGCTTGATAAGACCATTGGTCAGAAGATTGTCACTTATGACTTTGCCCGCATGATGGAAGGGTCAAAGGAAGTGAAGTGCAGCGAGTTTGCATCGGCAATCATTGCTAACTTGTAGCGCAATCACGGTATCTTCGTCATAAACTAAAAAGACGACATGCGAATTTCAGTATCCCTAATCAAGGGGCCAGATTACTGGCCTACGCTTGATTAGGGATACTGAAATTCGCGAAAACCTCAGTTTGAGGCTGCGCTCAGTATAGTGATTTTGGCGAAAACTTTTTATCACACATCATTGAAAAGCACCAATGAAAGCTATTTTCATTGGTGCTTTTTTGCTAGGTTTAAAGGCAAGTTGGTGGCTGGGTATAAAATATTGTCATGTCAGCCCGATGTGTAGATTGTCTTAACGAAGCCATTGAACGCTGTGAAGTGACGAGCGTGCCACTCTGCGCTGGTTGCTTATGGTATGCCGATGATGGTCGTCGTATGAGCGAGCGTGTGGCCCAACAACTGAGCCAACAAGGCGTAACTGTGTATTCGCCCCAAACCTATTTAGCCATGTTAGGGCCGCATACGGCGTTGCCCACCTTACCCAAGGCCAACTATGCCTATAAACGCGACCGCAATGGCAATGACACCATTGCAATGTTGGCTGGGGTGACGGGATTGTTGTCACTGGTATCGTGTTTTGGTATTGGGCTGGCTTTATGTGCTGCGCCCTTGCCATTATTGCCGCTTATTTTGGGTGGGATTGGGTTGGCGGGTGCGAATAGCGCAGGCAACCCAAGCCAAGCCCGCTTTTTGTCGTGGTTGGGGGTGGCTGGTGGGGCAGGGTTTGTGGCGTTGGTTTTGTTGGTGATGGTTGCGTCGGTGGCTTTTGGCACGACGGTCATGATGCCTTGGTCGGCGATGCGTGGCTCATTTTCATTTTTGCCCTAAATTTATAGCATTTTGAAGGCATTATGCCAAAATCTGTAAGGGTCAAAATGGAAGCGAATTTGCACATCTCCCGCCTTCCAGCCTCTCACACAAGCAGGCAAGGGGTAATACCTCCCTCTCATATTTGGGAGGGGTTGGAGAAAGGGCGATTGAGTGGCACCACTATTATCTTGACCTTTACAGATTTGGGCAAAAATCTGTTTTACTGATGCATTTCTGTGATCACGTCGCGCCACATGTCATCGACATCGCTTGGCACAAAAGGGATGTAGCTTGACACGCGGTCAAGCACACCCTCGTACCGTTGGCGCAGGGCTTTGCCCAGTTTATCGGGGGGAGCCTCGATGGCAAAGGCATTCAAAATATCATCGCTAATCAATGTTGCCATATCACCCCATTGTTGGCGTGATGCTAACGCCGACAGTTGTGCGCCGATGTCTTCCCAGCCATGTATTTCGAGCACAATGCGGTAACTGGGGGTTGATAGATAAAATGACAATTGTTCGCGTGCCCATGCGCGGGTTTTGTCCATTGCGGTGCTGTCTTTGCCAGTGATGATAAAACAGCCGCTGGTCAGCGAAACAGCGGCGGGGTCGCGGCCTGCTTTGGCGGCCCCGATGGCAATTTGGGGCTTGACAAATTCTTGCACATATTTCACGGTGTGGGCCGGATGCACATGAAACCCATCACATAGCTCGCCTGCTAATTGGGCTAAACCCTCATTCACCCCAGCAATATAAATTGGAATTTGTGGCTGTGCGATTGGCCCGGGGTTAAAGAATGGGGTCATGAGTGAAAATTTGTAAAATTCACCGGCATAATACATGCGTCCGCCATTTTGAAAATTATGCCAAATGGCCCGCAACGACAAAATATAGTCGCGTAATCGCGCTACTGGTTTATCCCATGCGGTTGCAAAACGGCGTTCAATGTGTGGTTTGACCTGAGTGCCCAACCCCAACATAAACCGCCCATTTGAAACGGCTTGTAGATCCCAAGCAGCTTGGGCCGTCACCATTGGGCTGCGCGGAAAAGCCACCAAAATGGCGGTTCCAAGCGCTACCCGTTGGGTATGCTCGGCGGCCAGCAATAATTGAAATAGGGGGTTGTGTTTGGTTTCGGCGGTCCAAATGCCAGCATAACCCATTTCTTCGGCGTGTCGTGCAATCTTGCTAATATTAAGCATATCGGCGGCGCACACTTCTAACATTGCATCAAATTTCATGTTTTATTTATTTATTGGTCTAAAATACTATCATCTCAATAATTCAGGGTAAACCCCAAAGACGTAATGCCAAACGCACGCTATGACCATGGAAGTTAAGGCAAAAGCCCCTAACTTCCATGGTCATAGCGTGCGTTTGGCGAAAAATAGTTTTATGGCCCCCGATTTTTTGAGATGACACCTAAAATAGTGGGTAACGCAAATTTGCGTAACAAATACCCTCTCCATGCTTTTGCGTATTGTATGTTAACAACACTTATTTTAAGATATATGCAGCTATTTTTGCAAAAAAGTGAGAGGAATTTAAAAAGATAGAATGTCGATATCTGCCCAGTCGCTATACTATCCCGTCATTGCTTGTGGGGATGGCAGAATAACGTAGCGGCTGGGCAGCCATCGGCAAGAACTGCATTTTTATGATGTTCTTGGTATAGAAATATTATCCACAAAGGATTCTCAAACGAAATGACAACCTGTTCTCAAAATACCATCCCATTTCACCGCAATTACAAACCTGTGGCGTTGGCTGTGCTCGCTGCTATTTTAGTTGGTTGTGGTGGGGCGGCCACCCCGGCTCAACCAACCCTTGCCCCGATTCAAGTGCAAGTAAATTTTGCCCCAACCCCGACCGAAGTGGCAGTTAAATTGCCCACCCAAGTGATCCAGCCCACGGTTGCGCCAACACAAGCCCTGCCGACGGTAGCGTCAGCCGCTGCCGCTCAAGTTGTCACGGCTTCGGCCAATATGCCAGCCGTACAAGGGGCCGCAAATAATGCCAAAGCCATTTTGCCCGAACCGGGCAAACCGGCTTTTGAGCAACCAACCCATATTGTGATCCCAGCAATTAAGATAGATGCGCCTGTTGCCGAGGCTGGTATTATCATCAACAAACAAGGTCAGCCTGAATGGGATTTGCCGAAGGGCCGGGTCGCAGCATGGCACAACAATTCGTCGATGTTGGGGCAACCGGGCAATTTGGTGTTGAATGGACATAACAATATCGAAGGTTCGATTTTTGCTGGTTTGTATGATTTGAAGCCCGGCGACAAGGTAATTTTGCGCAGCAAAAGCCGCGAAGTCACTTATGAGTTGAGTTATTACAAGCTGTTGAAAGAAAAAGGGGAACCCGTATCGGTGTTGATTGAGAACGCTAAGTATATTGAGCCGACGCAAGATGACCGCATCACCCTTGTTACTTGCTGGCCCATTACCAATAATACCCATCGCTGGATTTGGGTAGGTAAGGTTGTTGAAGAGAAGATTTTGACGAAGTCGTAAAATAAAAAATCGGGTTTCTAAGCGCAGCTTATCGTTTTTGCTACGATCTGCGCTTAGAAACCCGATTTTTTTTGCTAGTCACGTGTGATTTGCCAAATAAACACGCCGAGCATTATGAAACATAACAGCAAATTGACCCCAATCGAGAGTAACGAACCGAGGCAATAATTCCAAGCGGTGTTAGCTGCACTGGGCCAATGACGCTTTTGCCAATATTCAACCGCAATCACTCCTGCCGCTGCGCCGAGACCCGCACCGACTAAGGTGCCAAATACAGGCAAAATGGGGCTAAGCACCACGCCACCCGCCATTCCGCCGACAAATGCCGCCAGCAGTGTTTTCCAATTCGCCCCCGTCCGCTGTGCGGCCCAATTTTTGAGCCAAATTTCGTTCAGCATCGATAGCACGGTAATGAGTGCCAAGATCGCAATCGTGCCCCAGCCCACGCGCTGAAAACCATCAGCCCACGCCCACAACAAACAACCCGCCAAGACTAATGGCGACGACGGCAACACCGGCACGACAACCCCAATCACCCCACCCAAGATTAACATCATAGCAATCAGTTGCCACAAGTCAAAATTCATCATTTTGCTAAGTATAGAAGCAATTTTAGATTGGAGGGCTACTCATTTTCAATCTAAAATCGTATCATCTCAATAATTTGGGGTAAACCCTAAGAGCGTGTTTCTTAAATCAAATTTCACTTTTTTGTCAGCTGAAATTACGTGGTTTTATCAAATCAGAGAGCATATTTAGACAAAATGAATGCCGAAATCACTATCTCAGCGTTGTTATGGGGCGGCTTTGCCGCCCCATAACAACGCTGAGATAGTGATTTCGGCGAAAAATTGTTTTAAGAAACACT
>JAGWYZ010000100.1 GCA_018969115.1 Chloroflexota bacterium | reverse complement strand
AGCCATGCCCAGTTTGATTTGATTCGTTATGGCGGAAACAATACATTAATCATCGGTGATAGTGAGCACCACGCCTATGCTTTGCTGCTGGCTTGTGTCATGAGCCTAAACGCCCAAATTGCTAGCAAAGATTTACATTTGCTGGTAGCCGACTTTGCTGTGCCCGAAAGTGAGATGCAAGATGTATGGAAAACATGTTTGCCAACACTTGCCCCCAGCTCAAATTTAATGGCGGGGCGGCAATTGGCAGCTTTGTTGCCAGATTTGCGTAAAACCATTGAAGCGCGTTTAGATGGGGCCGCCGCATCTAAAACGATTGTGCTGACAATATGCGGGCTGCACCGTTGGCGCGAAATGCGCCCCAGTGGCGAGTATGGCGGACAAAGTGAAAGCAGCAAACAGCTATTGTGGATATTGGAAAATGGCCCCGAAGTGGGGGTACATGTGTTGGCATGGGCCGACAATTTGCCAAATTTTGAACGTGCCCTTAAACGCAGTGCGCTTATGTCGTTTGACTTGCGGGTTGGCTTGCGCATGGGTGATGCTGACAGTGGCGCATTATTTGGCAACGCCATTGCCGCCAAATTGGCTGACATGCGGGCCGTGTTGCGCCATGAAACATGGCAAATTGGCGAGTTTAAAAAATTTAAACCCTATGCGTTGGATGGCTTTTTAAAATTGGCCCAGACGTAGAGACACGCAACATGGGTAAAATATACACCTATGACACCCCCCGAATTTAAACAATTTACTGCCGACGCCATGATTGCCTACGAAAGTGTGCGGGCCGCCAATTTGTTGCAAACCGATGCCCAAACATTATTAGCGAAGGTAGATGCGGCGCTTAAAATAGCAGGGGTGGCGTTTGTTAAACCGCCTGTATCTCAAAATCGTAGCGACACTGCCAGCCCCGCCGATGTCGCTAACGCCTATGCTGATGTGCAATATCGCTTTAGTGACCTAAAGGCCGCGCTGTATGAGGCCGCCAAACCCCGCTTGTTAGATGATGCGACCTTAATTGAAGGCTTGACACTGATGACAGCGGTGCGCCAAATAGACCCAAAATATCGTGATTGTGCGGCGTTGTGCGAATTTGGGGCAGCTTTGCGTGATGCTAACACTTATTCGGCGGCCCAAAACTGGCAATCTGCGCGTGCCAGCCTTGAGATAGCCCGTAAAATTTTGCCCAACCATCCCCCTATTGTTGTTGCTAAATTAAACCATAGTTATGCCACCCCTATTAACCAATGGGTGCAAGCCAAACAATGGCAGGCTGCCCGTGCCGAGGTTCGGGCTTGGCTACAGGCTTTGCCAAATGAAAAATATGCCCAAGAGTGGGCTAGTTATGTCGAGGGGCAAGCCGAAGTCGATGCAAAGGCCATCCGCGAAGCTGAGGCTGCCCGTAAGGCCCAAGCCGAGCGCGACGCAGTACAGGCTTATATAAAAGCGGGTAAATGGGTGACGGCCTTAAACAGCACCCAAGATGCAACTATACGCGCCGAGATTATGCAGGTGGCTGTACCTAAACGTGCGGTGCGAATTACGGCGGGCGGGGTCGATTTTGGCGAGTTTATGCAAGTGCCCGCCGGTGAGTTTATGTATGGCTCTAGCAAACAAGTGTTGAGTTTGGCCGAATTTTGGCTGGGCAAAACAGCCGTAACCACGGCCCAGTTTTTGGCTTTTGTGAAGGCCACCCGACACAGCGCCGATGCTTATTGGGGTGGTAGTGAGCCGAATAAACGTCTAAACCATCCAGCGGTGAATGTGAGTTGGGACGATGCCAATGCCTTTTGTAATTGGGCCAGCAAGGTTACAGGCAGAAGCCTGCGCTTGCCGGGCGAAAAAGAATGGGAGAAAGCGGCACGTGGCATCGATGGCCGTACTTACCCATGGGGTGAAGACAGCCCAAGTGGCCACTATGCTAATTATGCTAAAGCCTATGAGATTGGAAATTTGGCGGCGGTTGATGCCTATAGCCCGCAAGGCGATAGCCCGTACGGGTGTATGCAAATGTCGGGTAATGTGTGGGAGTGGTGTAGCGAAACGTACGAAGGCACAGGCGGGCGCGTGGTGCGCGGCGGTTCGTTCAGCCGCAGTGAGGACCGCCTGCCCTGTGCCTACCGCTTCAACGACAATCCGCCCCTCCGTAACATCTACTACGGTTTTCGGCTTCTTGCGTCCCCCATCTCCTAGCTCTGTCCCGCTGGTCACGATGCACTCTGAATCTCTGGTAAGGCGTAAGCCTGCTCTGGCCTCTGAACCAGCGGGGTTTGGGGCGTTAGCCCCAAGAAAAATTTTTTAATATCCCGTAGAGACGCGCGGTATGCGCGTCTCCTCCATCCGCCGCCACCCCGACATATATGTTGTAGGGAGATGACAATATGCGGCGCATGAAGACGGGTCACCGACCCGTCTCTACATTAAAATGAACCAACACCAACAACTGACCGAATGGGATAACCTAATGCTGGCCTACAAAAATGCAGACCGACCGGCATGACTGGCTAGATCGTATGAGCATTAAAAAGGCGCAATATGAATGACGACATGGTGATTTTCACCCGCACCTACGATTTTGTATCGTGGGTTATCCCGCAAACCTTGCGTTTTCCACGCAGCCAGCGCTTTATTGTGACCGAACGCCTGCAACACGCAACCCTCGATTTTCAAGAACACTTGATTGAGGCCAATGTAGCGCGTGGCAAAGCACGTGCCGACAAATTGCGCGAAGCCGATGCTGCCCTAACCAAAATTCGGCTTTACCTGCGTTTATGTCAGCGTTGGCAATGGTTTTCAAATGGTCAATATGAACACGCTTCGGCAATGGTGGCCGAGATAGGCAAATTATTGGGCGGCTGGCTAAAAACCGTGCCAATATAATCATATTTTGCGGTATGATGGGTAGCAAGGGTCTGACCGAAAGGCGGGCGCGTGGTGCGCGGCGGTTCGTTCAACAACAATGAAGACAACCTGCCCTGTGCCTACCGCAACAACAACAATCCGACCAACCGTAACATCAACAACGGTTTTCGGCTTCTTGCGTCCCACGTCTCTTAAACAGCGAAAATATACCAAAAATGCGCTGCGATTACGGTTGCAACGTTGAGGTGAAGAGATGGCCGGTCAGCGTCCGCGCTGTGCCGATTAAGTTTGGCACAGGGAAATACACAATAGCCCCGCTGCTTGAGCAGGTCTGCCGATCCGGCGTCACACAATCTTTATCGTTTGTGGCATCCGCTGTGGGGCGAATATTAAAATCCATATATGAATCAAATTCACATCCAAAACCTTGAAAAACTCATTGCATTTAGCGAGCATCTCAAAAGTTTTAACGCTAAAATCGAAGATGAATTTAGTAGCATGAAAGCGCATAGTCAAGCTATTCACGACGATTGGAACGATCAACAATATGATGCTTTTATTAAAGATTTTGACGAAGCCGCGCAAGGTATGCGCAAATATCTATCGCATCACGAAGCCCACGAAGGCTTTTTAAATCGCTTGATTGAACGTGCTATTGCGTTACGTGACACCCACATGTAGACAGAGACGCGGTAGGCGCGCCTCTCTGCATCCATATGTGCATATATTATGTCTGACCTTGTCGCTAAACCCGAAGCTATTGCCGACCTGCGGAATGGGCTGACGCGCTTTGCCGAACGCCAGCAAGAGACGTTTGAACGCATTAATGCCGATATTCGTCTTATGCGTGATCAGTTTGAAAATGAAATATCGCAGGCCAGTTATGTGGTGAATATGCGCAATGAACAAGCCCAAAATTGCCAGCGCGAAGCCATGTATGCGGCTGCCGAAGGTTTTTGGTTAGACTGTACACCCTATATGCAAGCATTGCAGCAGGCTGAACAACAACTGGCGCAGCTAAAACGCGCCCAAGACCAATTTGAACGGGCTGCCGAGGAATATGCTTGGGTGCAAAATAGCACCCGAAATGGCGCTATTGAACGCGACCTGCCGCCTGCCGTACGCTATTTAGATGCGGTGCGTAATGGGCTAGAGGCCTATTTAGAAGTGCAACTTCGGATAGGCGACGAATTGCACTTGGCTCAATCACCAGCACAAGTGCAACAGTATCAACCAACACTTGATGCTTTGCTTGCTGAACGCAAAACCGAGGGCGAAATTCGCACTCGGTTCCCTGAACGTGGCATGTAGGAATTTTGGATTTTAGATTTTGGATGTGCTAATAAAAAAATTATTGTTATGGATACCGAAGAACAAAGCCAAGCACATTGGCAACAACTGCGCGAGCTATATTTGCATATCGATGATGAATGGGAGACCAATTGGCGCGGACCCAACGCCGATCATTTTCGGCGCGACTTTTGGTATCATTTTGAATGGAATATTACTGCGCATTTGCGGGCATTGGTAGCCCTGCATAAAGCAATGCGCATGGCGCAAAACACACTTGATTGACAATAGTTTGGGCCTCAGTTGAGGCCGAGCCCAGTATAATAACTTGACGCTTTGTCAATGCCAAAAAGGGAGCAGCAATTCTTGAAATTGACAGGGCTTGCTATACATAATTTCTGGGACTTTACTATTGACGAAGCACTAGGGCTGAATGGTGACTGGCATGCCGATATCGGCCCATGCATATAACAACGCTGAATCACTGTCTGACAAGACAATACAACCAAATGAAATAGGCTTGCCGAGGCTTTTTTGCCAAATCACAGCGCCACTAGGGGTGCTGGGGTGGGCATGAAAACCATTTTCATACGGCCCAACATCATAAATACCGAGCCAGTTTGGCATCCACAAATTCCATAAGCGGCTATAGGGGCGATCTATTTTGGTTTTGATGCGAAAATTGCCAATGGCGGTCTCTGAGCCAGTTCGACCAGTGCTTACCAAATTCTCATGCAACAATTTGCCATTTTCATACATCATCATGCGCTGTTGGCTAATGCTCACCCAAACATATTTGCCTATAGGCGGCACATTGGTTGCGCCAAGCACGGTGACATGCTCATTATGATCAAGAATAGTCGGCATATAAATTTGATCAACACGTGATGATGCTTTTGGGCGTGCATTGGTGGGTAGGGGCGATGCTGGTATGCTTGTTTGGGATGGTATTTTGGGCGTGGCAGGGCGAATGGGCGTACTGGGTGTATTTTTGCTAGGAATTATTAAAGCTTGCCCCAAAATAACTTTAGTGCCGCGTATCCCATTTGCTCCCATAATAGCTTGGCTGCTTACCCCATAGGTCAGGGCAATGCGATATAAGGTTTCGCCTTTTTTGACAATATGAATGATCGCCGCTTTGTTTGGTTCGTTTAGCCCATGATTGGTAACATTTGCTGCAGCATGTTTAGGGTAAAAAAAAAGAGAGATGAACGCAAATAAGCTGATGGTTAAAAATGTGATGAATCTATGCATGCTGCGAAGCTATAACGGGGTAAAGATAAGACTATTGGCTGTATTGAACTGTTTCTGTGTCACTGCATTTCTAATTATCTCAAAAAAATGATGTGTTACTTTGATTTTTATCAGAAAAATAGGTGTTATCTCAAAAAATCGGGGGAAATAAAACTACTTTGCGCCAAACGCACTATATGACCATTGAAGTTAGGGGCAAAGCCCCTAACTTCAATGGTCATATAGTGCGTTTGGCATTACATCTTTGGGGTTTACCTCAAAATAAGCTGGTTACACATCAGCCGCAATGTGTTGTTTTTAGGAATAACCAGTTGTCATTCGCTAATTTTTTTAAATCGCGAAGATCAGCGCAGTTTGATGTTATTGCTGTGTTAGACACTAAGATCTTTGAGGTTAATCATGTTTGCGCGGACTAAGCATTTCATTTAAGCCATCGCCAAACAAATTAAAGGCCAACACCACAAGGGTGATTGCCATGCCCGGAAAAAACGCCATCCACCATGCTTGGCGAATATAAGGCTGAGCCTGATTTAACATACCGCCCCATGAAACGAGATTGGCATCGCCCAAGCCAAAAAAGCTCAGGCCACCTTCAAGCAAAATGGCGGCTGCGATATCGAGTGAGGCCGTGACGATGACTGAGGCCATGACATTTGGCACAATATGGGTATGCAAAATGCGAAATTGGCTCGCGCCCAATTGGGTGGCGGCCTCGACAAAGGCGGCATCGCGCAGACGCAACACTTGCGAACGCACAACACGGGCGGTTTGCATCCAGCCCAATAAGGCAATCACAATGATAATTTTGAACAGGCCACCACCAAACACCGCCACAATAATAGCAGCTAAGACAAAACGTGGTAAAGTTTGAAAAAACTCGGCTACACGCATGATGATGTTATCGAACCATCCACCGAGATAGCCAGACACACTGCCGACCGAAAGCCCAATGGCGCTGGCGCTAAATGCTGCTAACAACCCCACCAATAATGAGGCCCGCGCCCCATAAATCACTTGCGATAAAACATCGCGTCCAAGATGGTCGCTGCCAAGCCAAAAATTGCTGCCGGGTGGTTGAAGCGAATTGTTGCCGCCCAGAAACGGGTCGAATGGTGCGAGAAGCGGGGCCGCAAAAGCCATTAACAAAAAAAATGCAATGACCATGAATGAGCCAAACGCCCGCGGGTTTTTGGTGAGATTAATCATTTCGCACGCGTGGGTCTAACCAGCCTTGTACAAGGTCGGTGATGAGATTGGCGATGACAACAGTCAGGCTGACCATGAGCAGAATGGCGGTCAGCACGGGGTAATCGCGTTTACCGATGCTTTCAAATAACAATCGCCCAATGCCGGGCCAGCTATAAACGGTTTCGACTAAGGCGCTGCCGGCCAATACAAAACCGAGGTTGTAGCCGATGACAGTAACGACCGGCGCAGCCGCATTGCGTAAGGCGTGCATGAACAAAACTGATCTTTCGTGCGCCCCTTTGGCGCGGGCGGTGCGAATATAGTCAGAGCTGAGCACCTCGATCATGGCAACGCGAGTAATGCGGGTGATGAGGGCAAGGTAACGTAAACTAAGCGCAAAGGCGGGCAGAACAAGATGCCATGCCACATCGCTTAAATCAGCCCAACCAGTGGCGACCGAGCGTGATGAGCGCATGCCTTGTGAAGGCAACCACCCTAACCCGACCGCGAACAATAAGATGAATAATTGCCCCAACCAAAATTCGGGGATGGCGTAGCCGATTAATGCCCCAGCCGAAGCGACGAGATCGATCGGTTTATTGTGTTGGCGTGCTGCGATGACGCCGAGCAGCACGCCGACAATGCTCGATAAGGTTAGCGCTGTCAATGTGAGCAATAAGGTAGCACCCACGCGCCAGGTGATGAGTTGAAAAACTGGCACACGATTGGCAAATGAATAACCCAAATTGCCGACGGCAAGTTGGCCAAGATAACTCGCCAATCGCACCGGAATCGGTTGATCTAACCCATATTCAGCCCGCACCTGCCGCACATATTCTTCGGGTGCGGGGTAATCGCCCACCAACAGCGTCACAGGGTCACCCGGCGCAAAAGTGATGAGTAAAAAATTGCAAATGACCACTGCCAACATCAGCGGTATGGCGAGCAATAAACGGCGCAAAATATAGGTTAACATATTGGCAAGTTGATTTTACATGAGACGAACTGCGTTTTGCAGGTAAATCATGGCCTATGATAAGATATTTTGCATGATTCAGCGTCTCTCGATCAAAAACTTCAAATCATATGACAACCTTGAAAATATGGAATTTGGCAAGATGACAGCAGTGCTTGGGCCAAATAGCAGTGGCAAAACTAGCTTGATCCAATTTTTGCACATGAAACAAATAAACAAGCGATGACTATCGCCATGAGTGATACAGCAATGCTAACGCAACGAATCGTGGAGAATGAAAATATAGGAACAAACCTTGGCTTATATTGGGCGCTAATGGTGGTGTAAGGTGGGCATTTTTCGTGTCTAGTGTTCGGGGTCCACTATAAAACGCCGAACTGTTACTCCGTTTGTCAGTGTTCTAACGTCTTCTCCCTCGATTGTGAGCACGCATAGCACAAGTCTTTCGTAATGTTTGGGGGATGATAAGGCTGATTCTGAGTTGATGAAATATTTTGCCAATTTCACTATCCTCCCGCCAAGCTTAGCTTGG
The DNA here is from genome assembly GCA_018969115.1 of Chloroflexota bacterium. Taxonomy (GTDB): domain Bacteria; phylum Chloroflexota; class Anaerolineae; order J036; family Brachytrichaceae; genus AQU-03. The sequence goes on along the minus strand of JAGWYZ010000100.1, from coordinate 6,533 downwards.
CGAGAGGATAGTGAAATTGGCATATTGCATTATGATTTTGTCCATTTTTTTAAGTTTTTAGGGTTACAACTTCTTATTCTCTTAAAATGAATCCGTTTGACGGTTTATAATCAACATATTTAACGGCCAGCCCCCGTTTTTTATGACCAAAAATTTGACGTGAACATTAACTATTCATTGCAGTACGCGCCGTTTATATATAAAATTTCGCAAGAAGAGAAGAAAGAAGTAAAACCTATGTCATCAAACTCACCTCAACCTGCGGCGATGACGCCAGCACCGGCCAAACCTTTTTTTGTTAAGGGCTTAGCTGGGGTCGTTGCAGCTCAAACAGCCATTAGCCATGTCGATGGCCCAAACAGCACCCTCATTTATCGCGGCATCAATGTCAATGACTTGGTGGCACAGGCTACCTATGAAGAAGTAGCATATTTGGTTTTGTTTGGTACTTTGCCCAGTGCCAGTCAATTGGCCGAATTTGATGCCAAGCTCAAAGCCAATCGTGACTTACCACAAGCGATTACTGCTTGGTTATACAGCTTGCCCAAAGAGACTGTGCCGATGGAAGTATTGCGCACCGCCGTGTCAATGATGTCACATTATGAAGATGACATACAGAGCATCAGCATCGATTCAACCATTGCCAAAGCCATTCGCCTCACCGCACAATTAACGACCTTGTGCGCCGCTTATCTTCGCATCCGCGAAGGCAAAGCCCCTATTGCTCCCAATGCTGATCTGTCACATTCAGCAAATATGCTTTATATGATCAATGGTCAAGTGCCGGGCAAAGACCTCGAAGCGGCTATGAGCGCTTATTTTGTGTTGTTGGCCGATCATGGCCTCAACGCGAGCACCTTCACCGCTCGTGTTATCGCCAGCACCCAAGCCGATCTACATTCATCCATCTCAGGTGCACTAGCCGCGCTCAAAGGCCCATTACACGGTGGTGCCAACGAAGCTACCATGAATACCCTGCTCGAAATTGGTGAGCCAGACAATGTAGACCCTTGGGTAGACAATGCCTTTGCTACCAAGCGTCTAATCATGGGTTTTGGGCATCGCGTTTATAAGAATGGCGACCCACGTGCTCGCGTACTCACCCACTTGGCTGATGAAGTTGGACGCAAAGTTGGCATGGACAAATATGCCAAAATGTCACACATGGTTGAAAAGGCCGTGCAACGCCATCGTGAGCTTTACCCCAATGTCGATTTCTACAGCGCCTCATTGCTTTATTGCTTGGGGATTCCAATCGACCTCTTTACGCCTATGTTTGCCTGCTCACGCATCATCGGTTGGAGCGCCCACGTGATCGAGCAATACAAAGACAGTGTACTCATTCGCCCCGCCGCCGAATATGTGGGCCGTTTGGGTGATTCGTTTGTTGCTATTGAAAACAGATAAGAAATTACGAATTACTCATTACAAATCATTTGTAATGACCAATGAAAGATGTTCAAGGCACAATTCGTAATTCGTAATTCATAATTTACTATGTGGACCATTGAAACCCGCCTACGGCATATGTTTGCCAACCCGATTTCGGGTGTGATGCGGCTGAATAACGCCGACAATACATTAAATGCGGCCCGCTGTTTGATTGCGGCTGGGTTTAAATCGGTCGAAGTGACCATGACTACGCCCGATGCGTTGAACTTGGTCAAAACCTTGGCGGCAGAAGCCCCAGCCGATGTGTTGGTTGGGGCTGGTACTGCCATGAGTGCCGCTGATGCCCGTGCTGCCATAGAGGCTGGCGCACAATTTGTCGTCTCGGCTATCTGCGAAACCGACATCGTGCGGCCTTGCCGCGAGGCCGGTGTGGTGTGTATCCCAGCAGGCATGACCCCCACCGAGATTGTTCATGCGTGGCGTGTGGGCGCACATGTGGTCAAAATTTTCCCAGCCGCTATCATCGGTGGCCCCAATTTTGTGCGTGCCATTCGTGGCCCTCTGCCCGATATTCCGCTTTGGGTGAGCGGCATGGTTCCGGCCAAAGATGTGCAAGAATATTTGCGAGCTGGAGCCAATTTGGTCGGGCTGACCAACGAACTCTTCCCCGCGAACCTCATCCAAGCTAAAGATTGGCCGGCTCTCACCGAGCATATGAAAGATGTGTTGCGAGTGGCCGAGCGCAGCTGAGTTGAATGCTGAGTCATGAATCATGACTCAGCATTCAGCATTCCTCTAATCAGCCCAAATACCTACCGATGCTTTGCCAACATCGCTATAAAATTTAACCTATGAAACACGCGCCTGAAATGGTGTATGTTTTCTCTTTGGTTCGTTTAAGATGTCGGTAATAGATGATATTAAAGCCAAAATAGACTTGGTTGAGTTGGTTGGCGCGTCGGTCAAACTCACCAAAGCGGGGCGCTTATATAAAGGGTTATCGCCCTTTAAACAAGAGCGCACCCCCTCTTTTTTTGTCGATCCTGAACGGCAATATTTCAAATGTTACGCCAGTGGTGAATCGGGTGATATTTTTGGCTGGGTGATGAAGCGCGAAGGGCTGAATTTTAGGGATGCCCTGCGCGAGTTGGCACAAAAAGCTGGCATTCAACTCGAAGAACGCACCCCACAGCAACAACAACACGATGACCAAGCCGAGCGTTTGCGCACGGCGGTAGATGAGGCTGCTCAATATTTTCATCGGTTGTTTTTGACTGCGCCACAGGCTGCCGAATGCCGCACCTATGTGAAAGAAAAACGCAGCCTAAGCAATGAAACTATCTCGAATTGGATGATTGGTTTTAGCTTGAATGATTATCAGGCGTTGACCAATTATTTGACCCAACGCGGCTACACCCCACAAGAGCTGATTGCGGCGGGTTTGGTGATCGAAAACGACGAAGGCCGCCGTTATGACCGTTTTCGTGGCCGTCTCATGATCCCCATCCGTGACGAAAAGGGCCGCGCCATTGGTTTTGGCTCACGCTCGCTTGATGGCTCTGAGCCAAAATACATGAACTCACCGGCCACCCTCATTTTTGAAAAAAGCCGTACCCTCTTTGGCCTCGACAAAGCACGTGCCCCCATTCGTAATGGCGTGAATGGCTTAATCGGCTCGGTGTTGGTTGAAGGGTATATGGACGTGATCGGGGTGGCGCAGGCTGGCTTTACGAATGTGGTTTCGAGTATGGGCACATCGCTCACCGAAGATCAATTTCGTGCTCTCAAAAAACTGCACCCGCGCATCGTCTTGGCGCTCGACCCCGACGCGGCTGGCAACCGCGCCATTTTGCGGGGGGTGGATGTGGCTCGCGGTGCATTAGAACGCGATGATATCGCCACATTTGACGCACAAGGTGTGTTGCGCCACGAGAGCAAACTCAACGCCGATATTCGGGTGGCGGTGATGCCAGATGGCAAAGACCCAGATGAATTGGTGATTGACGGGCCAGACGAGTGGCGGCGGCTTATTCAACAGGCCCGGCCTGTGGTTGAGCATGTGATAGATACGCTGCTGGCTAATTACAACCTTGATGACCCACGTGGCAAATCGGAGGCGGTGCAGGCGGTAGCGCCGATTGTTAAAGATTTGACTGACCCCGTGCAGCGTGATTATTATGTGCAAAAGTTGTCGCGGGCACTGAAGTTGACTGAACGGGCTGTAACGCAGGCCTTGGGGGTGGTCGCGATGCCAGCTCAAAGACCGATCCCTAAAAACAGTGATACCACGGCGCATGGGGCGACGCTTGCAACAAACAGCAGCGGGTTGGGGTTAAATAGGGCTGGTGATTCTTCGCGGCTAAAGGTTAACTTGGAATTGCATTTATTGGCATTATTGGCCAATAAGCCAGCATTGTTGATTGATGCAAATGTATCGCTGACGCGGGCTAAATTGTCGGTGTTGGGCATAGATGATTTTGTTAATCCGGCGGTGCGTCTAGGGTTTAATCAACTTAGCCGTGTGGCGATGGGCGGCACACCCCAAGTGGTGAATGCTGTATCGGTCAATAATGAAGCAATTGACGATGATTGGTTGGGGCTAATTGCTGACCAAAAGATAATGCTGGATGATGATTTGCAGATGCGAGAGGAGGCGGTGCGCACCGCTTTGCTTTTGCGCGCGAGCAATCTTGAACGCGAATTGATAACGATGCGTTTTCTAATGGACCAAGCAATAGATCTGGCGAAGGAAGATGGCATTTCTGCTGACCTAAATATACTGAATCGTCAAGCACAAGAATTGGCAAGTAATCGGTTTCGTGCACAAAAAGCATTGCGATTAAGAAACGCATTAATGGTCGAGTAACAGCACGAGTAGAATATCTATGTCACTAGACAAAAAAACCAACAATAGGCTTATGAATGAGCGACCCAAAAGCATGATCAAGTATGATGATCATGCCAATTTGGCGCAAGTTCATAAGCCTGATGTCATAATGACCGATACACCATTGATCAAGCGTAGTAATAAAAAATCAGAACGCACTCGTCCACAATCAATGGCTTCAAATGATGAGACATTTGAGCCAAATATGGATGGGCGTAAGCTTGCCTCGGACTTAGATGTGTTGCCACGTTTGCCAAGCACCCGGGCTGCTTCACGCACAGGGGCTGCCGTAACTGTCGCTGGTGGTGATCATCAACTGGAGGCACGCCTAAGTGCTAGCCGCAAAGTGAGTAACGACAAGCTTGCGTATGATGCTGCCCTTGCCCCCACGGAGGGCGAAGATGGCGACAGCAACGATGAAGGATCTGACACAAGCGATAGCCTAGCTGACCAAGATACTTTTGAGCTAAAAGTTGCTGATGAGTTTGAGCTGCCGGGGCCAGATGAAGATATTGCCGCCGCCTATGCCCTCACCGACGATGAAGATAGTTTAGATGATGATCTAATCGACTTAGATGAGCGTCGGTTGAATGCCAAGCTTGAAGAACTGCCGATTAGCGAGTCGGAGAGCGACCCAATTCGCATGTATTTGCGCGAAATTAGCACATCGCCTTTGTTGGTTGCCGACCAAGAAATTCGCATGTGTGCTACTTTTGCGGCGGAAGTGCGGCTAAAAGCGCTAAAAGAAGTGGCAAAAACCACCCAGCTTAGTTTGTGGCAAGTGACCTATGATGCTCTGACGACTTGTTGGGAAAAAGTGCAAACGTTGTGCCCGCAATTTGATACACCAGCGCCAACCTTGCATCTTTTGTTGCGTGATGCGCGTGAAACTGCGGCGGGTTATATGATCTCGACCCAATCGATGATGCAGGTGTTTTTGCGTGGCTTGGGTTGGGGGGCCGACCCTAAGGTCGAACAAATTAGCAAGCCATTATTCGACATGATGTTGGCGACAATTGTTTTGCCCCCAACATTAATCGCGGCGCTCGAAGAATTTGTCGAATCGTCGAACGGACAATTGCCAGAATGGGGCGAGGCTTGCGAGTGGCTGCCGGATATTGAAATCAGTGAGAAGCATTTAAGCCAGATTAAGGTGCAGGCTGATGAAGCACGCCGCAGTCTCATTCGCTCAAATTTACGGCTGGTGGTTAGTATTGCCAAACGTTATGTTGGGCGTGGCATAACCTTTCTTGACCTCATTCAAGAAGGCAATTTGGGGCTATTGCGTGCCACCGAAAAATTCTCGGCGTGGCGTGGCTTTAAATTTAGCACCTATGCCACATGGTGGATCAAACAATCGGTCACACGAGCGATTGCTGACCAAGCTCGCACCATTCGTATTCCGGTGCATTTGATCGAAACCATCAACAAACTATCGCAAACCCAACGCCGTATGACCCAAGTGTTGGGGCAAGAACCCACGTCTGAAGATTTGGCGATGGAATTGGGGATGTTTGACGAGAAAGAGCTGGCCCAAATTATGGAAGGGCACAGCAACGGCAAAGCTATTGCGCCAGAGCTAGCCCGCAAATTAGATGCCGCGGTGCGCCGGGTGCAATCGATTATGCGGGTTTCGGCAGAGCCAATTTCGTTAGATGCGCCGGTGGGCAGTGAACAAAATAGCTTGCTGGGCGATTTTATCGAAGACCAAAATGAAATGTCGCCTTCAGATTCTGCCACACTAGAGATGTTAAAGCAGCAAGTGCGTAATGTGTTGGGTCAATTGACTGAGCGTGAGCGCGAAGTGCTTGAAATGCGCTTTGGGTTTGGTGATGGGAGGCCTCGCACGCTTGAAGAGATTGGGCAGACGAATGGCATCACGCGGGAGCGGGTGCGTCAAATTGAAGCCAAAGCCCTACGCAAGTTGCGGCACCCGCTCCACAGCCGCCGCTTGCGCGATTATTTGGCAGACACCTAGGAATTTTGGATTTGTGATTTAGCGCAAATTCCTCAAAGATGAAGAGCTGATTTCACCATCTACCCCCAAAAAGCGTAGCTTTTGGGGGTAGATGGTGAAATTAGGTGATGTAGTGGTTTGAGTGTCAGGTTTGTTTGAATGTGCTCTCAGATTTGACAAGACTTATGGAAATAATCGTCGCGTTTTGATTTCGGAGACGGCATCGTCTCGGAAGCAATAAAGCATGGCGGGGCGACCTTCGCCATTGGTGCGGCGGCCAGTTTCTTCGATCACATC
>JAGWYZ010000398.1 GCA_018969115.1 Chloroflexota bacterium | reverse complement strand
AGTAGCACTTACCTTGCTTGGGGTGGGGTTGAGCCTTGGCCCCTTCATTTTTCGGGTTAATGTGCCAATCTTGAGTTGGGCCTATAGCAACAATGGCTTTATTGCGCTTATTGCCTTGCCTGCATTACTGGTCGGTGTTTTTCAGGGTGTGCTTATTCGCAATGGATGGCGCGGGTTACTCACATGGTTGGTGCTTGTTTTATTTAGTTGGTTATTGGCTGCAAAACTGTGCGAATGGCTATTCTTTTTCTTGATTGGGATTTAGAACAAGCTTTGTATATTCTCAATAAAGCAGAGTAAATAAAATAAATTTTCGTCGAAATCACGATATGGCCTTTGGTATTTACCTCTAGTTATGGGTCAAGTATATCGAGCTTAATGTTTTTGCGCCAACACCTGCCTAAACACGGTTAACGTCTCTAGCGCTGTGCGTTGCCATGAAAATTGGGCGGCACGCATCAGCGCCCGTTGGGCCAGCCGGTCGTGCAAATCATCTTCAATACAGGTCGCAATTAACGCCCCAGACATAGCGCGCGCATCGAGCGCATCGACCAACATCCCAGCATTGCCAACGACTTCGGGCAAACTGGCGGCAGTGCTGCCCACAATCGGTACCCCACACGACATGGCTTCGAGCGGTGGCAGACCAAAACCTTCATAGACTGAGGCAAATAAAAAACAGCGCGCCCCCGCATATAAGGCTGGCTTGTCGGCCTCGTCGACCCGACCAATCAAACGCACGACATCTTCTAGCTCCAGCGCCTTTAGCATCGCGCCTAGCGTAGTGGGGCTGCCATCGGCGGCAATGGCGCGGTCGTCCGGCAAGGCGTTCATCACCAATGGATATTCATCGCCAATACTATCGCCACACCATGTGTAGACCTGCAACAGAGTTTCAATATTTTTGCGCATGTCTAACCCGCCCAAATACAATACATACGAATTGGGTAGGTTATAACGTTCACGAGCGCGTTCAAGATCGGCATCGGGCACAGCAGGGGTGAAGCGGGCTTCAGCCGCCAATGGAACCACTGTCACAGGCGGGGCAACCTGCGACGCAACTGGCATGACCAATCGCAAAATATCGGCCTTACTAAATTCAGAATCGGTGATGACAGCACTGGCATTGGCTGCCGCAGCCCGCGCCAAACTGCTATAGATGCGATGTTGGATTTTGCCGCGATAGGCTGGCATCGCCAGTGAGATGACATCATGAACAGTGCAAACCACCGGCACTGCGCAGCTTAAAGGTGGCCCCCAATAAGGCACAAAGGCAATATCCGCCCCCATACGTTTTGCAGCATTGGGAAATTCAAATTGCTCGAAGCGCACTTTAGCCAGATCGCCCATAACGCCGCTAGGGACATGGCGGGGGTGCACTAATTCAATGGTTACATGTGGCGCAACATCGCGCAATGCATTAATAAGGTGATATGTATATTGGCCTGTGCCATTTGTCGGCATATTGGCAAACCAAGCATTAATTGCGATTTTCATTGATAAATATTTCAGCGTAGAATTGCATACGATTATGCCTGACATGCAAGATGCTCAAGAGACACCTACACCCCCAAGTAGTACCCGAGCAGCACTGGTGGGGGGAGCGATGCAACGCGCTCGTGAATTGGCCCGCCACACTCGCAAAGAATGCGCCGAGGCGGTTGGCGTAACCACTGCCCGTATTGGCGCTTATGAATCGGGTGAGTCCGAGCCAACTTTGCCTGAGCTAGAGACATTTGCCACTTTTTTGCGGATGTCGGTCGAATTATTATTAAAAAGCGACATTCAAGCCATCGAAGCCCAATTTTTGCCGCGTGATGACGTTGCCGATGCCATGCAATTACGAACGCGTATCATTGGCCTCAAGTTGATGATGGCACGGCTCAGTAAAGGCGATTCGTTAGAGGCAACAGCGATGGCTGTTAACCTTAAACCACGCCGTTTAGAAGAGCTTGAAGCCGGTGAACGCGATATTCCCTTGACCACTCTTGAGAAATTGGGGACATATCTAGGGGTCACCACTAGCGAATTGCTCGACTTGGGCGTTGATGAATCACCTGAACAAATTCAAACAGCGACAGTCATTGATCATTTACCCCCATCAGTACGACAACTGATGAATAACCCTAAGGCCGAAGCCTATGTTAATACCGCTGTACAATTACACAACCTGCCCGCCGATGAATTAGAGCAAATGGGGTATAGCCTTGTGCGTTTATCTGAAATGATCTAATAGAAGTAATTCGTAATTTGTAATTTTTATGTTATTTATCAAGCTTGGCGGCTCACTCATCACCGATAAAACCCGCCCCAACACCCCACGCTATGATGTGCTTGCCC
>JAGWYZ010000099.1 GCA_018969115.1 Chloroflexota bacterium | reverse complement strand
TCCCCACTACTTCGTCTGCGGTATCGCCAGCCAAGTGCATGGTCAATAACGCATAACCGCCGATTCCATTCATTTGTGGGTCAACCAATCCTTGCACCAAGGCGCACGTAACCGCCGCATCGATGGCATTACCGCCACTCCGCAATACTTCAGCTCCGGCCTCAGCCGCCACAGGTTGGGGGGCGACAATCATGCCGCTGTTTAATGTTGTCATGCTATTAAATATATCACGCCGTCAAACGCTAGGCCACAAAGACAGTCTTTACAGGCTGATCGTGGGGATTAAAACCCCGCGATCAGCTTTATTTTGTTTATTTTTATTTTGTTTATTTATAGAGGCAAAGTGATGTTAAATGTTGCACCTTGCCCAAACCCACTTACAACGGCAATATCACCACCATGTGCACGCACAATCGATTTGACGATGGTTAAACCCAACCCCGTTGAAGCGGTATTCGCCGAAACACGCGCAGAATCAGCACGATAAAAACGCTCAAAAATATGCTGCAATGCGTCTGGTGCAATGCCTTCACCATTATCTTGCACACTTAATTGCAATAATTGATCTTTTACCTTCGCCGATAAACAAATGCTACCGCCCGGCTGGGTATGCCGCAAAGCATTGCTTACTAAATTACTCAACACCTGTAATATCCGATCTCGGTCAAGCGCGATTTCGGGCAAATTTGGCTCAACCGCACAATTTAGGTCAATTTGGTTTTGCACGGCTTGCGACTCAAAAAATTGCACCGTTTGGCGCAAAAGCATTTCGGGCGCAGCGGGTTGCCGATTCAACCGCAATTCACCAGCATCGACCAATGACAAGGTGCGCAAGTCATCGACCAAATGTTGCAAATGGTTGGCTTGGGCAAACACCGTTTGCAAACGGGTTGGGGTGACCGGCAAAGTGCCGCTGCTCATGGCCTCAAGATAACCAGAAATCACGGTGAGCGGGGTGCGCAATTCATGGGCAATATCGGCGGTCATATGCTTGCGCAATTGCTGCTCGTGGGCAATTTGGGCGCTCATCTGGTTAAATGCGCGGCTCAATTCGCCCAATTCATCTTTCGATTGCACCTTCACTGCCTGTTGCAAATGCCCATCTGTCATGGCGTGAATGGCGGTAATGAGCGCCCGCGTTGGGCGCGTAAGCGTGCGGGCCAACACCACCCCAACCACCAGCGCTGCAATGGTGGCCGCAACCGCCGCCAAGCCCAAGCCCTGATAAATACGATTCAGCAATTGTGATTCACGATCACTTAATCTTGCCTCGCCGCCTAAGTACTTAACATAACCAACTCTTTTTTCTTCAAAAATAACAGGGGTAAGGCCGGTTCGTTGATTCACTGGCAACGCATCATATTGACGAATATCGGGGGAGCGCGTCATGGCGCGATAATTCAGGTCGAGCAACAAAAATAAAGGGGGCGGGCGATTTTGATTATTAGGCGGAGGTTGAAAAAGCCCACCTACTGGTGGCGGGTTCGCGTTATCAGGCGGGTTGGCAGACAGCCAATCATTCACCCCCTCAAACGTGCCAAATATTTCGTAATATTCAAGTGTGCGGTCTACAAATCGGTCTTGCGTGTCGAGCAATCGCGCACGATTAAACTCGGTGCGGGTTGCCACCTGTGAAAACGCCGCCGCCACCCCAGCGCCAATTAGCCCCACCAACATAAACGCCAACACAAGTTTGAAGGTGAGTGATTTCATCGTAGTGGTGAGAAAGACATGAGCTGTGAGCTATGAGCCATGATTCTACGCTTCATAGCTCACGGCTCATAGCTCAAGACTGATGATTAATTCTATACCCCACCCCAAACACGGTTTCAATATATCGTGGGGCCGATGGATTGGGTTCGATCTTGGCACGCAAGTTGCGCACATGCACGTCAATCGTGCGTTCAATGCCTACAAACGAGGTATCTTGCACCCGATCAAGCAATTCGGCACGGCTAAATGCCCGCCCCGGCGATGACATTAACACCGCCAACAACTCATATTCAGACGGGGTCAGCCGCACCTCGTTGCCATTTATCGTCACACGATGAGCGTCAAGGTCAAGCGCCAATTCGCCACAGCGTAACACTTTTGTGCCAGCCGACTCATTCCCCACCCGCCGCAACACTGCCCGCACCCGTGCCACCAATTCGCGCAACCCAAAGGGTTTGGTCATGTAATCATCTGCACCCAATTCAAGCCCCAGCACTTTATCGGTTTCTTCAATCTTGGCTGTCAGCAAAATAATGGGCGTATTGGCATTACGGCGATATTCACGGATAAATTCATATCCACCCATCACTGGCATCATAATATCAAGCAAAATGAGGTCGGGTTTAAGCCGCTGAGCGATGCTTAAGCCACGCACCCCATTTTCAGCCGTCTCAACCCGAAACCCTTCAGCAACCAGCACCTCTTGGGTAAGCAATCGTACATCGGGATGATCATCAATGACAAGAATGGTCTTCATGAGGAAAGAATGAAGGGTGAAGGATATTCTTTCATCCTTTACCCTTCTGGTAAGACCGCCACACCGGGCAGCACTTTGCCTTCGAGGAATTCGAGTGATGCACCACCGCCGGTGCTGATATGCGTGATTTTGTCGGCAAGGCCACTTTGCTCGATGGCAGCCACCGAGTCGCCGCCGCCAATGACCGTAATCGCGCCAGCCTCAGAGGCCGCCGCAACGGCAATGGCGACTTTGTTGGTGCCATTGGCAAAAGCCGCAAATTCAAACACCCCCATTGGGCCATTCCACACCACCATTTTGGCGTTTTTTAGAATGGCGGCGTAAGCATCGGCAGTTTTGGGGCCGATGTCGAGAATGCGCCAGCCAGCGCTGACTTCATTCACCCCACACACCTGTGTCGCCGCATCGGCAGCAAACTTATCGGCCACCACCACATCAATAGGCAACACCAATTTATCGCCAGAGTTTTCTAAAATGGTGCGGGCCGCCGCCAAAGCAGTGTCTTCGACCAACGAATCACCCATTGCCAAACCCTGCGCCTTAAAAAAGGTGTTTGCCATGCCACCGCCAATAATCAACTTATCGACCAAGGGCAATAAATTGGTAATGACGGGCAATTTATCGCTAATTTTGGCCCCACCCAAAATGGCAACTAACGGATGGGCTGGGTTCGTCAAGATGCGCCCCAGAAAATTGATCTCGCGCTCCATCAAAAAGCCGCCATAAGCGGGCAAAAAGTGCGCCACCGCCTCGGTTGAGGCATGAGCGCGATGGGCGCTGCCAAAGGCATCATTTACATAAACATCGCCCAATGCCGCCAATTGCTTGGCAAAATCGGGGTCATTTTTCTCTTCTTCTTTATGAAAACGCAGGTTTTCGAGCAATAAAACCTCGCTTGGGCGCAAGGCCTTGGCAAGGGCTTCAACCTCGGCCCCGACACAATCGGGCGCAAATGCAACCCCAGCATCGAGCAATTCGCTCAGCCGCGCTGCCGCTGGTTTTAGGCTTTGGGCGGGGTCAACCCCTTTGGGGCGACCCAAATGCGACATGAGAATAATGGCAGCACCTTGTGCCCGCAAATGCATAATCGTAGGCAATGCTGCCTGAATTCGGGTGTCATCCGTAATATGGCTGGCTTTATCCAACGGCACATTAAAATCCACCCGCACAAGCACACGGTTGCCGCTGGCGTTTAGGTGATTAATATTTTGTTTGTTCATGATTGAGTGCTAAGTGCTGAACGGAAAGTAAAAAGTGCAAAGTAAAAGAGCCTAAATCATTTAATTCGTTTCTTCCTACTTCGCACTTTCCACTTTCTACTTTGCACTTTTTACTTTCCACTTTCCACTTCTTACTACTGCTTTTGCATAAATTGCCATGCGCTAGCCACAATATCGGCGAGATTAGGGATTTTGGGTTGCCAACCAAGCTCACGGCGAGCGAGGTCAGAGGCGGCGACCAAACGGGCGGCATCGCCCGGGCGGCGCGGGCCTTCGACCACTTTAATCGCGCGCCCAGTCACTTCGAGTGCGGCATCAATCACCTCGCGCACCGAATAACCAGTGCCATTGCCAAGGTTACACGTGATTGTATTGTGTTCTGCCAAATAATTGAGCGCCAACACATGGGCGCTGCCCAAATCGGCAACGTGAATATAGTCGCGAACACAAGTGCCATCAGGGGTAGCGTAATCGGTGCCATAAATATTGATGGCCGGGCGTTGGCCCATTGCCGCCTGTAACGTGAGCGGTATCAGATGGGTTTCGGGTGTGTGTGCCTCGCCACGTGTGCCATAGGCCCCGCAGGCATTGAAATAACGCAACACGCTATAACGGATGCCATGAATTTGCCCAAACCATTTCAGCATACGCTCTACGGTCAATTTGGTTTCGCCATAACAATTGGCGGGTTCAATCCGCGAATTTTCACTAATGGGCGCATCGCTGGCGGCAAAAATGGCAGCCGTAGATGAAAACACCAGCTTTTTAACCTCAAAACGCACACACGCATCGAGCAAATTGAGGGTATAACCCACATTGGTGCGATAAAACTTAGCGGGATTTTTCATACTCTCACCCGCCTCAATCAATGCCGCAAAATGCAAAATTGCTTCGGGCTGCACCTGCTTAATTGCGGCATCAATCTCAGCTTGGTTCGCAAGATCACCGCAAATAAATTGTGCCTGATCGGGAACCGCATCACGGTGCCCAGTGCTTAGATTATCGAATACGCTGACATGATGTCCAGCTGCGACAAGGAGTTGTGAGGTAACGCTGCCAATGTAGCCAGCACCACCAACGACAAGAATTTTCATATTTTAAGAAGCCGTGAGCCGTGAGCCATGAGCTTTGGCTGTGAATCATAGCGCAAAATTTTTATGTTTCAAAGGTCAAAGCACCTACGCTTATAGCCCAAAACTCATGAGTCATGACCCAAAGCTCACGGCTCATGGCTCAAAGCTCATGGCTCTAAATCACCCCTTTTGTCGAAGGCACACCCCTACGACGTGGGTCAAATTGAGTTGCAGCATCGAGGGCGCGCCCCAGCGCCTTAAATAGCCCCTCGGTCTTGTGATGGTCATCGCGCCCATACAACACGCGGGCATGAAGATTCATGCGGGCATGGGTAGCAATCGATTCAAACACATGCGCCACCAACGACGTGCCCATCCCGCCCATACGGTCGCTGGTGAATGTGGCATCGCACACGCAATACGCCCGCCCGCTCAGGTCGATAATCACATGTGCCAGTGCCTCGTCCATCGTCACAAAAGCATCGGCCATGCGCACAATACCGGCGCGGTCGCCCAAGGCGCGGTCGAGCGCTTGCCCTAGCGCAATCGCCACATCTTCAACGGTGTGATGTTCGTCGATATGCAAATCGCCAGTCGCGGCGATTTCAAGATCAAACAAGCCATGATGGGCAATATGATGCAGCATATGGTCATAAAACCCCACCCCAGTTTGAATATTGGCCAGACCACTGCCGTCTAAATTTAGTTTTACGCGCACGTTGGTTTCCTTCGTCACGCGGTGTATTTCAGCAATTCGCATGGGGCGAATTGTAAGGCGAAATGCTAAAACACACGCAAAGCCAACGCTTGCTAATACGTTAAAATACCCTTAAGACCTCAAACCCATCCTGAGCGTCTCAATTTCATCATGTCCATTATGCAAAATCTCCCAACAAAAGTTGCTGTTACTCCCCCCCGTCGAGGCATCGACCTCGTACGTGACCCATTTTGGAATAAAGGCACTGCGTTTAGCGCAGCCGAGCGCGATGCACTAGGATTGCGGGGATTGTTATCGCCCCGACTCGCTAATATGGATGAACAAACCGAACGCGTGTTAGCAAGCCTTGAAAAATGTGCAACTGATTTCGACAAATACATTTATTTGATGAATTTGCGCGAGCGCAACGAAACCGTCTTTTTTCGGGTTTTGGTCGATAACCTCGAAGCACTGATGCCAATTGTTTATACACCTACGGTTGGGCGTGGCTGCCAAGAGTTTGGGCGGGTGTTTCGCCGCCCACAAGGTTTATTTATTTCGCACCGCGATGCTGGCAAAGTGAAAGAGGTATTACGCAATTGGCCCATCGACGATGTGCGCTGTATTGTCGTCACCGATGGTGAGCGCATTTTGGGGCTGGGCGATTTGGGCTTAAATGGCATGGGTATCCCCGTCGGCAAATTGGCGCTTTATACGGCTTGCGCTGGCATTCACCCCATGCAATGTTTGCCCATTGCCATTGATGCCGGAACCAATAACGAGGCCTTGCTCGAAGACCCGCTCTATATCGGCGAAGCCATTCGCCGCATCGAGCGCCCCGTCTACGATGCGCTGATTGATGAATTTGTGCAAGCAGTGAAAGAAGTTTGGCCGAAAGCCTTATTACAATGGGAAGATTTTGGCAACAGTAACGCTTTTCGCTTTTTACATCACTATCAGCCGCAAATCTGCTCATTTAATGACGATATTCAAGGAACCGCAAGCGTGGTGTTGGCTGGGGTTTACTCGGCCTTGCGTATTAGCGGCAAAAAACTAACTGAGCAGCGCTTTTTATTTATGGGCGCAGGTGAGGCCGGGGTTGGCTGCGCCGATTTGATCGTGTCGGCCTTGATGGCCGAAGGCATAAGCGAAGCCGATGCACGCAAAACCTGTTGGATGGTGGACTCAAAGGGCTTGGTTGTAAATAGCCGTAATGATCTGACCGCGCACAAACTGCCGTATGCCCACGAACATACGCCAATTAAAGATTTTATGGGGTCGGTGCTCGATCTGCGGCCTTCGGCCATTATTGGCTTGTCGGGCAGTGGCAAATTTACCCAGCCGATGGTCGAGGCCATGTGTGAATTTAACGAGCGCCCGATGGTGTTTGCCTTGTCTAACCCCACCAGCAAATCGGAATGCACCGCCGCGCAAGCCTACGAATGGTCGGAGGGCAAAGCCATCTTTGCCAGCGGCAGCCCATTTAACCCAGTCGATTACAACCAGCAAACTTTTGTGCCCGGCCAAGGCAACAATGCCTATGTATTCCCCGGGGTTGGTTTAGGCATTATCGTCAGCCAAGCCAAAATCGTGACCGATGAAATGTTTTTTGTGGCGGCCCGCACACTTGCCAATATCGTCACCCAACAAGACCTTGCGCTTGGGCGCATTTACCCAGCCCTCAATCGCATCCGCGAAATTTCGGCAGCCATTGCCGCCGCCGTGTGCACGGTTGTCTACACACGTGGCTTCAGTGACAAAACCCGCCCTACTGATATCATGTCAGACGTAAAAGCCGCTATGTATGAGCCTAGGTATCCTGAGTATGTAAGTGAATAGTGGAGAAAAACTATCCACTATCCACTCTCTACTACTTCAACTGCGCATCCATCCGCATGTCGGTAAGGGCCAATACTTCGCTGCCAACATCGATTAGCATACGCACCTCGCCAGCAGGTGAAACATAATTGCCCGGCACGGTAAAAGTAGCGTTGGCCACCTGAATACTGCTACGCACCCGCAAATATTTTTGCGTTTGCCAATCAAACAACCATATCGACGACTCACGCAAGGCTTGGCGTGAACTGCTCGTACCAAACTCAAGCGAAATACGCAAGTTGGCGTTCGTTGAGGTACTGCGCACTGGCAGCCAAGGCGTAAAGGCAAACACATGCTTACCTGCCTCAAGCGACAAACCTGCATCATTCACAATCGCCGCCGAGGTTGATGAGGCCACATTCCACGTATATAAATCCGCCGGAATTGCCATATCGGGTTGCACCGTCAAAGTCTGCAGCGGCACATCCCACATCCGAAGCCCACGATCTGAATATTGCGCATCATCAAATTGCACATTGCTACGATTGGTCTTTTCCCAACACGCCAAAGTTGCACCCAAACCCGCCTGCGAGCGCAAATCACCAAAAGTGGCTAAAAGCAAACCGACATCATTGTCTTTATCGGTTTTATCGCTGCCATAATCGCGCCATTCCACCAATTGCGCATTAAGGTTATCGCCGGTTGAATATAAATAACGGGTGTTGCGCCCCGATGAAAACGACGAAATAGAGCCGCTGTAGCCACTGGCGCTAAAACGCTCAATGACGGGGGGGATAACCGGTCGCATACGATGCCGCAACAACTGCAAATTGACATCAAGCTTGCCACCCGGCGGAAATTCGCCCTTAAATTTTTGCCAGTCGCTCGCCATCAAGACACAATCTTCAAGTGTCGCATTCGACTGATTGACGATCACCCCGGTAATGGTCGGGGCATCATCGGGTTTTAACACCGATGACATACGCAGTTCGGTGCTGATCTTGGGCAATACGGCCTCGCCGCGCACAAAAAACGACTTCATTTCAGTGTTGCTCACCCCAATCTTCTCGACTCGCGTCACATCGCTTTGGCGCATAGTGACGGGAATAGGTGCTAATGGACGGGCCGAACTTGAAACAGTGCTAAATTCGCGGATCGGCATACCAAATCCACGTTGGGTATTGAGATTAAGGTCAACCCGCCGCGGCGCAAACACCCCAACAAACTCCATCAAATTGCCTTCGTTCACTCTGGCATCGCCATAAACCAAACTGACGCGATTCGATAACACTTGGCTGCCGCGCATACGCACACTTGCCACAAACCCAACCGCACTAAATAAAAGCACAATGACAGGAATAGTGACCCAAGCCCACATTAAGCGGTTAAATTTGCGCAAAACGGTAAAGTTTAACGGCCCCAACATCCCAATATAGAGTACCAAAAATATCAAAATCATTAAAAATGAAGGCAGCCCCGCCGATGGGATGGATTTAGCTGCCTTACTGGCGGCATCCTCGGCCCGTAATGGGCCAAGCGCTTGCGGCTGCCCCACCCGCCCACCAAACAAGGTGGCAAACAATTGCACCCGCTCAGACCAATCCCGCAATGGCGCAATGGTGGCATCAAAAGCCAATTGATCGACCAAACCGCGCCCCAAATTGCGCCGCACAATCAACGGCGCATTGGCCCCATTTACCAACACTTGGGCATCGGGGGCCACAATTTGCATGGGGGCCAATGGAATCGTGGTGGTCTGGGTCGGCACTTCGGCAATGGGTTCGATCCGATTGGCCGCCACAAAGGCATTCAAATTCACCAACGACCCTTGCCCACCATTGGTGGCAGCCCCAGTGCGGGTCGGCAGAATGTCGCCCCAAGGTGGCGCAGTCAGACGCGCCCCCGGCCCGCCACCCACGATCAAATGCCCACCATTCACCACCCACGCCCGCACCGTGCCTTTTTGTGCCTCGGTCAACAAAGCGCTGTCAACATTATTCACAATAAATACGTCAACGGCACTCCAAGCCGCCACACGATCGGGCATTTGATCGAGCCGCATTTGTGCCAAAAAGCTGCGCCCACCCAGCGGGGTGCGCAAATCGCCTAAAAAGTTAAAGCCGTCTAAGGGTTCGCCCGACACCACCACCAACCGATCTGTATTTGCCAATTGGCGCACCGTGACTGGAGTACTGCTTAATTCAACACCATTGGTATAAAACTTAATATTGACCGCCGTGCGACCGGGCGGGGCATATAACACCACTTGCCGCCGCGCATTTTTTACCAAGGTCACTGGCGCATAAATTTTATCGGCACTATTTTCTTGATTGGTGTCTTCCAGCACCAATTCGCCGTCTACCGTTTCGGTGCTGGTCACGCCAATCCGTAATGGGGTCCATGTGTCTTGTTTGGTATAGCCACCATAACCGGCATCGACCGTCAGCGTAATGGCTGGCAAGGCCTGTGGTCGGGTTGGCAATGTGGCCTGCGCCCATGACACGGGCATAACCAAAGCCAGCATTGTCATTAAACCAATCAACCCATAGCGATATGACGTGCGTGTGTGCATATACATTTTCGCCGAAGTCACTGTCCATTTACAAGCGATGCTTGTAAATGGACAGTGACTTCGACATTTCCTCAATTTTTACCCTTCTTTAGTTTAGTATAAAACGTATCTTCTTCTCAATAAAATAGGGCAAATAAAATAAATTTTCGTTAAAATCACTACATGGCCTTTGATGACATGAGCAAAGCCTATGTCATCAAAGGCCATATGGTGATTTTGACATTGCTTCTTTGGGGCTTACACCTAATTATTGAGCAGATGCGATAAAACTACCAGCGATTAATTACACTCAAACCCATGGTCGAATAATTGGTCATCGCAGTCAACACATCGCTAGTTTGATCGAGCGAAACAATATCTTTCACCAAACGTTTAGGGTTAAGCTTACCGCTGGCAACCAACGACAGCAAACGCGGGTAGCTCGTTACCGGGCAGCCATAAGTGCCAATAAAACTTAGCTCTTGCTGCACCATCGAATCAACCGGCAAGGCAATTTTGCCCTGCTCTTTTTGGCTGGTCATGCCAATTTGCAAATGCCGCCCGCCCCGCCGCAATGAGCCAATGGCTGGCAACGCAGTTTCGGCAATACCCAGCGCATCGACAGAGACATTGACCCCACCTTTGGTCAAGGCTTTAATCTCTTTGTGAGCTGCACCGCTTTTGCCATTAATCGTAACGGCTGCACCCTCGACCTGCGCTGCTTGCAATTTATCGTCGCTGATATCGACAGCGATGACCTGCGCACCCGCAGCCACCGCAATTTGCAACGCCGAAAGCCCAACACCACCCAAACCAAACACCGCCACCCATTCACCTGCCTGCACCGCTGCCCGCTCAATCACCCCATGATACGCCGTCATGAATCGGCAGCCAAGCGCGGCAGCACTCATGTCATCTACAGCATCGGGCAAACGCACCAAATTCACATCCGCTTGTGGAATAGACACATATTGGGCAAAGCCACCCTGAAAACTAAAGCCAATTGAGCCAGAACCGCTTGTACATTGATTAGAATGACCGGTGCTACAGGCAAAACAATGCCCACACGCGGTATGAAAAGCCGCCGTTACCCGATCACCCACTTTGTAGCTGCGCACATTCTTGCCCACTTCAATCACCCGCCCGCTGATTTCATGTCCCAAAATATGCGGCGGTTTAATCTTCATGCCAAACCAGGTCCAATCTTCTTGCCATGCGTGCCAGTCGCTGCGACAAATACCGCAACACACCACCTCAAGTACGGCATCGTCGGGGCCGGGCTTCGGGTCTGGCATGGTAAGCATTTCAAGGGGTTGACGAAATTGGGTTAATACGGCAGCTTTCATATCAATGTGACATCACCAAAATTACTATCCCTCCATCCCTTATGGGGATGGAGGGATAGTAATTTTGGTATTATTTTTTAATTTTGAAAATTACAATTGGTAATTCACAAAATATTTAAACCACCACCGCGTTTACACGCGCATTACGAACCGCACTGTTAAAGGCCTTGATATCGGTCTTCACAATCGCAGCAAACTCTTCCAGCGCGGCATCAACTTTGGCTGCCGTTTCTTTATATAGCTCAATGCTTTGCTTGGTGGGAGCGCTATCGGCGCTACTGACCACGCTCACTTGCATCCCCAAAGCCGCATTCAAACGCGCCTTGCTCATCAACCCATCCGCATCTGTCGTAATCAACTTGTCTTCGATAGCGTCTAACTTCTTAACCAAATCAGTGGCTTGTTTCACCAAATCGGCATCCGTCAAATGCTTCTCCCAATTCTTCACCTGATCACGCACATCGCGCAACTTATTCACCGTGCGGTGACAGTCGCTGATCGAATCGCGGATTTGGGTGAGCAAACGTAATTGTTGGCGTAACGAGGTCATACTGGTCTTCACACGTGGGTCATTCACCACTTCAAAACCAATCTCACACTTGGTTTCACCTAACTCAAGTACAGCTTTATATTGCCCCGGCAATACCAATGGCCCTTCCCACATTTCGAGCGCGGTCTTGTTGCCCGGCACACGCTCGGCCCCAGCAAGACGCAAATTCCACACAAATTTGTTCATGCCCGGTTTTACCGTGATCCATGGGCCACTGTCCATATATTTCTTCTTGTCATCCCATTTATCATAATCGGCGGCCTTTGGCGCATAACTACGCAACAATTTGCCCTCGCTGTCATAAATCTTGAGCGAAGCTGTGCTGGCGGCTTGTGATTCGGGGATGTAATACATCAACGCCACACCCCGCGGCGCGCCTTGGCCTGCATCAAGGAAAGTGCGAACCACTTGCCCGGTTTCATCTTTGCTAGCCATAAACGTGGCCGAAGAACCCAAGCCAAGGCTATAACCCTTACCCTCGCTAGCAGCCCAACTGGCGACTAAATCAGGAATGATGCGATAAATCTTTTCGACGTTAAACAGGGTCGCATTGCTTGGCAACGCCTTCGCCGCATCATAAATTGGGGTCAAATCATCCACAATCCAGAAACCACGCCCATGAGTCGCAATCACCAAATCATGATCTTTGACCTTGAGGTCAAACACTGGGGTCACTGGCAAGCTCTCCCAGCGGGTCCAATTGGCCCCATCATCAACCGACACATACAAGCCGGTCTCGGTGCCACAATACAACACCCCAGCCACATTGGGGTCGCTGCGCACCACCCGCACATAATCACCCTCAGCAATCCCATTGGTGATCTGACTCCACGTCTTACCATCATCAGTGCTCTTAAACACATAGGGCTTGGTATCATCCAACTTGTATTTGGTAGCAGCCATATACCATGTGCCTGCAACATGAGGGGATGGCTCAACGGTGCGAATCCATGCCCACTCTGGCAAACCAGCAGCGCGTGTGCCTTCAGTCACATTCACCCAATTTTTGCCATCATCATGGGTAATATAAATCAACCCATCGTCGCTGCCCGACATCAACACCCCTTTGGTGTGTGGTGATTCACGCAAAGTGAAAATGGTGCAATAAAACTCTGCGCCACTGGTATCAAGCGTGATCGGCCCACCCGAAGCTTTTTGCTTGCTGCGGTCATTCGTGGTCAGGTCTGGGCTAATTTCGTCCCAGCTTTGGCCCAAATTGGTGCTGCGGAATACGCTCTCGGCACAAACATAAAGCGTGTCGCTGTCGTGAGGCGAGAAGAAAATGGGTGATGTCCAAGGCACACGATGCTTAAAGTTGGACGGATCGTCACCACTATAAGGCGCAGGCCACACGTTAATCAATTGAATTTGGCGCGTGTGATGATCATATTTTTGCAACGCCCCCATACCACCGGGCGAGCTACCTACCGCACCCACCACCACAATATTTGGGTCATCGGGTTTTACCGCAATATAACCACTCTCACCAGTCCCAGCCGCGTTACAGTCACCCCATGTCACTGGCCCACTAATAGTGTCATTTGGCACACTAATCGAGCTGTTGTCTTGTTGGGTGGCATATAAACGATAAGGGAATTGATTATCAACATCGATTTGATAATACTGCCCAGTCAATTGGTTATGAATTGAGCTAAACGAAAAACCGCCGTTAAATGACACATTGGCGCCGCCGTCATTGCTCTGAATCATGCGTTTGTTGTTTTTGGGGTCAATCCACAAACCATGATTATCACCGTGCGGGGTTGGAATGGCCGTAAAGGTCTTGCCAGCATCAGTCGATTTCGAGAAGTTCATGTTATTGATATACACCGTGTCTGGCTCTTGCGTGTCGCAATGCACATGCATGTAATAGAATGGGCGGCGGCGTAAATCGGGGTTATCGCTCACCAATGCCCATGAATTGCCAAAATCATCACTGCGATATAAACCCGGCTTTTCTTTCGACTCAACAATGGCATACACCCGCCCAGCCTGCACCGGCGAGGCCGATAACCCAATCTTGCCGATCAAATTATCGCTTTTATTTGCGCTAGGTAAGCCTTTGTTTTTGGTGATCTCAGTCCAAGTTTCGCCGCCGTCATTGCTGCGCCACAACCCACTATCGGGGCCACCGCTCACCAATTCATAACCATTACGATACACTTGCCACACACTGGTATAAATAATATCGGGGTTACGTGGATCAAATGTGAAATCAACCGCACCAGCCTTGGTGCTCTTATACAAAGTCCTGCGCCATGTTTTGCCGCCGTCGATCGATTTATAAAACCCGCGTTCTTCGTTGTCGCCAAAAGCATGACCTAACGCGGCAACATACACAATGTCGGGGTTCTTAGGATGAACATCGATCTTGCCAATGTGGCGCGTATCAGTGAGACCACAATGCGCCCAAGTCTTACCACCGTCGGTCGATTTATACACGCCGTCGCCATAGCTCACGTCGGTGCGAATGGTGCTTTCGCCCATGCCGATATAGATGACATTAGGGTCGCTTGGCGCAACCACAATGCTGCCCACTGATGATGTTTTAAGAAAACCATCGGTGATGTTTATCCAAGTCAGCCCAGCATCATTGGTTTTAAATACACCACCACACACCGCACCAAAATAAAAGGTAGCTTGGTCATTTGGGTCACCTGCAACCGCAATCACACGCCCACCGCGTGACGGCCCAACATTCCGTATCGACAATGATTTGGCGAGGTCTTTTAATGTTAAATCGGATGAAGAAGCTGAGGAAGCAAAGGATTTTGCGCCTTTGGCGCTGGATTTAGTTGTTTTAGCAGCCATAAAAAATATTGATTAGACAATCTTACAATTTGTTGCGCGACTTTAATCAAGGTTAATATCTTCGCAATATTAAAGGATAAAAAGTTTTCGCCGAAATCACTATTTCTGTGTGCCATATGGCACACAGAAATAGTG
>JAGWYZ010000397.1 GCA_018969115.1 Chloroflexota bacterium | reverse complement strand
TCAAAATTACGAGTAAATTTGCGATAGCGGCTGATGAGGGCAATACCAATGGCAAAACTTGCGGTGGTAATCACGCCAATGGCAGCATCTGCCCCAATTTTGGTGCGACGCACGGTTTGGTTAATAAGCAAGGCCGCCAAAAACCCCCACGCGCCTGCGCCGATGTAAAAGTTCCACTGCATAACATAAGACACCACCGCGCCACCAAATATAGCGTGTGACAACCCATGCCCGATATAGCTCATACCACGTAACACCACATAAACACCAATCAGCCCACACAGCCCGCCAACAAGCACTGCCACAATTGAGCCATTCCGAAAAAATTCAAATTCAAAAGGAGACATAGAGAATTACGAATTACGAATTACGAATTGGCTTTCCAATTCGTAATTCGTAATTTATTAGTGTCCGAGCACGGGGTTGGGCACAAGATCATGATAGGTGTGACCGTGTGGTTTTTGTTGAATGATGAGCATGCCATCTTGCCGAATGACGAGCATATCACTTTGATAGGTTTGGTTGAGATTTTCGGTAGTAAATACCGCTTCGGGTTTGCCTTGTGCAATCACCTGTTTGTTAAGGCATACAATCCAAGGCACATGCGCGGCTGCCAAATTAAGATCGTGGGTGGTCATGAGAATGGTCATACCGCGTTTGTTTAAATCAGCCAACACGTGCAATACATTTTGTGCCGTGCGCATGTCTACACCACTGGTCGGCTCATCTAGCACCAACAAATCTGGCTCGGCAATCAGCGCCCGTGCCAAAAACACCCGTTGTTGTTGCCCGCCCGATAACTCGCGAATATGGCGTTTGGCAAGATGGGCAATCTCCATTTCGGTCAATACCTGCGCCAACATAGCATAGTCTTGCTTTGAATGCCAAGGCCAGAGCGAATATTGGCGGGTACGGCCCATCAACACCACTTGTTCAACTGTGACCGGAAAATTCCAATCGACGGTCTCAAGTTGCGGAATATAGCCCATGCGTAATGGGCGGATTTTTTCACCCGAGATGGGAATGCGGGTGGGATCGGTTGTGATTACGCCGCCAGTTGGGTGCAACATGCCAAGCACTAACTTTAAGAGCGTGGTTTTACCTGCGCCACTTGGCCCAACCACCGCCGCAAATTGTCCGGCATGTAAATGTAAATCAACATGCTGCAAAATTGGCACTGAATTACGCCCAAGATGATAGGTAAATGCGACATTGCGCAATTCGATAAGAGGATGCAAGGTAAAGGGTGAAAGATGAAGGGTGAAAGATGAAGGGCGAATTTATTTTCATCCTTCACCCTTCATCCTTCATCGTTTATTTAGTAACAACGTTTGTGACATCAAAAGTCGAGATGAGTTCGGGTTTGCCGCCCAAAACCTTGGCCATTGTTATGGCATCGTCGACCATCATGCCGATATAGGTGTGATTAGGCGCATTTTCTTCGCCCGGCAAGGCGTCATCCGACAACGTTTCGATAATTTGTGCCCCTGATTCTTTCTTGATTTGTTCAAGTATTTTGGATGGAAATACTTCTGAACCAAAAATGGCGGGCACTTTTTCGGCTTTAATCTGTTGAATCAGTTGCGCCACTTCTTTGGCAGTTGGCTCCGAGAAACTCGATGGCTGAATCGCGCCGATGACCTTCATGCCATAACGAGGCGCAAAATAGGCAAACGAATCATGATAAGTCAGCAAACGGCGATTTGCCGCCGGAATGCTGTCGATGGTCTTTTTAATTGCCACATCGAGCGCCTCGATTCTGGTTTTATAGGCCGCATAGTTTTTGGCATAAAAGTCGGCGTTATCAGCATCGCGGCGGCTGAGCGCGTCTTTCGTAAGTTCGGCATATCGCAAAGCATACAACGGGTTCATCCACAAATGCGGGTTGGGTTTTCCCTCGTCTTTTGGAAATGAAAAGTCGAATACCCAATCTTGTTGTTTAATCGTGTTTTCGCCAAATTGCACAATCTCGGCCCCTTTCTTCAGGTTGGCCTTTGCCAATTTAACCGTCGGCTCTTCGAGAAACAAACCATTGACAAACACCACATCGGCTTGCGCCAAACGTACCGCGTCTGAGGGGGCTGGCTCGAAGGTATGTGAATCGGTGCCCGGCGGGATGATACCAATCAACTCAATACGGTTGCCACCGATGTTGTAGACAATATTGGTCAAAGGCTCAACCGTCGTCGCCACAACCATTTTGGGTTTTGGAGTGGCGGTGGGTTTAGGGGCTTCGGTCGGCTTCGGCACATCGGTAGGTTTTGGCGCAAGCGTTGGGACTGAGGTCGGGGCCGCAGTCGGGACCAACGTTGGCGCAAGGGTGGGCTGAGCCGGTTTTGCGACTGG
>JAGWYZ010000098.1 GCA_018969115.1 Chloroflexota bacterium | reverse complement strand
GAAAAATTGTTTTAAGAAACACTGTCTTAATTACCCTTAATTTTGCCAATAACAATATAAATGCAACAAATGGTTGCAACAATTATGGCAGTGCCTACATGATAAAAGGCGATAAACTCACCATCAGCAAGAATATCGCCTCAACCTTGATTGCATGTTCAGACCCACTCAAAAAAACAGGCAACAGCTATCTGGCGACGATTACAACAACGGCACGTTACCAGATTGTTGGTCAACAATTAACCTTATTTGATGAGAATGACAAAGCCTTGGCTTCGTTTATGAAGCAAAGCAGCGATCTAAATAGGATCACTTGGCACACAACTGGTTATAACAACAGCAAATTTGCGGTCATGAGTATTTTGATTGGTTCAAATATCTCAATAAACTTTAGCAACGATGGCAAATTGGGGGGCTTGGCTGGTTGCAATACCTATACTGCCAATTACGAATTGGCTGGTAAAAAAATAAACATCAGCGCCATCACAACGACCCACAGCACCTGTGCCGAGCCAGCCGGGGTGATGGCACAAGAGGCAAATGACATCAAAGCCCTTGAGATGACGACGACCTATCGTCTCGATGGTGACCAATTAGAATTGCATACAAGTAGTGGTGCAATCGCAGCAACCTTTATCCGTATGGGGATGGCAATTAACAAGCCAATGGCGATGTCATTGACCCATGTCGATAATGCGACAGAGATACTGCCCATACGCCCCCCACAGCCAAGCCTTTCTGTTTTAGAAACCTTGCGCAATGCTAAATATCCGATTAAACAAACAAAAACCGGCATAGTGCAATTAAAAGACGGCAGCTATGAAGGTAATATCACTTTTGGATCGGCAGCAAAAATTAAAGTCCAATTGGGCAAAGAGCAAGCATTTGGCGATATCAATGGTGATGGGATCGAAGACGCAGTGGTCTTATTGATGATTACATCTGATGGCAATGACACGCTTACCACCCTTACCGGCGTGATTAATAAGGATGGGGTTGCCACCCCCATGTATTCTATTTTGTTGGGTGATCATATTTTGGTTCAATCGATTACCATTCGTTCTGGCACTATTTTTGCGGTCATATCACCTTATCAGCCCAATATGCCCACTGCAACAGCCTCAATCCCAATTGTGACCCGCGCTTTTAAATTACAAAACAACAAATTAATAGAAATAGTGCAATAGTGAAAGCACAAAATCATCAGCTTGGCGCTTACACGAATAAATTTATTTGCTGAGTCATAAAGGAAAACACCTTGAAACCCAATCATCAACACCTACCCATCATATTTGTTCAGTGCATATTGCTTATGGCCTGTGTCGCCCCTACCACCCCCTTGAGCACCCCACTGCCAACGATCATTATCAAAAAAACACCAGTGCTGCCTCAAAGCCCTAACCCGACAACAGGCCCGGCTGCGATCTACAATGTCGACTTCACCTGTCTTGATGGTCAGAAATTTCACATCGTCTTTAGCAACAACCAAGCCAGCTTAACCATCAATGGCAAAACCCAAGTGTTGACCCAATTAATCAGCGGCAGCGGCATCCGATATGGCAATGAAAATACCTTGATGTTTGGCAAAGGCGATGATGCGCGAATTGAAGATACAAAAGGCAACATCATTGCCAATGATTGCACCGCCAATTCACAAATTGTCACCACCCCAACCTCAAGTTTGGCCGGCAGCACTTGGCAATTGCAAGAAAGCAGCCTCGATGGCAAAGTGGCTGCGGCTGTTTTTTCATCCATTACATTTGACACACAGTTGGGCGTGTCAATGGCGACGGCGGTTGCAATAGCCTCGGTGGGACGTATCGTATTGATGGCGATAAACTCAAATTTGGCGCATTGGTTAGCACATTAATGGCTTGTCAACCTGTCGCAATGCAACAAGAGGCGTGGTATCTCAAATCGCTGCAAACAGCCATGCGCTACGAGGTCAGTGGCGACACCTTGCGCATTTATTTTGACAATGGCACCCCTTTTTTAACCTTTGTCAAAAAAGTGATTTCAACGTAAAACCTCGTATGGCTTTCCCCTCCCCAACTGGGGGTGACAAATACTCCCCACTCTCCAGATGCCATAAAGTCTGAAGGGTTATAAGATGCATTCATAACGCATATTTAAACACAATCCAAATAAAAAGCACATCCCTCGATCACCCCAAAACATCGAGAATTGCTCTTTATTTCTACCCAAAGCCATACACCGGCATCGCAAACCGGCCCTAATCTGAGATACCGGAGGTAGCTCATTATGTATTTTCCAACTGTTTCCTTGCAACGTCCCCTCAATAATTTCGCCACGCTCCAAACACCGCCCAGAGTGGCCTTCTTGGGCAGTTTTCCGCCACGACAATGCGGCATTGCCACATTTACCTACGATGTCATGACAGCGGTTGAAACAGCAACCAACCAGCCATCGGTTGTTATGGCAATGAATGACCGCCCTGAAGGCTATGCCTATGATAAACAGGTGCAGATCAAAATTGAGCGCAACGACATACGCAGTTATATCGCCGCCAGCCAAAAATTAGCCCAAATGCCGATTGATGCGATTAATATTCAACATGAATATGGCCTGTTTGGGGGTGAACGCGGCGAATATTTGCTTGAGCTGTATAAACGGGCCAACAAGCCTATTGTGACGACCTTGCACTCTGTCATCCCCAATCCCGATCCAGTATTGCGGCGGGTCACTGGCGATCTGGCCCAACACAGCGCTCGCCTCATTGTGCTCGCCAATGCCGCCACCGACATTTTGACCCAAGATTACGGTATTCCACGCAATAAAATCAAAATGATCCCGCATGGCATTCCCACCGTCACCCAACCCATACGCGCCCACTTTGCCAGCAAGCTAAATTTGGGCTATAAAGATCGCACCCTCTTGTCTACTTTTGGCCTCATTAGCCCCAATAAGGGCATCGAATTTGCCATACGCGCATTGCCCGAAGTGGTGCGCACACACCCAGAAGTGCTTTATCTCATCATTGGGCAAACCCACCCCGGGGTGCGTGCCCACGAAGGCGAGGCCTATCGCGCCCAATTACAAACGCTGGTAAACGACTTGCAGTTGCAAAACAATGTGGCCTTTATCGATCGCTATCTCTCGTTAAGCCAGCTCATCAATTATTTATTGGCCACCGATACCTATCTTATTCCTTACCTCAACCCCACCCAAATTGTCAGTGGCACTTTGGCTTATGCAATGGGCAGCGGCAAGGCCATCATCTCGACCCCTTTTATTCATGCCCGCGAGGTGTTGGGCAATGGCAATGGCACCCTTGTGCCATTCCGCGACAGCGCTGCGATGACCCATGCCATCAACAATTTGCTCGATCACCCCAACCTGCGGCACTCAATGGAACAACGCGCCTATGCCTTTAGCCGAAGCTGGACTTGGCCTGCCGTAGCCGAGCAATATGTGAATACGTATAAGGAGGTAATTTCGCATGATATACCCATCTCTGCGTTTTGATCATTTGGTGCATATGAGCGATGACACCGGTCTATTGCAACATGCGCGTTGGAGCATCGGCGACCCCAATCATGGCTATACCTTAGATGACAATGCACGAGCCTTTGTGGTGGCTTTACAGGCTTATGCCATCACCAATCGCACCGATTTACTCATCTTGGCGCGGCGCTACTTGGCCTTTATGCTTTATGCCCAGCGTGAAGACGGCCTATTTCGCAATTTTGCCGGTTATGACCGACAATGGCTAGAATCTGAAGGTTCGCCCGATTCAAATGGGCGGGCGTTGTGGGCGCTAGGGTATGGCGTAAACCATGCCCCCGAAAAAGGCATGTGCGATGCCGCATTATGGATGTTTAACCGCGCCAAGACCTCGATCGAGTGGCTAACCTCACCGCGTGCAGTGGCATCGGCAATGCTTGGCTGTGCCGAGGTATATGCAGCTAACGAAAACGCTGCCGTGATGTTAGCCCACATCGACCAATATGCCGCTTATTTAGCCGGGCTTTTTCAGCAGGTGGCCGATGACAAATGGCAATGGTTTGAGCGATCATTGACCTATGGCAATGCCACTTTGGCCCAAGCCATGCTTGTGGCGGGCAAATTAACCGGCTCAAAACGCTATTTAGAGGTCGGGCAACGCAGCCTTGAATTTTTGATCAAGACCACCTTTGTGAATGATCAACTCAACCTGATCGGCCAAAATGGTTGGTATCAACAAGACAGCCCCGCCGCAACGTTTGATCAACAGCCTATTGATGCGGCTTGTATGACCGAAGCATTGTTAACCGCCGCCTCAATCTTAGAACAACCACGTTATCATACGCTGGCACAATCGGCCTTAGAATGGTTTTACGGGCGCAATTGTCATGCATTGCCACTTTATAACGCTGTCACCGGCGGTTGTTTTGATGCACTCATTGCCAAAGGGGTCAACCAAAACCAAGGGGCCGAATCAACCTTGGCGCATCTATCGGCACGCTTGGCTTTTGGCGAATAAGATATCACATAACGTTTTTTGTGTGATATGCCGATTTCACGCGATTCGTGCCAACCTAAGCTTGGCACGAATCGCGTGAAATCGACAAAAATCTCTGGAAAAGACTTTTCTGAATAGCGATGGAAACACACATGCCCAAGCAACCCAAAGAGGATCTTTCAATCTCGAAATTACGCGCCAACATGATTGCATTTATCATCGCCTTGCCGATTGCCATTTTGCAAATCGGGGGGAATAAAACTATTTTTCGCCAAACGCACTATATAACCATTGAAGTTAGGGGCAAAACCCCTAACTTCAATGGTTATATAGTGCGTTTGGCATATGAAGAGGCGGTTGATATTAGCGCTTACCAAATGGGTGGATTGACGCCCAGACTGATTTTAGGCATCATCCCCTACATTTGCAGTCTTATACTAGGGGATAGCAATTTGCTCTGGTTTGGGATCATTCACACCATCGCAGCGAATGGAGATTGGCAAGTGCTATGGCTCATTCGCAAGGTGCGTCATGGCTCACAGGTCGAAGATCACCCAACCCGAGCGGGCTGTTATGTAATTGCGCCATGAAATCATTTAATCGCTCAACCAACCCCCTGCCGATCGTGCCTGCCTATTGGAGCGTGCCCACCCCCCAGCTTATTTCGGCCCTACACAGCAGCGATCAAGGTTTGCAACCCAGCGAAGCCGAAAACCGCCTCAAACAATATGGGCCAAATAGGCTGCATATCCAACATCAAGCCAGCCTATTTACACTGCTGCTAGCGCAATTCAAAAACCCCCTCGTCCTCATCCTGATCTTTGCCGCCGCCATTTCGGCCTTTGTCGGTGAATGGGCCGATGCCCTCATCGTGCTGGCGGTGGTGATCGGCAGCACAATGTTGGGGTTTGTGCAAGAATATCGCGCTGGCAACGCGGTTGAAAAATTGCGCTCACAAGTCACCATCAAAGCCAAAGTGCTACGCGCTCAGCAGCCAGCCTTGCTGCCCGCTGAGCAAGTGGTGCCCGGCGATGTCTTACTGTTGTCCGCGGGCAGCCTCATCCCTGCCGATGGCGTGGTGCTTGAGGCCAATGATTTCTTTGTCAATCAAGCGGTGCTCACTGGCGAAACTTTTCCGGTAGAAAAGAAAATCGGAATCGTGGCAAGCAACGCCAGTGTGGCTGAACGCATCAACTGTGTCTTTACCGGGACCAGCGTGCGCAGTGGCACGGCGCGGGTGATGGTGGTGCAAACGGGCGAAAGTACGCTCTTTGGGCAAATTGCCGACCGACTTAGTTTGCGCCCGCCCCAAACTTCATTCGAGCACGGGATTCAACGCTTTGGGTATCTGCTCACCCAAGTGATGTTGGTCATGGTCATCATCGTGCTCACCATCAATATCTTTCTCGCCAAGCCCCCCATCGATTCGCTTTTATTTGCGCTGGCGCTTGCGGTTGGGCTAACACCCGAACTTTTGCCCGCCATTATCAGCATCACCCTTTCACACGGGGCACAAAAAATGGCAAAACGCGGGGTGATTGTGCGGCGCTTAAATGCCATTGAAAATTTTGGCAGTATGGATGTGCTGTGCACCGACAAAACTGGAACCCTGACCGAAGGGGTGGTGCGGTTAGATGGCGCACTCGACCCCAACGGCCAACCCTCGCCCGTGGTGTTGCGCCATGCCTATCTCAACGCCCAATATCAAACTGGGCTAAGCAACCCACTCGACGAAGCCATCGCGGCCTATGCCCAACAAGCCGGGCTAAAAGTCGGCGATGAACAAAAAATCGATGAAATCCCATATGATTTCATCCGCAAACGCCTTAGCGTGGTTACAGCCAATCCAAACGGCCAACGCACCCTCATCACCAAAGGCGCACTCGACAATATTTTGAGCATTTGCCAACAGGTGCAAACCCAAGCCGCAATTGAGCCGCTAGATGAAGCATGGCTTGCCAAAATCGACCGCCAATATAGTGATTGGAGCGCCAAAGGTTTTCGTGTATTGGGTATAGCCAGCAAAAAGATGGCCCCTCAAACCAGCGCTTATGCACGCACCGATGAAAACGCCATGACCTTTGCCGGTTTCTTATTGTTCTTCGACCCACCCAAAGCCGATGTCAAACAGACCATCATCGACCTGACCACACGCGGGGTGCAGCTCAAAATTATTACGGGCGACAACCAAAAAGTGGCGCGGCACGTGGCCGAAGCCGTCAATATGCCCATCGGCGAGGTCTTGACCGGCAAGGCGCTCAACGATATGAGTGATGAAGCATTATGGCAAGCCGCCGAACGCACCAGCATTTTTGCCGAAGTTGACCCCAACCAAAAAGAGCGCATCATTCTGGCGCTGCAAAAAACGGGGCATGTAGTGGGTTATATGGGCGATGGCATCAACGACGCACCCGCTTTACACGCTGCCGATGTTGGCATTTCGGTCGATACCGCCGTCGATGTGGCCAAAGATGCCGCCGATTTTGTCTTGCTCAAACAAGATTTAGGCATTTTGCGCGAAGGCATTGACGAAGGACGCATGACCTTTGCAAACACCCTCAAATACATCCTCACCACCATCAGCGCTAATTTTGGCAATATGTTTAGCATGGCCGGGGCCTCGCTTTTGCTGCCATTTTTGCCCTTGCTTGCCTCACAAATCCTGCTCAACAATTTCTTGTCCGACATTCCAGCCACCGCCATCGCCAGCGACAATGTTGACCCCGAATGGGTGGCAAAACCACGCCGTTGGAACACCACCCTCATCCGCAACTATATGGTGCTGTTTGGCTTGGTCAGTTCCATCTTCGATTTTCTGACCTTTGGGGTGTTGTTATTTCTATTTCGCGCCTCGCCCGCCGAATTTCGCACCGGTTGGTTTATCGAATCATTGCTGACCGAATTGGTGATTGCCTTGGTGGTGCGCACACGGCATCTGTTTTTCCAAAGCCGGCCCGGCAAATTGTTATTGATTAGCACATTGCTCATCATGAGCATCACACTCATGCTGCCATATCTGCCATTCAACTTTGTCTTTAGCTTCATCCCCTTGCCCGCCCCACTCATGCTCGCCGTCATTGGGTTAACCTTGCTATATGTGGTTGTGATCGAAATCACCAAAAAGTTTTTTTATGCACGCGGCGGCAATGCGCTGGCTTAGGAGCGACATGTTAATATAAACCCTTCACACACATTTCCCATGATCCAAGCCCTACATCACATCGGCCTCTCCGTTGGCGATCTGGCACAATCGAGTGCCTTTTTACACCGCGCTTTTGCGTTTGATCGCACAGCCTTGACGATGCCCAGCCCAGCACCAACGCTTGCACCACAACATCATATTGCCCAGTGCCAACTTTTACTCACCCCCAATTGCTATCTCGAATTACAAACCTTTGCCCCAGCCCAACCCCAACCCAACCGTTGGCGACCTGTCAACGAAGCTGGCATCAGCCATTTTTGTGTTCAACATCAACAAATGGCGCGGCTTTATGATGATTGCGCTGCGGCTGGGGCGCAGTTTCATTCGGCTCCGGTCGATCTCGGCACAGGTTGGCGCTATTGTTATGCCCGCGACCCAGAGGGCAACGTCATTGAGTTAGAGGCATCGCCCCTAGCCCCACTGGGTCAATCGCCTTGGGCGGCCCATGTCGCCATCGTCACACCCAATATCGAGCGGCTGGCGACCTTTTATCATCAATTGCTGGGCGGAGCACGGGTGGGCGGGCGAAAAATTGGTCCCAATCCCAATCTCGATCTCATTGCCGCGTTGCCCAAGGTCGAGGTCATTCTCACTTGGCTGGTGGGCGCAAACCTAACGCTAGAGTTGGCACAATATGTATCACCCGCCGCCCTAAGCACACGACCGCAACCCTTCACGGCGGTGGGCTACAACCATCTGTGTTTCAAGGTCAACGACCTACCAAACACTTTGGCAGCTTGTGTTCACGTTGGGGCGCAACAAATTGCATCGCCCGATGTGCAAAATGGCATCAACACGGCCTATCTCTATGATCCCGATGGCAATGTCATCGAATTGATCGAACTATCGCCACAATCCGCCAATCTCGCCATTCAGCAATTGCCAAATCATGATATTGTGGCGCGTGTGGCGGCATTACGCAATAGGTAAAGATGTGACGTAGAGACGCGCTGGTGGCGCGTCTTTTGATGTGGTCGGAAGAAGACGCGCCACCAGCGCGTCTTTTGATGTGGTCGGAAAAAGACGCGCCACCAGCGCGTCTCTACATTTACTTTCGTCGTTGGGCATCATAATTCGATCATTTTATTTGTTGTATCTTGCATCATAATAACCCCAATATGAAACAAAAACCATTACAAGACAAAATTGCCCTGGTCACAGGCGCGGCGCGGGGGATTGGGCTAGCCATTGCCAAACGCTTGGCTGAAGATGGGGCCGATGTCGCCGTCCTCGACCTACCCAGCATGAATTTAGGGGCTTGTGTGCAGGCAATCAAAGCCAATGGGCAACGCGCCTTGCCCATTTCGGGTGATGTAACCGTGAGCGCCGATTGGGAAAATGCGCTGCGGCAGATCATCGAGCACTTTGGGCAACTCGATATTCTGGTCAACAATGCTGGCATCGCAGGCCCGATTAGCCCAATTATGAATTACCCAGATGAGACCTTTGACCACGTCATGGCCGTAAACGCTCGCAGTGTTTTTCTGGGCATGAAATATGCGGCCAAACAAATGCAAACGCGCGGCGGGGCCATCGTCAACATCGCCTCGGTGTCTGGCCTGAGCGGCAGCCGCGGCATTGTGGCCTATACCGCTAGCAAACATGCTATTATCGGCATGACCAAGGTCGCGGCGCTCGAATTTGCCGCCCACAAAATTCGCGTCAATGCCGTATGCCCAGCCCCCACCGATACCCAAATGGTGCAAATTTTAGAAAATACACTTTCGCCCGATAACCCCGAACTCACCCGCAGACGCCTCTTTGCCAGCATTCCGCTTGGGCGCTATGGCGACCCCGCCGAAATCGCCGCCACCGTCGCCTTCCTCGCCAGTGCCGAATCTTCATTCATGACCGGCTCAGCGCTGGTGGTAGATGGCGGCATGATTGCGAGTTAAATGGCACAGCACAGGGCACCACAACCCAAGACCCCAAGGCTAAGGCAGAAAAGATGAGCAGCAGAAAAGCCTCAGCATACATAGGATGACGGACGATTCGATAAGGACCTGTCGTAACCATCCGTTGCTTATCAGCAATTTCAATCATAGTGCTGGTATAGCTATTTTCTTTAAAAACCAAAAAAATAATGTCAAAAGAAAAGATGACAAAGCCATTAGCGAGCATTACTAACCCAAACAACACCGTTGACCAGCTGATGATATTGCCACCCTGTTGCTAATTTAAATGGGCCGATATTGGCGGAAAAATCATCATCGTTACGAATGACCAAAGTGTCAAGGTCACCCACTGTAAAAATGATCAGCTTGGGCAACATCGATATTTCTTGCTCCGTTGCCTGCAAATAGGCTGTGACTTTGGAAATGATGTATAAAAACTCATGGGTGTCTGGATAAGCACGTTCCCAAACCCATGCTGCACCCAACACACCCAGCCCGACTAACCTCAAGATAGCTATGATGACCAAAATCAGCTTGCGAATTGTGTGTTTCATTGCGTCACTCCTTCAATAAAACACACATATCGTTGGCAATATCATCGACAGCAGCCCTAAACAAAATCATCGCATGCAGGGCGCCATGTCGATCAATAACATATGTAAACGAGGTATGGTCGGTGGTATAACCCTAAACTTGCTTTATTTCTTGGGTTTGCCATCGCCAGCCTGAAACAGTCCCAATGCGCCACGCCCGACAAAGTTAAAGGCATGGGTCACAATTGGGTATAGCCCATCTTCGGCCATGCTAAATTCGACAATAGCACCTTGGGCAGGCGATAGATCAACCGCTTGCGAACCATAATTGCCTTTGTTGTCAGCCGTTAATTGCACACCTTCTTTAATTACTGTGTCGAAAATGGTGCCGACAATATGAAAAGAACTATCGGTGCTGGGGCCTGCATCCAGCAAAAATACGCGCACCTTCTTGCCAGTGTTAATCTTAATCGGGTTATCCAAATATTGATTGGCAACACCATTAAACACCACATAATCTGGGGCAGGCGCAGCCGCCGCGGCTTTAGTCAAGCTGCTCAATTCGCCCTGTGGGCCAAGATACCATTCACTTTGCACAAAGGCAAATTCTTTATCAACTGGCGGCAAGCCCTCTTTTGGCTCAACAATAATCATGCCATACATCCCATTGGCAATGTGGTGCAGTGCGGGCGCAGTGCCACAGTGATACATCCACACCCCTGCAAACTCGGCCTTAAACTCATATAGTTTTTCTTCGCCGGGGTTAATCGAAGTCATTTCATCGTTCCATGCCACTTTGCTAGCATGAAAATCAACGGAATGGGGCAACTTGCTATCGGCAGGATTCTTAAGGTGAACCCGCACAGTGTCGCCCACTTTAACGCGAATCATCGGCCCCGGCACAGTGCCACCAAAAGTCCACACCGATTGTACAAAACCTTTCGCTACTGTCATCGGCATCTCTTTAACCACAAGGTCAATATCGTGAACCGTGCCAGTTAATAGCTTGGGAGCAACAGGGTCATACAGCTTATAAGCAGGAGCTTTATCATTTGGCAGCACATCAAATGCTACGGCTGGGCCGCCATGCCCCCCACCCGCTTCTTCTTCTTTAGCGGTTACTTTGCCGCCCACCGAGATGGTGCCAACCATGCCAGCCTCTTTGTGCCCAGGGATTGAGCAAATAAATTTGACACCCTCTGGCCCGATCATGACATCGGCCTGTTGCGTTTCACCGGCCTTGGCTGAAATCTTGGTGCCATCGGGGAAACTAATATCATGCAAAATTGAGCCAGTATTAACAAGTTTAATGATGTAACGACCGGCTTTATCAACATTAAAGAAATTGGGGCTAAAGCCAATATCGATGCCTTTGATTTCTAATGTGCCTAACACTGCCCCTTGAGGCGGTGCCGAAACCCGCACAATTGCCGGAATATCAGTTGGTTTTGCGGCCACAGGTTGCACCGGTATGGGCGTGTTGGTGGGGGCAGCCGTCGGTGTGGGCCGCACATCTTTATAACAACTGGTTAAAATAAGCGCGAAAATAGCAATCGATGAAATTAAATAAGGCCTAGATAAATATTGATTACGCATGGAACTCCTGTTAATACGGGGCAAGTGTGACAATAAATGAACGCTCGATTGCCCCAAACGGGCAAAAGTTTTCGCAAACATCACAAAACGTGCAATGGCTGGGCCAAGCAATCACCGCCTGACAATTTAACAAAGCCAAAGCTTGGGTTGGGCACAAAGCCACACACAAACCGCAGCCACCACACAGCTTCAAGTCAATGTTTGGTAAATCCCACTTCGTCACACCACCTCTCATATTGAATATGGATTAGCGTAGCTTCAACTTGGCAATGTGTCTGCGACTTTTATCACACACCAATATCTTTTATATAAAGTGGCGAGGCTGTTAAAATGTGGCTTAACGTTCTGCCATGCAACACCCCCCATCTGCCACACTCAAAATTCTTCAAGGTGCAAATCTATTTGCATCACTGCCAAATGAAACCATCGCAGCATTGGGCGATATTGCTATGTTACAAACACGCACAGCCAAACATGTGCTTTTTCTCGAAGGCGACCCAGCCCCGGGAGTCTATGTCGTTAGCCAAGGGCGGGTAAAAATTAGCCGCATCTCGCCCAATGGGCGCGAACAAATCATGACCATTGTCACCCCCGGGCATCATTTCAATATTGTGCCGGTGTTTGATGGTGGCCCGTGCCCAGCCAATGCCGAGATCATGATGGAGTCGGAGTTATTATTATTGCCCACCATAGCATTACGCGCCCTTGTTACCCAACACCCAACCTTGGCCTTGCTTTTGCTCAAAGAGTGTTCGTCGCACATGCGCAGCCTTGTTAATCTGGTCGATGATTTAGCCTTGCGCACCGTGCAAGGCCGTCTGGCAAAATTATTGGTACACGCCGCCACCGACGAACACAAAACACCGCTCACCCAAGCCGAGGTGGCTTCGCAACTCGGCACAGTGCGCGAAATGGTCGGCCGCACGCTCAGAACCTTTGAAATGATGGGGTTGATCAAACTTGAACGTGGGGCAATTCAAGTAATTAATCAAAAAGGGCTGATGGCGCAGGCCGATGACAATTAGCGTTTTACAAGTCCTAAGCAACGTGTCAGCCAATCAACTTATAATGTCTGACGCGATTTTTACGCACTTAACGAAATTACTGGACAAACTTAATGACACATTCGCTTGAACGTATACGAAACTTTTGCATTATTGCGCACGTAGATCATGGCAAATCGACCTTGGCCGACCGTTTGCTTGAGGCAACCGGCACGGTCACCCGCCGCGAAATGCAAGAACAATTGCTCGATTCGATGGACTTGGAGCGCGAAAAAGGCGTTACCATCAAGGCATCAGCTGTGCGCATGAACTACACAGCCAAAGATGGCCTCGAATACGAGATCAACCTCATCGACACCCCCGGTCATGTTGATTTTACCTATGAGGTCAGCCGCGCTTTAAATGCCTGCGAAGGCGCATTATTGGTCGTCGATGCCTCGCAAGGTGTCGAGGCGCAAACCTTGGCTAACCTATATTTGGCGCTCGAAGCCAACTTGCACGTCATCCCCGTCATCAACAAAATAGACCTGCCACACGCCCGCCCCGAAGAGGTGGCCAAAGAGGTAAGCAATTTGCTGGGGGATGTGCCAGAAGAAATTTTGTGTATCTCGGCCAAAGCTGGTATCGGGATTCGAGAAGTATTAGAGCGGGTGGTGCGTGATGTGCCGCCCCCCAAAGGCAGCGTTGATGCGCCCTTGCAAGCACTGGTATTCGATTCGCACTACGATGCTTACAAAGGTGTAATCGCCTACGCCCGTGTCATTAATGGCGCCATCACGGCCAAAACCAAGCTAAAAATGTCGGCAACTGGGGCCACATTTGGTTCTATTGAAATTGGGGCGTTTAACCCGCGCATGTTTGCAACCAGCGAAATCTTGGCGGGCCAAGTAGGCTATATTGCAACTGGGTTTAAAAGTGTGCGCGAATGTCGGGTTGGCGATACCCTGATCGATGCCATGAACCCAGTGGAACCATTAGTCGGCTATAAACCGGCCAAACCGATGGTATTTGCAGGCATTTACCCCACCTATACCGACGATTACCCGCTATTACGAGATGCCCTCGACAAGCTACAACTAAACGATGCGGCATTAACCTTCTCGCCCGAAAGCTCAACCGCGCTCGGCTTCGGCTATCGCGTCGGATTTTTGGGGATGTTCCATATGGAAATCATTCAAGAGCGGCTTGAGCGTGAATATGACCTCGATGTGGTAGTGACGGCCCCCAGCGTAGAATATGAAGCCGTATTGTCAAATGGTGAAGTCGTCACACTCGACCGCCCATCCGACATGCCCGACCCATCAAAGCTTGAGGAAATGCGCGAGCCTTGGATGAAAATTCAAATTTTTACCCCCAAAGAGCATATTGGCGCGATTATGGATTTGGTCATCAAGCGACGCGGGATCAGTGTCAACATGGAATATCTCGACACCGAGCGGGTGGTGTTGAGCTATCAGTTGCCATTGGCCGAGTTGATCGTCGATTTTTATGACAAGCTCAAGAGTATTTCAAAGGGCTATGCTTCGCTCGATTATCAATTCGACAACTATCGCACTGGTGAATTGGTTAAGATGGATATTTTGATTAATGGCGACCCGCTCGACTCGCTTGCCATGATTGTGCATCGTGATGCCGCCCAACACAAAGGCTCACAATTGACCAAGAAGATGAAGGATGTCATCCCGCGCCAAATGTTCGAAGTGCCGATTCAGGCCGCCATTGGCGCAAAAGTGATTGCGCGTGAAACTGTACGCGCCATGCGCAAAGATGTATTAGCCAAGTGTTACGGCGGCGACATCACGCGTAAACGCAAATTGCTCGAAAAGCAAAAAGAAGGCAAAAAGCGTATGAAGATGGTCGGCAGCGTCGAAATTCCACAAGAAGCCTTTATGGCGATGTTGAAATTAGAAGACTAACAGCGACGCGTTAAGAGAGTGTTTCTTAAATCAAATTTCACTTTTTTGTCAGCTGAAATTACGTGGTTTTATCAAATCAGAGAGCATATTTA
>JAGWYZ010000097.1 GCA_018969115.1 Chloroflexota bacterium | reverse complement strand
GTCAGCTGAAATTACGTGGTTTTATCAAATCAGAGAGCATATTTAGACAAAACGAATGCCGAAATCACTATCTCAGCGTTGTTATGGGGCGGCAAAGCCGCCCCATAACAACGCTGAGATAGTAATTTCGGCAAAAAATTGTTTTAAGAAACACTGTCTTATAGAAATTGGGTTTCTAGAAGAAACCCGATTTTTTTGTGCTACACGCGCATTTTCATCCAAGGGGCGGTATTGTGAAAATTAACCAATACACTGCCGGGTGGGTTGATAGCATCACAGGCGGCGCGTTCATCGTTACTCAGCGTCATGTCCATCACTGGCAACACCTCTTGCAATTGCGCCAAAGTACGTGGGCCATAAATAGGCGCAGTGATGCCGATCTGGTCTCTGCACCACAATAACGCTAATTGACCCGGGGTTTTACCCACATGTTGCGCCAATTCACTAAATTGTTGCCCTGCCTCGATGCCGCGCGGCGTAATGCGCTCGGCATAAATTGTGCCGGGCATACGTGCGCCGCGTGAATCAGGCGCATAGTCGGTATTTGGCTTATAGCGCCCGCCCAATACCCCTTGGGCCATGGGCGACCAAGGAATGAGTGCGAGGTTGTAGCGCAAGGCCAACGGCACAAGTTCGTTTTCAATACGACGGTCGAGCAAATTATAGGGTGGCTGCTCGCTTACATAACGCACCCAATGGTGTTTTTCGCTGGTTGCGAGGGCTTCCATCACCTGCCAAGCGGGGTGGGTGGTACAGCCAATATAGCGCACTTTGCCCGCCCGCACCAAGTCGTTTAATGCGCCGAGGGTTTCATCGACTGGTATCTCGGGGCTGGGCCGGTGCATTTGATACAAGTCGATGTAATCGGTATTGAGCCGCCGTAAACTTTCGTCACAGGCTTTGAGAATATGGCGACGCGAGCCGCCCTGGTCATTAATATCATCGCCGACCTTGAAAAAGACTTTGCTGGCTAAAAAAACACGGTCACGGCGGCCTTGTAGGGCTTTGCCGGTGATAATTTCGCTCAGGCCACTGTTATAGCTATTGGCGGTATCGACAAAATTGACACCAGCATCAAATGCTGCATGTAAGATGCGAATCGCATCATCTTCAGCGGTCGCATTCCCAAAATTCATCGTTCCGATGCATAAAGTCGAAACACGCACACCTGTGCGCCCAAATAAGCGGTAATTCATGACGATAGGATATCATGATCTAATGCCGTTCAAAATGGAGATAACATAACAACGACAGGTGACGTGATAGATTAGATATTGGGTTTTGTGGTTGGGTCATTATTGGTATGGCTGATCATGAGTTTACATCTTCAGGCCACTACTGCTGACTTGTGTGCCGAAATAACAATGCTGAAATCGGCGCATCAGGGCAGTGCAATGGAGCAATTGGTGTCGCCGCTCAAAGACCAAGTGATCTCATTAGGTAGCGCTGTGCGTGAGATTGAGCTAAAACGCGAAAGCACATTTACACGGCTAAATCAGCAATTCGTTAATTTAGTGGGTGCCCACCAGCAATTGCAAAGCACCAATGTCGTCTTATTGGGCTGCATTAAATGCCACAGGTGACCAAGATCACAAGCAAAAATTAGGCCGCCATACCCAAGATGTGCGCGGTCATACTAAAACTCTTAACCAACGTAATTACCAAGGCAAGCTAAAAAATGTGCCTCAATTTGTTGTGATGTTTATGCCCAACGAAGCTTTTTTGATCACGGCCTTTGAATTTGACCCTGAATAGTTATATTTTGCGATGAGCCAACATGTGCTGATCGCTACGCTAATCACATTGTTGGCACCGCTTAAATCTGCCGCATTTGGCTGGCAACAGCAAGCCCTTTCCCTAAACGCTAACCAAATTGCCGACAAGGGCCGCAAGCTTTATGAACGTGCCATCACGTTTTCAAAACACCTTACCAATATTCGAAAAAACCTAAGCCAAACAGTAGATTGTTTTAATCAGGCGGCAGGGTCACTCGAGACTCGCTTTTTACCCACTGCCCATGATTTGGGTAAATTGGTCGTGTCAGATCAAAACATCGACCTGATAGAGGCGATTGAACAAAGCCCATGATTTATTCACCACGATTTATTCAAGTGAATCTGCCAGATTAACTTCCGATTCTTCTCTTTTTCCACATCAAAATACATAAGAACGCATCTTCTCAATAATTCAGGGTAAACCCAAAAGATGTAATGTTGAAATCACTATCTGGCCTTTTAGTGCAGAGGCTTTTCCTCTGCACTAAAAGGCCAGATAGTGATTTCAACGAAAATTTGTTTTATTCCCCCTATTTTATTTTTATTGAGAAGATACATAAGAACTTCCTCACAATTTCTTCATGCAAGCTATCGCACCGTTGGCTATGCTTATCTTCATTGACAGGAAATAAAAAAAGAAAAAGATAAGGAACAATAAAAATGAACACATTTAGCTCACTCAAAAAAATGATCGTCGGCAGCTTCTTTGCCACCGTAATTGCCGCCGCCGCCGTCGTTGCGGTCATGGCAACCCCAGCCGAAATTGCCAGCGCCGACAATCGCTCACTTGGTGCCCCACGCCCAAGCGAAATTATTAGTGGTACGCGGCCCACCCGCCCCATTAGTGGCACCAACCAAATTGTAATCACAGCGCGGCTTGAAGCCGCGTTTAAGATAGTGTCACGCGCAGTTGAAAATTATGATGAACACATCACCCGCGCCAATGAGCAAGTGACCCGCGTGAATGAATTTATTACCACCCAAAAAGTGGCTGGCAAAGATACAGCCACCCTCGAAACTGCTGTAGTAGCCTTCTCAGCCACGATTCCACAAGCCCAAGCCAAATTTGATGCTGCCGAAGTAATTGTAACCGCTCGTGCTGGTTTTGATGTCGCTGGCAAAGTAACTGATGAAACCCAAGCCAAGACAACACTGCAAAACGCCCAAACCACCATGCGCGAAGGCAACGATATTTTGCGCAAAGCCCAAGCTGACATGATGAAGGCCATGCGCGATTATCGCCGCGCCAATGTCACCACCTCATAGCACGATTGCTTGCTTATCTCCCCAAAACAAAAGCCCGACTTAACAACATCGGGCTTTTGTTTTAAGGAGAAATTAAAATTAATTTACATGGATTCCACGATATTTCCCCGCTGTAAGTAGGGGAAGTATCATGGAATCAGTATGCGTTTTTTCTAAGTTGACATTGTCAAGATGATTTAGGCGAAAACCTACGAAAATACTTTTTAAGATCGCTATACAATCAACCTTGTGCAACGCCGTTTTTACTATACCCGCCACATTCATAATGAATATATTGAATCAGCGGTACATGCCGTTTGTTTAGACCATCTTACCTTTGCTTACCCAGGCAAAGCCCCAACCCTAACTGATATTCATTTTTGTGTGGCGCAAGGTGAGCGCGTAGCATTGCTTGGGCCAAATGGGGCCGGTAAATCGACCTTGCTAAAGTTGATGGCCGGTTTATTAAAGCCGACCTCGTCTTCAGCAACCCAAGCACCTATGATCAAAATATTCGAGGCCCCCATCGATACCTGCCATCCCCATACCGCCTATTTAGCTCAACGCAGCGAGGTCGATTGGCGTTTTCCCATTACCGTACGTGATGTAGTAATGATGGGACGCTACGCCCATTTAGGCTGGTTTTCACGCCCCAATAAAATCGATACACATATCATAGACGAAGTCTTAGAGATCGTAGGCTTAACCGCTTTAGCGCAAGCCTCGATTAGCGATTTATCGGGCGGGCAACAACAACGCACCTTTATCGCACGGGCTTTAGCCCAAAACGCCCGCTTATTACTGTTAGATGAGCCTTTTAACAACTTAGATGCACCATCCCAACGCAGCATTATCGAATTGACAAAACTGCTACAATCACAGGGCAAAACCATCATCATTTCAACCCATGAACTCGGCAGTGTGATTGCAGGTGATGTGGCCGAGACTGTTATTTTGCTCAATCACAATATTATTGCCATTGGCTCACCTGCCCAAGTGGTTCGCCCCGATGTCTTAGCCCAAGCCTATCTTTAAGTAGTAGAAAGAAGCAGTAGAAAGTGCTGAGTGCTGAGTGCTAAGTAATTTATTTTTACTTAGCACTCAGCACTCAGCACTCAGCACTTTATCTATGTCAATTCTTGAACCTC
Source organism: Chloroflexota bacterium (assembly GCA_018969115.1). GTDB lineage: Bacteria > Chloroflexota > Anaerolineae > J036 > Brachytrichaceae > AQU-03. The sequence continues at coordinate 10,682 of JAGWYZ010000097.1, read as the reverse complement.
TTACTCTTGTTTTTATGCAGCGCGGGTTGGCCGCAGGAATGTTGGTGGCGGTGGCCTGCGGCTTGTTAGGCTGTTTCGTAGTGTTACGGGGCATGGAGTATATTGGCGATGCCATTGCCCATTCGGTTTTCCCAGGGGTGGTCATTTCTTATGCCATCGGCAGCAGTTTATTATTGGGTGGTTTGGTGGCAGGTTTGGCGACCGCATTGCTGATTAGTGTATTAAATCGCGGGGATAAACTCAAAGACAGTACCACAATTGGGGTAGTTTTTACGGGAGCATTGGCGCTCGGGGTGTTGTTAATGAGTGTATTGCGCGGTAGCACACGCGACTTATCCCATTTTTTGTTTGGCAATATCCTTGGGGTGAATGACAGCGATTTAATCTTCACCGGCATATTAGCACTGGTGGTGTTTGTCTGCGTTATTTTATTTTATAAAGAGCTAACCCTAAGCTCTTTTGACCCAACCCATGCCCGTAAAATTGGCATTCCGGTCAATAGCTTGCGTACTGGTTTACTCATTCTATTGACATTGACAATTGTGGCGGGGGCACAGAGTGTAGGGGTGTTGTTGGTTACGGCCTTGTTAATTACGCCTGCGGCCACAGCCAGCTTGTTATCGAGGCGTTTGCCGCGCATGATTGGCATCGCCAGCGGCTTGGCGGTTTCGTCTGTATTCATTGGTTTATATGCATCTTATTTTTTTGATGTATCGTCAGGTGCAGCTATTGTTTTGGTTGTAACCATTTATTTTTTAATTGTATGGCTTTTTGTCAGCAAGCGCTACTAAAGCTGCTGTATAATCTGTCCGCTAATTTTTGAGGTGAAAACATGTTTGCAGTAGTAGAAATCGGTGGACGCCAATATCGCGTATCACCGGGCGACGAGATTTTTGTAGAGAAGCTAAATCAGCCTTCAGGCACTGAAGTAAAGCTTCCTGTCATGCTAGTATCAGATGATACTGGTGTGCAGGTTGGTAAGCCTTATGTTGAGGGTTTGCAAGTGGCTGCACAGGTGGTGGGTGAGCAAAAAGGTAAGAAGATGGTGGTATTTCATTACACCCAGAAAAAGCGCATCCGCGTAAAGAATGGGCATCGCCAAACTTACACAAAGCTTAAGATTGCGAATTCGTAATGAATTCATAACGGAGAAAAGAAGAAATGGCACATAAAAAAGGTGGCGGTTCGTCAACAAACGGTCGTGATAGTAATGCACAGCGCTTGGGTGTTAAGCGCTCTGGCGGCCAATTGGCCCGCGCAGGTAATATTTTGGTGCGCCAACGCGGCACACCCGTAAAAGCTGGCTTGAATGTGATGGTTGCCCGCGATCATACATTATTTGCAACTGTAGATGGTGTAGTGACATTTGCAACATTGCCAAATGGCCGTAAAGCTGTCAGCGTGATTCCAGTGGCAGCCCAAGCGGTTGCAGCAACAGAAGGAGCGACAGAATGAAAGAAGGAATTCACCCAACCTATTACCCAAATGCCAAAGTATATATTGGCGGCGAATTGATCACCACTGTTGGGTCAACCAAGCCAGAATTGCACTTAGATGTTTGGTCAGGTACACATCCATTTTATACTGGTCAACAACGCATTATCGATACCGAAGGCCAAGTTGACCGCTTTGAGAAGCGTTTGAAGCAGCGTGCTTCCAATACCGTTGATCGTGAAGAAAAGGCTCGTCTGCGCCGCGCAAAGCGCCAGATCGTTGATCTTGTTGACGAAGATATTGTGTCTTTGTCTCAAGAGGTAGTCGAGTAAATCACACTTTAGTTGCATTTGCTAGCTAAAAAGACCCCTGTCATCTGTAAATGATAGGGGTCTTTTCTATTATTTGAGGATTTCTCAACCAATACAGTGCCTTCGGTGATTAGGCTGCTGAGTATACTTGCCGCTATGTCTTCACAATTGACACCATTTCATTCGCAACCTGTATTTTTGTTGGGGTTTGGGGGCGTTGGTCGTGCGTTGGCCCGCCAATTGATCGCTGCCCGTGAGCTACATCTGGCGCGTCGTCATTTGCGGCTTGAGGTTGTTGGAATCGCCGACAGCAACAACATTGTATTTGAGCCAACAGGGTTAGACGATGCAACCCTGCATAGTCTCATTGCCCAAAAAGACGTGGGGCAAAAAATGAGCGCCCCCGCCATTCAACAAGGCTTGACCCCGCTTGAGGCAATTACCCATTTGCCGCCCAATAGTATTGTGGTTGATACCACCGCCACAGACCATATTGTGCCAGCGTTGTTGGCCGCGAAGGTAGCTGGGCATGCGGTGGTGTTGGCTAACAAATTGCCAGTTGCGGGTGATTTGGCGTGGTGGGATACCATCACCCCTAGCCGCGCCCGCTGGGAAACCACATGTGGCTCGGCAATGCCGGTGATTTCGACGTTAACCACATTGTTAGATGCTGGTGATGAAGTGAGCAAGATCGAAGGCTCGTTGAGCGGGACTTTGGCATATTTAGCGGCACAGCTTGAAGCAGACAAGCCCTTTGGCGATGCCGTGCGCGAGGCCAAGCGCTTGGGTTATACCGAACCTGACCCACGCCAAGACCTGGGTGGGCGCGACGCTGGGCGTAAAGCCTTAATTTTGGCGCGTATGTTGGGATATCGCATTGGTATGGATGATGTCTCGATTGAGTCACTTTACCCCGCCTCAATGGATAATTTGAGCGTAGATGAATTTTTGCGCGAAGTGGACAGCTTGAATGAGCAAATGGCGCAACGGGCGGCAGCACTGACCACTGGTGGCAAAAAATTGCGCTACGCTGCGGTGGTGCAAGATGGCAAATGCGAGCTGAAATTATTGGGAGCTGACCCGAACACCAAACTTGGGGCGATTCAGGCCTCAGATAGCATTGTGGTGTTTACCAGCAAACATTTTAGCAGCAACCCGTTGGCGGTGAGTGGGCGTGGGGCTGGGCAAGAGGTAACAGCAATGGGGGTTTTGGGCGATATCGTGAGTTTGGCGATTGGTTAGTTAATTGGTTGATTTATGACTTGTGAGTTATGAATCAACCAATCAACGATTCAACGATTCAACTAAGTCAATGAAAACCCTTATTCTTACCGACAACGCCTATGCGCTCGATTTAGCGCGTGAATTAGATGTGATTTATGGCAATATTGCTGTATTTCAATCACCCAAAGGGCCACTGGTTGATGTGCCGCGCCTGAGTGTGAAAACACAGATCGACGAGATTGTGCAAAATTATGATCTCGTCATCTCCATCCACTGCAAACAACTGTTTCCTGCCGAGCTCATTCGGCAGGTACGCTGTATCAATGTGCATCCGGGCTTTAATCCCTACAATCGCGGCTGGTTCCCACAAGTGTTTTCAATCATGAATGGCCTCAAGGCTGGCGTCACCATTCACGAGATCGATGAGGAGCTTGATCATGGGGCGATTATTGTACAGCAAGAATACAAAATTGAATCGTGGGACACCTCGGGCACAGCTTACGCCAAAATTATGCAGCTTGAGCGTGAATTGGTGTTAACACATTTTGCCGATATTCGCACGGGCAATTATCAGACAACGAAACCCGAGATAAATGGCAATCTTAATTTAAAAAAAGACTTTGATCGTCTTAAACAGCTTGACCTTGATGAGCAAGGCCGCTTTGGTGATTTTTTGAACCGACTACGCGCATATACACATGGCGATTTTCAAAATGCCTATTTCGTAGATGAGCGCGGCAAAAAGGTCTTTGTGCGGGTGACGCTTCAGCCAGAAGAGATATCATAAAAAATGATGCCCCTCATTCTAGGCAAGCCTAAAACAGGGTGCATCGACAAATCAAAGTTTAATTGTGAAAGTTATCCTTTCACCCCACCCAGCGTTAGGCCACCCACAATTTGCTTTTGGAAGATGGCATAAACAACGGCGATGGGCAAAGCCACCACTACCGAATAGGCGGCAAAGATATTCCACGAAATATTCGCGGCATATTGCCCGACGATATTCCATAAGGTCATAGCCAGCGTATAGTCTTTAGGGTCGGTCAAAAACTGCCACGAGATATAAAACTCGGTCCAATCACCCATAAAACTGAGGAAGAAGCGAATCGCCAAGACCGGCACAGCCAACGGTAATACCACCAAGAAGAAGGTTTGGTTGAATGAGGCCCCATCGATGCGTGCCGCCTCTTCTAACTCTTTGGGGATGGTGTCGAGATAGCCTTTGAGATACCAAATGGTGAAAGGCAACCCGCCCGAAATCATGGTGATGCCAACGCCATACAACGAATTTCGTAAAATAAATTCTTCTTCTGCGCCTTTGGCAAAATTGATGATACCGCCGTAAAGCAGCAACGCCCCAATCAACAAACCGCCCAAACCAAAGACAAAAGTCCAACCCCCGGCTTCGCGATTGCGAATGCGGCTGAGCAAAAACATGCCGAAAACGACAATGGCTAAAATCGCCAAAACCAACATTGCCACGCCCACCATCGCCGCGTTGGTGCGAATACGGTTAAGCAAAATAAATAATGGTAATAAACCCGCCACCGAAGGCAACAAGGTTAAGCCCAAGACGGCAGACATGAGGAATGAGCGCCCAACAAATTTAAAGCGCGAAAAAGCGTAGGCCGCAAATACCCCGATCAACAATGACATAGCAGCTGAGCCGGTTGAGAGCATTAAACTGTTTGACAACAACTGGCTAAACGAAACGGGGTTAGCGGTTGGGCGATCAAGCACTTGGGCGTAGTTTGCTAGGGTAGGTTTGGCGGGAAATATGACCAATTCGCTGGGGCGACGGCCATCGGGGTTAATTGACAACCCCAAAATATATACAATTGGGAACATTACCGTAATGGTAATAATAACAAGCAGAAGCTGGGCTGACAATTGGTTTTTAAGTTTTAATTTATTCATGGTGTCATGATTAAGACGGGTTAGCCTAACAACTAACTGTCATAGCTCTCTGTCGCGCGAGTGATGCGGTTTGTCAGCAAGAACATGATCGTAGAAACGATAAAGACGATGACGGCAAATGAAGCAGCGACCCCGTATAACCGTTGCTCGTTTACCAAACGGAATAAAATGCTGACCAATAATTCGGTTTCATGAAATGGTTGCCCACCGGTTAAGAAATAGGCAATGTCAAGCAAGTTAAAAGTCCAGTTATAGCTCAAAATGGCGGCTGGGACCATTGCCGGACGCAAGAGGGGGAGTGTGATGCTCCACAATTTTTGCGGGCCAGTTGCGCCATCAATGCTGGCGGCCTCATACAGCTCTTTGGGAATGGATTGCAATGCACCGGTGGCAATGACTGTCACCCAAGGCCAGCCACGCCAAAAATTTGAAATGAGCATGGCATAGTAGGTCACTGGCATCGGCTGCCACGGAAATAATAAGCCAATTGGATGCTCAATGCTGCCCAACCAATTGATTTCGAACATCTCTCGGGGCAAGCCAAATACGCTGCCGATAGCCATTAATGCGAGGTTGATCGCGCCACTGGTGGGGTCAAACATATTGCGCCACACCGTGTTTACCACCAAATTGGGGATCACCATCGGTAAAATAAACATGACGCGATAGACTTTTTTAAACCATAGCCCTTCTACGTTTAACACAATCGCAATCAAAATACCTGCGATCAGGGTAGTGAATACCGATGACACCGCCCACCATATATTAAAAAATAAATGCTTCCAAAAACTAAAATCGGCAATTTTAACCACTGCAATATCATTATTCAAAATACCAATATAGTTTGCAAGGCCAATAAATTCAGGGGGATTTTCGAGCCGAATATTGGCCAATTGAAAATTGGTAAACGACATCCATACATTAAAAAAAATGGGGTAAAACGTAATTAGCCCCATCACCAAAAATGTGGGCAACACAAAAATATAAGGCCAAATACCGGCGCTATTTGCATTGCTGCTGCCACGCATGGCACGAACGGATGCAGGAGTTATCATAAATTTGTGGGCTAATCGCTGCTGCCAACAGTTAGCAATGAAAGGGCTTTTTGAGGGAGATGATTTTTGCCGATTTCACCATCCCTTATGCAGGAATGGTGAAATCGGCATTACTTCAATTTTTACCCATTGGGGGCATGAACTTTAATCGCCTTGGCTTATTTGCCGTTGGCTTTCTTCATACCATCAAAGGCTTTGGTAACAGCGGCTTTTGGATCATCACCCTTCTTCAACACTTCATCAAACGTGCCGCAGAAGTTGCCCCAATAGCCATTCAATTCCTTCACTTGTGGGCGGTTGTAACCGGCAGCAGCAGCGACTTGGAAGTTCTTCACTGCGGCATCGGCGATTTCAACATCGGTGCGCACAGGAACCCAGCCGGCGACATCCATGAACAACTTCTGGCTATCTTTGTTGGTCAAGAACAAGGCAGCATCAACTGCGGCGACGGCTTTCTTGCTGTTTACGTTAACATAGAAACCATCGACACCAGTCAATGGGGTGGCTGCACCCTTGGGACCAGCGGGCATTGGCACAACACCCAACTTCGCACCCAAATCTTTGCGATAATCACCCAACACCCAAGGGCCATTGATGATCATATCGACTTTGCCTTCGCGGAACGAGGCATCGGCCTTGCCACCATCATCGAAGAAGTTAGCGGCCCCAGTGGCGGCCTTCAAATCCTTCAAGTAGCTAAGAGCGGCTGCTACGCCGTCGGCCTTGTCAGTGGCGCTGCTATAGTCAGCATTGAAAATGGCGCCACCAAAAGCATTGTAAAACCCAAAGTTGTGATAGCAGCCCGGGTTAATACCAATCTTGGCGCCACCCTTAACGGCTGCCAACAAAGCATCGGTGGTCTTGGGGGCTTCCTTTACTTTGTCCATGTTGTAATACAATGCTACGGCTTTGAATGTGGCTGGAACAGCCCATTGCTTGCCACCCACGGTGTGTGCCTTAACTGCGGCTGGACTAACGCCATCCAACTTGCCTTTGAGCAAATCATCGAGTGGTTGCAATAATTTGGCATTGACTTGGTTGCCCAATTCGTCATCGGGGGCGATGAACATGTCTGGGCCACCACCAGCGGCAACTTCGGTCTCAAATTTCTTGTAAATTTGGTCAAATGGAATTTGAACCACCTTCAATTTGATGTCTGGCTTGATTTGGCTCATGAAAGCGACAGCGCTGCTCATGGCCTTTTCTTCGGCACTGGCAGTGCCGAAGGCATGCCATAAGGTGATTTCGACGACGGGTTTTGCAGTTGGGGCGACGACTTTCTCGACAATCTTCTCGACTGGCTTCTCAACAATCTTTTCGACAATTTTATCGACTGGTTTCTCGACGATCTTCTCGACCACTTGTGGCGTTGGCGCAGCACATGCGGCGAGGGCGATGCTCGTTGCGGCTAGCAACGAGAGTGCAGAAATATTTTTATTCATGTTTCTTTTCTCTCTTTATTTGTTTTGTTTGTTTAATACACTTCATCAATTACGAATTACACATTACGAATTTGAGAGCTTCGTTTTTGCCATAGTTGTCATTCATAATTAAAAAAGCGTTTCACACTAAGTTGTTGTGCCGCGCAAAACCAAATGCGTGGGAAGCCACACTTGTTTTGTGCTTGCATCTGTTACGCGTGCTGCCGCGCTCTCCCATTCCCCAATCAACAGTTCTAATGCCACCCGTCCTTTTTCAAAAATGGGTTGATGTACAGTCGAGAGGCCGGGCTGGACCAAACTGGCTAGCACTGAGTCGTCATAGCCAATAATTTCTAAATCTTCAGGCACTTTCATACCACGCCGAATAGCTGCTTGAATCGCCCCAATCGCAATTGCATCGGCAGCACCCAGCAGCGCAGTCGGGCGCAATCCTTGCTCATAGGCTGCATCAAAATTTTGTTGGCCGCCAATCATCGAGCTAACACTTGGCAACACCCATTCATTACGCCAAACGACACTCACTTCATCAAATGCGCGGCGATAGCCACGCATACGGCGCATCGCCACCCCATGCAACTCTTCGTCAGTGTGCCCAAAAGCCGTATCTAACATCAAAATCAAAATATCACGGTGGCCCTTATCAACAAGGTATTTGGCAGCTAAATAGGCCCCTTGTTCATCATCAATATTCACCGATGGCGCACAGGTCGCATCGCCATCAACCAATACATATTGAATACCGCGTTTGCGCAATAACGACACCTCGTGATGTGCCTCGTTATACCCAACGATAATAAAGCCATCAACCGGCGACCGCGCAATCGCCTGATCGAGCGAGCCGTTCATAGGCGATAAGGTCATTAGACTTAGCGCTTGTTCATCACACATGCTGCTAATGCCTTGCAAAAACGTATGAAAATAAGGGTTTGCCAATACCGTCGATAAGGGTTGTGGCAACATCACCCCAATAATGCCAGAACGTTGGGCGATCAAGGCCCGTGCCATTGGATTGGGCATATACCCCATTTCAATGGCTGTCATGCGAATTCGGTTAACAGTCTCCGAATTAAGCTGCTCTGGCTTGTTAAATGCAAACGAAACTGCGGTGGGCGACACCCCAGCTTTTTGAGCAACGTCTGCAATATTGGTGCGTTTCACGATTTTAATGCGTTAGAGATGAATAAACTAGCTAAAATATTTTACTAAATCTATTTAGTAAAACCTTTTAGATTATATCTAAATTCTAATCACTTTAAGCCGATCTCGTTAAAATTTAAGGTAGGATTTAAGCCACAAATAAGCAATACCGCGTGCTGGTTGGGGCTAAAACTGAATTACATCCAATTTATCACCCAGTTGGATAGTAAGAATCACCCTTAATGGGTGATGATTTTATCGCGAACTAGCTTGTCAAAGGGTCGAAATGACAATTACGATATACAATAAATCTAAGTTTCTGAGCAGAGAAGTGAGAAATGACGGTTTCGCTATCATTTTGACCCTTACAAAAATTATACATTTACATTTTATCTCTAACCAATCTATGAAACACTTCCAAACCGATGTCATTGTCATTGGCGGCGGGCCAGTCGGGCTAACCTTGGCTATGTCGCTAGCGCAGCAGGTGATTAACGTGATTGTGATCGAAATGCGCCAGCGCGGCGAGCCGCCTTCGGTCAAGTGCAACCATGTGGCGGCGCGTTCGATGGAAATTTTTAGACGGCTGGGCGTGGCACACGCCTTGCGCAACGCTGGTTTGCCCGAAGATTACCCCAATGATGTGGCTTATCGCACCACCATGTTGGGGCAAGAATTAACCCGTATTCATATTCCATGCCGCCGTGATCGCTACACCGCAACCGACGGCCCAGATACATGGTGGCCCACCCCCGAACCGCCGCATCGTATTAACCAATTATTTCTTGAGCCAATTTTGTTTGCTCACGCCGAGGCAACGCCGGGTGTCACCATTCTCAACCGCGTCCAATTTGACCGGCTGGCACAAGATGACAATGGGGTTACTATATTTGCCCATCAGCTCGATGATGACAGCGTTGTGCACATTTCGGCGACCTATGCGGTGGGTTGTGATGGCGGCAAATCGCAGGTGCGTCGCCAAATGGGGGGGCGCTTGGTTGGTACTGCGGTGGTGCAGCGGGTACAATCGACCTACATTCGAGCACCCAGTTTGCTAAAACAACTGCAAACACCACCAGCATGGGCTAACTTTTCGCTAAACCCACGCCGCAGCGGCAATGTTTATGCCATCGATGGGCGCGAAACATGGCTAGTACATAATTATTTGCGCTCAAGCGAGGCCGATTTTGATGCCGTTGATCGCGATTGGGCCATTCGTGCCATTTTAGGGGTGATGCCTGATTTTGAATATGAGGTATTGAGTAAAGAAGATTGGTTTGGGCGACGGCTCATCGCTGATAAATTTCGCCAAGAGCGGGTCTTTTTATGTGGCGATGCCGCCCATATTTGGGTGCCTTATGCCGGTTATGGCATGAATGCTGGCTTGGCCGATGCAGAAAATTTGGCTTGGTTGCTGGCGGCGCATTTAAATGGCTGGGCCTCAGTCAATATTTTGCGAGCCTACGAACGTGAGCGCCAACCTATCACCGAACAGGTTTCACATTTTGTCATGAACCATGCCCACGCGATGGCGCAGCAACGGGCGGCAGTGCCCCCCGAAATTGAAGATGATTCGGCGGCTGGCGAAGCTGCGCGCCAAACTTTGGGCAAGGCAACCTATGAGCTTAATGTGCAGCAATATTGCGCGGCTGGCCTCAATTTTGGCTACTTCTACGATCAATCGCCGTTGATCGACTATGCGACAGTGCCAGCCGATGGCAAACCCGCGCCGCCCTATAGCATGGGGACGTTTACACCCACCACCACGCCCGGCTGCCGCACCCCACATTTTTGGTTGGCAGATGGGCGCTCGTTGTATGACTCAGTGCGTCATTGCTATACCCTTTTGCGTTTTGACAGCGCTATTACCGTTGCACCGTTGCTCGATGCGGCGGCGCAATACGGCGTGCCGATGCAATTACTCGATATTACCCCCAGCTCAGCTACGGCCATTTACCAACACAAATTATTGCTCTCGCGCCCCGACTGGCATATAGCGTGGCGCGGTAATACTGCGCCTGCTGACCCCAGCGCGTTGATTGACTTGTTGCGTGGGTGTGCGGCCTAATTTTTTGCTAATTTAACATCAAAAGTAGGTAAAACTCCAGAGTCAAAATTACTATATGACCTTTAATGGCATGGACAAAGTCCATGCCATTAAA
>JAGWYZ010000396.1 GCA_018969115.1 Chloroflexota bacterium | reverse complement strand
TAGACAATACAAGCAAATTGACCAAGTTTGTGATTTTGTTAGCCGATGGCAACGATAGCGAACACCAACCAAACTCGCGTGAATTGGCGCGGCGGATGCGGCAGAAGGGCATTGTGATGACGGTTGTGGCGATTGGTGATGGCAGCGATATTGGCTTTTTGAAAGATATGGCACGGATCGGCGAAGGTCGCTATCATTTTACTGACCGTGCTGCCAACTTGCCCAGCATTTTTACCGAGGAAGCTGCAGTTGCCCAACGCAGTTATATCGTTGAAGAACCATTCTTCCCAAAACTAGCCAATAGCAGCGCCATTTTGAATGGGATTGAACAAGTGCCACAATTGCAGGGTTATATTGCCAGCAATGCCAAACCCAGCGCACAAGTGTTATTAAAAGCCAAAGAAGACCCACTTTTAACCACTTGGCAATATGGTTTAGGCCGTGCGGTGGCGTTTACATCGGATGCAACCGGGCGCTGGGGCCGCTCGTGGGTGCAATGGCCTGATTTCCCTAAATTTTGGGCGCAAACTATCCGCTGGACCATCTTAGATCGCAGTGAATCAGCGGTGCAGGCGCGGGTGACCCAACGCGGCGACCAAACCATGATTGTGGCTGATTTGCCCACTGCCCGCGCCAATGAAGAAGTGAAACTCAACGCCACTGTCATCGATGCCGATGGCAAAACTCAGCTTATACCCTTGGCCCAAACCGCCCCCGGGCGTTACGAGGCCGAGGCTAATCTCGACCAATCTGGTTCTTATTTTGTGCGGGTTGCCCCGAGTGAAGTAAACGATAATGTAGGAGATGCTACCCTTGCTTATGTTAAGCCTTATTCAAACGAATATTCTCCCGCCAATGTCAATGGTGAAGATTTGCTTAAAACGTGGTCGGCTTTGGGTGGGGGCGAATTGCTGGCCTCACCAGCGCAAGCCTTTGAATTGAGCGCACCGGCTGCGGCATCTCGCACCGACTTATCACCATTTTTGATGATGTTGGCCACCTTGCTGTTGCCATTCGATATTGGTGTGCGGCGGGTGGGAACTAGCTTGCGCAAATTGTTTAAGCTTGATAAAGCTGCCCGTCCAACAACGGCTTTGGCTGGGGTGGGGGCGACCTCTGATCGACCCTTGCCACGTTTGATGACGGCTAAAACCCGCGCCGAAAGTGCTTTAAATGCCGCGCAAGGTGTGGCCGCGCCACGTGCGCCAGATCTGTCGGCGGCGAATCGTGCCCGTATCCAAGCACAAAGTGCCCAACTTGTGTCATCACCGTTGATTGAAAATGAAAACACGGCGGTGCAAAAACCTGTGCTACAAAAGCCTGATGCCCCCAAACAGCCACAATCGGCGGCTACGGCTGCTGAATTATTGCGCCGTAAACGCAAGCAAAAAGAGCAGAATGAGTAATTTGTACTTGTGATCGTGGTAAGATTTATCCCGCGTATGTCAAAAAAATCACGACGACCTAACTTGCCAGCTTCGGCATTTAATACCATCACAAATATATCGAATAATGGCACGAGTGCCAGCCCAGCATTGGCTACAAGCACCCCTGTGCGGATTGCCGCTGCCCCATCCCGAAATACATCTTCTGTCAAAAATGTAACTGTCAATTGGGAAGCTGAATATGGCGAGGTGTTGGGCGATTTAAAAAAGACCGGCGTGTTGGCATTGGTTTTGTTAGCCGGTATGTTTGTCTTGTCTTTTATTTTCTAAGACGGCGTTTCTTAAAACAATTTTTTGCCGAAATCATGCTGTTAATGGGTTGGCAGAGCGAACCTATTAACAGCATGATTTCGACGTTAATTTTGCCAAATCTATTTGCTAATAAATTCCTCGACCTTGCACTTGCACACATCATCGATATATTGCTCAGGTCGTGATTTCATAAAACAACTAAATAGCCAGCGCCCCACCGATGCCACGATCGAGCGTAATTTTGGCACAACGCATCGCATCAATCATTACCACGGCTGAATGAGGGCTGTCCGCACCCCACGATCAACAAATAACTGTGCCAAGGTGCGATGCGAAATTCTGGCCCCTCACTCAAGTCTTTGCCTGTTTTGTTGCTGTCGATATCAATAGCTGCGCTAAATTCAATATCACGAATGTGATAATCGCCAAGTTGCACACGCATTAAGCCCGGCACAAAGGCATCGTTGGCAGCATTGTGGTAAAACTGCACGCCTTGTATTAGCGAGCTAGCGCAATTGCCAACACCATAATAGCCACCCGTACTTTATTTGTGTTATTTTTTTGTAATATTTGGGCATGGTTCAAAAAGTCACAAAGTTAGATTGACACTTTAGGTGAAAAACCCAGCAAAGTCAAAGGATCATCGGGCACGTCTAAATCAACTAATTGGGCAGGGCTATAC
>JAGWYZ010000395.1 GCA_018969115.1 Chloroflexota bacterium | reverse complement strand
ATTGATGTATCTCATCAAAAATCGGCATACCTCACCTTTCGAGCAAGTCTCTTTCAAATTTCGCATTCATGCCCCAGTTGTAACCTTTTGGCAATGGGTACGCCACAGGACCTGGTCTTTCAATTTTTCGTCAGGACGATATGTTGAATTTGACGAAAGCGACTTTTATGTGCCAGATGTTTGGCGAAAACAATCGCCATCGAACAAGCAAGCCAGCCTAGGCCAACTTGAACTCGATGAAAACCAAGAATTGACCAACGAATTGCTGGCCCATTACGACAAAAGTTATCAGTTATATCAAAAAGCATTGGCAATGGGTGTTGCACGTGAACAAGCGCGATTGTTTCTGCCGGCTTGGAGCAATTACTACACCTGTATTGGCAGTATCGATGCTCACAACTTAATGCATTTTCTCAGCCTGCGCCTGCCCCAAGAAGCCCAATATGAAATTCGGGTTTACGCCAAAGCCATTTACGAACACTTTTTTAAACCAGCCCTGCCTTGGACGGCAGAAGCATTTGAAAATAAAGGATAAAGGATGAAGGATGAAGGATGAAATTTACTTTCATTCTTCATCCTTCATCCTTTATCCTTCATCCTTTGCTATGATTTCATTTTCACAAGCCCAACGCAATGAACGACTCAACGCTGTCGATATTCTCTTTGCAACGCCGTTTATCGTGCTCATCACCCAATATGCGCCCGTCTTAGTCACGCGGCTGGGTGCATCATCATTGCTGTTGGGTTTGCTCACCTCTGGCTCAGCGCTTGTGGTGACATTGGGGGCAATTTTTGGCCCAGCTTGGCTACGCCGAGTGCCCACTTACCGCTTTTCTTATGGGCTGCCCGGCCTCGTTTGGCGTTTTGTATGTTTTGTCATTCCATTAGCATTACTCTTGCCCAACTATCAGGCCGAAATTATCGTCTTCGCAACTATTGGACTTAGCTTATTTTCGGGTTTCGCCAACTTTGCCTTCACCGCCTATTTGCCACGCATGACCTTACCCGACCGCGTGGGCAAATTGGTCAGCTTGCGATGGACAATGCTTGGGCTTGGCATGTGTATCACAACCCCGCTTCTTGCGGCCTTGCTCGATGCATTTTCACAGCCTACAAACTATTGGGTGGTCAGTATTTTGTCATTTATCTTGGTAATGGCAAGTTGGGTGGCGTTATTAATGACCAAGCCCGCGCCCGCACCCAGTAAAGTAACCCAACGCCAAAATATCAGCTTTGCACAATTGCGTGCCTATAAGCCAGCATGGCATTACATCCTCATTTCTTTGCTCATCCACTCAGCGATCAATGCCGGTGGCCCACTCATCACCTTGCAAATGGTGCGGGTGCTTAACGCCAGCAACGCCGATTTTGGCTGGTATTTAGCCATCTTTTGGGCCGCACTGGCTTTGTTCGGCCTCATCACCCCCCGCCTCATTCAACGTTGGGGTAATGCCAAAGTATTTGGCGCATCGGCCATCGGCTTGGCCGCCCAGCTCATTATTTTGGCAATTGCGCCAAACTTAGCCATCACATGGGTGGCTGGCTTTATCGCTGGGGTTGCCTCCGTTATGTTCCAAGTCAGCAGCTACGCCCTATTGGTCGATTGTGCCCCCGAAAATATGTATGAGGGCTATGTAAGCTGGCACACCACCACCATCAATATTGCCATTTTTGCCGCACCGCTCATCATGTCGGCCTTTATCGATGCTGGCCTCTCGATCGGCCTCGCTTTGTTTATTTGTGCCGCCTTTCGCGCTTTGGCTGGGGTGGTGGCCTTGCGCACAATAAAACCAGCAATCAACCGATAATTACAGAGTATCATTCAACATATGTGGCGACCGGGGTTAATTGCAAAGCGAGAATATATTCGGCATGTGCGTCGAAAATCATTCATCGGCGCGTTATTCATGCCCTTAATTATGTTGATGATCATCGCCATCATCATTTTTGTCACTTACACCTCAATCGAGGCTTCGAATCGCGGCACCATCGGCTATATCGACCCCAGCAATGCCCTGCATGATGCAACTTCGCCCCCAAACACACCTTACCCGGTTGTAGCCTATGCGAATGAAGAAACAGCCAACGCCGCCCTAACCAATAAAACCCTCATCGCCTACTTCAAATTAGCGCCTGATTTTGCCAAAAGCAGCCGTGCCGAGTTAATTTTTTTAGAAAAAGCGCCTGACCGCAATGCCATTCGTGCCTTTGAGCAATTTGCAAAATCGACCTTATTGCGCAACTTACCACCCGAAATTCAGACCCGCGAAAAGAATGGCATCACCCTGATTTTAGAAACGCCCGACAAAACCCGCAGTTTTGGGGGAATCAACCTCATCAATTGGCTGTTGCCCATCGGTGTTGGCGTACTATTTATCAT
>JAGWYZ010000394.1 GCA_018969115.1 Chloroflexota bacterium | reverse complement strand
CCTACTGGCTATCATCCGGCCCTTGCCTTAGCTCGTGCTCAAAAGGCTGTTTTTAGCGAAAACTAGAGTAATCAATTGTATTGGTCTGCCATTCGGAACAGCGCTAGGTGTTTGCATGTTACTGGTCTTAGGGCGCGATTCAGTCAGCGCTTTTTCTTTGTAAGTCATGAGCTTTTCACTCACGGCTCATAGCTAAAACTCAATACCCGGTTGGGCCAAAATGCCTTGCTCTTGAAATGGATGTTTGACCAACGTCATTTCGGTGACCAAATCAGCCAACTCGACCAATTCAGGTGGGGCTTGACGGCCAGTGATGATGAGGTGCAGCATTGGTGGTTTGTTCATTTTTACCCATTCGATTACCACTTTGGGGGCAATCCAGCCAAAAGACATCACATAAGTAAATTCATCGAGTAAAAAGATGTCATAATTACCGCTGGCAATTTTTTGTTTGGCGACTTCCCAGCCATTCAGCGCTTTGGCTTGGGTTTCGTCCAAATCCTTGCTTGTCCACGTAAAGCCATCGCCCATCGGGGTTAGCTCAACGCCCATTTTTTTCAGCGCTTTTAGCTCACCAAAGCTGGCAGTTTCGTGCTTAAAGAATTGAATGCCGCCGATACGCATATCGCGCCCCCACGCCCGCAACAAAATACCAAGGGCAGCGGTTGTTTTGCCTTTGCCGTTGCCGGTATTGACAATGATTAGCCCTTTCTTTTTACGGTTTTGACGCGCTTCAGTGCGTTTGGCTTTGGCTTCGTCGGTTGAAAGTAATTCAGTGTTCTCAGACATATTTTTAAATTTTAAGTGCCATATTTCTGCGACTATGGCACTCAATCTAGTTTATTCGGTTATTGTTGTCTCATCATCGGCTGCTACCAACCGATGAAAAACCAAATCTTCTACGGGTTTATTACCTTTTAGGTGTTCATCGACAATGCGTTTGAGACCCACCTCATCAACATGTTGATACCACACCCCATCAGGGTAAACCACCACAATTGGGCCGTTTTGGCACACCCCAAGGCATGGGCATATGCCGCGTTTGACCCGTTCGGGATTGCGATATCGCGCAAGCTCGCCTAACATATGTGGCAATTTGTCATACAAAGCTTGTGCTTCGCCCATTGGGTCGCAATATTGCCCAGTGCAAATAAAAAGATGTCGTGTGTAAGGGGTCATAGTATTAATGGTTAATGGTTAATGGTTGATGAGTAATGAATCATGAGCAATGAATAATCTTCAATTAACCATTAACCATTATTTGAGACTCCGGCTTCGGAGAAGGTCGCCATTTCGTTGAGCACTTTACATGCGGCGACGACGAGCGGGATGGCGAGCGCTGCGCCACTGCCCTCGCCAAGCCGCAACTCTAAATCGAGCAAGGGTGTTAAACCTAAATGGGCTAAGGCCGCGCGATGCCCGGGCTCAACTGAAAGATGGGCGGCAATAAGATAATAACGCGCATTTGTGACTAACATTGTCGCCAATAGCGCGGCGGCGCCTGTGATCACCCCATCAACCAACACAGGCACGCGCCTTGAGGCTGCACCCAACACCACCCCGCACAAACCACCAATTTCAAAACCACCCACATGGCGCAATAAATTTAAGCCAAATGGAATATTTTCGGTCTCAGAATGTAGATCGTAGGGCGGCAAATGAAGTTGATAAGTGATTAAAGCTTGTTCAATCAGTGCTACTTTGCGTTTCCAAGTAACATTATCAACCCCCGTGCCACGCCCAGTTACATCGGCAGCAGGTTTGCCTGTTAAGGCCGCTATCATGGCGGCAGAAGCGGTGGTATTGCCGATGCCCATATCGCCCAGCACGATTAAATCAGCTCCTTCGTCGATGGCGCGATTTGCCAAAGAAATGCCTTGGGCAATGGCTTGTTCGGCCTGTGCTTCAGTCATAGCCGGTTCGACTGAGAAATCGCGTGTGCCATAGGCTATTTTCTGTGATACAAGCGCAGGATAGGCTGGCATATCTACCGCAACTCCAAAATCTGCCACTATCATCTGTGCCCCAGCATGTCGTGCTAACACATTGACTGCTGCCCCACCACGCAAATAATTAAGCACCATTTGTGGCGTGACCTCGGCTGGGTATGCGCTCACGCCTTGGCGGGTGATGCCATGATCCCCCGCAATCACAATAATATAGGGGAGGTGAATTTGAGGTCCTTCATATCCCTGCATACCTGCTAACCCAATCGCCAGTGATTCTAATCGCCCCAAACTGCCGTTGGGTTTGGTTAATGTGTTTTGACGTGCCGCAGCACGTTGCATAGCCGTTGTATCAAGTTTGGGAATGGATGGAAGAAAAAGCATTCAAGTTTGTAGCAAAGAGTAGAGGGTTGAGCGTTGAGAGCATTGGTTTT
>JAGWYZ010000393.1 GCA_018969115.1 Chloroflexota bacterium | reverse complement strand
CTAGCACGGTACAGCTTTTTACAGCTTGTCCATCAATATGTACTGTACAAGCCCCACACTGGCTGGTGTCACAGCCAATATTGGTGCCAGTTAGGCCGACATGGTCGCGGATGAAGCTGGCAAGCAGCATACGCGGTTCGACCTCACGGGTATGTGTAACCCCGTTTATCGTTATGGTGACATTTTGCTTCATAAAATTCTCCGTTTTTTGTTTTTTCGTTAAAAACACAAAAGCCCCAATTATGGGTTAATTTAAACCATAATTGGGGCTTGTTTATATAAACAACAGCGTACAGATATTGCTCACCGCTTGGGTGAGGAACTCTTTATGCAGTAGCGTTTCAACAATCACTATCTTATAGTATATCCGATGTTTCAAGGTTGTCAAGATCAAAATTGTAAAAATTTTTTATTAACGATTTATTTTGCGGCCTGCGATACGATTGATGAGCGAAAAGAACAAAACAAGGCTGATGAGCAACAATGTGATGCCGCCGGCATTACGAAAAGCGAGCGGGTAGCCCAAATTGTTGACATTGATGAAAAAGTAAGGGTATGAATTGACAATTGTGCCGCGCACAAACACATAAATGAGGTAATAGAGCGGATACCACAGTAAATAGCCCCAACTTTTGCGATTAACACCGCTATTGCCACGTGGCAGCGCCAGCCACCAAAATATGACGGTGAGAAAAGGGTTGATATAGTGCAAAGCCAGATCAACCCAATAATTTAACCCTTGCAAACCGGCGGGATTGCGTAGCACAAAATGAAAGATTGAACATACCACCATGATGCTAGCGGCTGCCGAGGTGAGATTGGAAGGGTGGCGAAAAAAGCGCCAGAATTTGCTATTGAGATTGGCCCTGCCATGTGCGGCCAAGGTGAGGGTGGCGTAGATGTTGGTGGTGATGGTGAAGAAACTGATAAATTGTTCAATCGCGTTTAACATGCCTTTGCCAGCGTTAAACGAATTGGTGACGTTGATGTAAAACTGCAAAACCAGTGTCAATAAGCCAAAGATCGCCGCAATTTTGCCAATGGTTTGGACGGTTTTGTCGGTTTGTGAGAGGGTGATAGGTGTACTCATGAGGAGGGTATTTTAAGTCTAAATATTACGGTAAGCAGCTGTCAAATTGTTTAATATTTTAAATTTTTTATATTAAAAATATTCAAAAACTATGAGCACAATTTTGTCACATCCCCTCAATTGGGAGTGCTATAGCTCTGGTTAATTTTGTGCTCACTCAATATATGGATTTAATATATAAATTACGATTGCGGCAATCAGCACTCATATTGCGACACCAGCTAATAGATAAGTTAAAAATTTGATGGCTTTTGACATGTTTGCGCCTTGTGAGTCTGTGCGTGATTTAACACCAACAGTTACAACTTTGCTTTCAATCTTCATGAAATGGGTGTTTATTTCACAGATTGCAAAGTACTCAATTTAGGCAAAAAAATGATCAAATTGAGCCAATTTTATTCAGTTGCAAGGGCCAGCATGGGCTATAGGGCTTTATTGGGGCGGCTTTAGCCAAAATAAACATGCTACCAGACTTGTAGAGTCTGATGGCATGTTTATTTTGGCACTATGCTTTTTAATTTTGTGGTTACCAGTTTTGCACCGAGCCGTCACGCCGTACCCAATGTGGCGCTTCCCAATACTTCCATTCTTGCCCAGTTGCTACTGATTCGTCGATCTCGATGCCGAGGCCGGGTGTGTCAAGCACAGGGAACGAATTACCGACCAAACGCGGTTGCACTGGAAACAATACATCGGCATCATTAATGCCTTTGTCACCATAATACAAGTTTTCGGTTTGGGTGGTGCGCACCTCTAGCCACGCAAAATTGGCGGCGGCGGCGGCCATGTGAATGGTGGCTGCGGTGCAGACCGGCCCCAGCGGGTTGTGTGGCATTAGGTCGATATAGTGGGCTTCGGCCCAGCCTGCCACCTTCATCGCCTCGGTAAAGCCGCCGATATTGCAAATATCGACTCTTGCAAATTGGGTGATGTCGCGCTCGATATAGGGCAAAAATTGCCACTTGCTGGCAAATTCTTCGCCAATGGCAAATGGCACATCGGTCATGCGGCGCAGTGCCTCATATGCTTCGGGCGTTTCATCGCGTATTGGCTCTTCCAAAAAGTCAAGTGTGCCTTTGGGCATCCGTTGGCAGAATGAGGCCGTTTCGGCCACACTCAGGCGATGATGGTAGTCGATGCCGAGCGTTACTTCGCTGCCCACTTCTTCGCGCACCTTCACCAGCCATTTGGCGGTCAGGGCAATCGATTCGCGTGGCTCGAAAATTTGGCTGCCGTTGATAAAGCCGCCACGATTAAATGTGCCCGGCGAAGAGGGCATCATTGGGGCGGTGCGG
>JAGWYZ010000392.1 GCA_018969115.1 Chloroflexota bacterium | reverse complement strand
TGCAAGGCTTGCTCGCCATCAAAGGCCGTAAGCACGGCAAAGCCGTCTTTTTCAAGGTATGACTTGACCAAGCGCACAATTTGTGCGTCGTCGTCGGCGATTAGGATGCGTTGTGACATGATTTTGAAACGAATTGTTTTGATTATAGAGAGATAGCGTTAACGGTTTTCGCCGATTACACACTCTGTCTTGCCAAGCATTGCTTGGCAAGACAGAGTGTGTAATCGGCATATTGTATTTTTAGAATTAATTGATCTGATCTTCGAGGTAAAGCTTACCTCATCAGTGCGATATTAGCTTAGCCGTTTAGCCGTTGCTGCCACCGGTGCGTGGTGCTGGGGTTCTGGTTGGCTTGGGTATTTGTGTGTCGTTGCCACGTGGGCCACCCGGGCCGCGCTGGGCATGGGCTTTGGTCAACATTGTGTTGATGCGGGCTGGGGCATCGGCCAAAATCTTGTTGGCTTGAGCTTGGGTCAATTTGCCATCAGTCACGGCCTTGGCTACGTCGGCCTTTTGGGCATCGAGAATGGCTGTTGCGATGGTATCGAGCGCCACCCCTTTGCTGGCGGCCACATCTGAGATGGTTTTGCCAGCTTGCAATTCGGTGCGCAAGGCAGCTTCATCTAAACCCAATAATTTGGCGGCGATGGCATGTGGGGCATTGGCGGGGTTGCCAATTTGTGCGCCACCACGAGGGCCACCGTGTTGCTGCCCTTGCTCACCGGCTTGTCGCCCCATTGCTGGGCCTTTGCCAGCCTGTTTGCCATGCCCACCTGGGCCACCTTGTGGGCGACCAGCGGGGGCTTTGCCTGTCAACATGTCGTTAATGCGAGTTGGCGCATCGGTTAACATTTGATCAGCCTGGGCTTGGGTCAACTTGCCATTGGTCACAGCTTTGGCTAAGTCGACCTTTTGAGCATCGAGAATGGCGCTTGAGATGGTCGTCAGGGCTACGCCTTTGCTGGTTGCGAGGTCGGCGATGGTCTTGCCAGCTTGCAATTCGGTGCGTAAGGCGGCTTTATCTAAACCCAACAATTTGGCGGCAATGACGTGTGGGGCATTGACGGGGTCACCAAAATGACCACCACGTGGGCCACTCGGCTCGCCGGGGCCACCTTGAAAGCCTTTACCATTCAACAAATCGTTAATACGGGTCGGTGCGTTGGCTAAGATCTGGTCTGCTTGGGCTTGGGTCAACTTCCCATCGGTTACGGCCTTGGCTAAGTCGGCTTTTCGGGCATCCAGAATGGCGTTTGAGATGGTTGTCAAGGCTACGCCTTTGCTGGTTGCCACATCTGCGATCGTTTTACCAGCCTGTAATTCAGTTCGCAAGGCATCTTCGGTGATGCCGAGCGCCTTGGCTGCAATGGCATGGGGTGAGTTGGGACGATTGCCGATCATCATACCACCTGGACCACCGCGCCCACCGGGGCGTTGCTGCCCTTGGGCTAGGTGTTTACTATTGGGGGTGGCGGTTGGGCTTGGGGTTTGGGCATTTACGCCCGAACCAAAGGCCAGGACACCTGCAAGTGCAGCGCTAATCACTGCGAGTCCACCGATTTTAATTTTGCTGTTCATTTTAACTTTTTCCTTTCTTTTTATGTGCAGCGGCGATTTCTGTTTTGTTTTGTTTGTCGTCACTGCTTCACTGGTTGTGTTTTTAGAATAGGACAAAGTTATGGAGAACTAATGGAGAAAATAAGCACAAAAACCACATGCTTGTAAAAAATTTGTGAAGCCAAATGATAAGATAAATACCGTAAAAATCGGAGCGCCGTCATCTTTGACGGCGCTCTGATCAATATAATTTTTACTGTTAACAAATTAAAAATCGGCTTTATATGAATACTTCACCGCCAAACGTGTTTTGTACCTTCATCAAATTGTGGCTTAAGCAATCTTTTTCGGTGTTGGCTGCTTATTTCACCTCAAATGTTGCAATTTTGCGCCCATCATTGGCTTCAAGAGTAATGATATCGCCTGATTTCCATGCAGCATCGGTGCGTCCCATATAAATATCAGTCGATGAATCTGCCCCAGCCGTGCTATTTAGGTTAACAAAACTATCTTTAAAGATGACAACATTCTTAAATTTGTAATTGATACCGCGTTGGTTCGAAATTTTCCAATCTTTCAAATCAATATTATCGCCTTCATTCGAAATGACGATTCGCTCAAGTTGTAACTGCCCAAGTGATGACAAGCTAATTTTTATTCGTGCATCGCCAGTGGTGGCGGCAGGGGTAAGGGCTGTAGCTGGCGGCACTGTGGCTGCGGCTGGTTTTGTGGCAGCCGATGGGGATGTGGGAACTGGGGCGGCGTTTGAAATTGGGCGGGTGGCTGCCGCCAGACTGGCATTTGGCAAAGCTGTAGTCCCTGTTGGTGATGT
>JAGWYZ010000096.1 GCA_018969115.1 Chloroflexota bacterium | reverse complement strand
CAAAAATTCGCAATAACTTGCGCGTGTCACTGTTGCTAACATACCCCACATTGTCCTCTATTTTGGCTCTTTTTTGTCGCCGTTTTTATCTCTCAGGTAGTATTCGCGTAAGTCCTAATTTTGTCTGAATATGCTTTTCCAGACGATCAGGACGAACTGAAGCCATACAGTTAGGACATTTGACTAGGTCAATGCGATTGTGCCTGACTGGGCGGGACAATTCAGGTGATGGTTTGGATCGATTGGGCATATGCCGGGTCACAGCTGGCTGTTTGGGGACCATTCGATCGGAGTCTGGCTTATCAAGCTTCGCCTTGATTGGATTCATACTGCGAGTGTGGACTCCTGGGGGAATTTGATTCGATCTAGGTGCAGCAAACGTATTTCGTTTCTCCCCGGTGACGAATCCATATTCATCTAGTACGTATACGTGTGTTTTCTTCATTTCTGTAACCCTCTTCTACTAATATCGAGCAGCCAATAAGAACATTTTACATGAAATATAGTTTTGCCAGCTACTGGTGCTGTTAGCAGGTATTGTTTGCTCGGTGTCCACCTGCCCAGCGAACAAGTTACTGCAACCAGCTTAGTCGTCGCTTCCAGGTGCAGGTTGGGAAGTTAGCACAGCCAACAAACACGCTGGAACTTTGTTTGCCTTCAACGGGTCCACCACATTTTTCACACACCTTGCCGGTTAAGCGGGCTAAGACGGTGGCATCGTTGGGCAGAAAACGGCGGCGGTGGTTGCAGGCTGGATTAGAACAGCATACACTTAAACCGCCATATTCATTGTCGGCGTGGGTCAACGGTGATTTGCAGTTTGGACAATTGCCGTATAAGCCATTGTCAGCCAAGATCTCTGGGGTCTGGATCGGAATCTTGATGGTGTTAGGGGGCACCAGCTCGATCAAACCGTAGAGTGTCTTAATCATTTCGGTGTGTTGAATATGGATTGCGCCTGCATTTGGATCATTTGGGTCAGTAAACAGCCAAAGTGATTTTCGATCAATTGCAACCAAGCCAGAACGAATGTTTGATTTGGCTTTGAGAAATACGATTGCCGAGACTGGATGCTGCTGATTATCTGGCTGAGGCGCAGCCACGTAGACTCTGGTCCCGCTAGCCGCACGCATTTTTAACATATGCACTTGGAAACTTTGCTGCGACAGGGCTTGTGGCCAAACGATTGCAATTTCCTCAGTTGCTTTTTCTAGGGCGTTTACGAGGCTTTGGTCGGCAATTCGCCGGGTTGGGAATACGGTGCCCAATGCGGATATGAGATTGACACAGGATTGCCAGTCCATTTTGGTATATGTGCCTTTAGAACTCATAAGATCAAACGTAATTGTCATGGCGCTATCGGGTAGATTTTGATGCAAATAGTCAAGATGCCCGATGGCGATGAACTTGCTCTTGGCACGACTGACTGCCACATTCATCAGACGCGCAGTAGTGCTTTCCATATCGCCAGTTGACAATTTGCCGGGACGTTTTTGGGGGGCTTCGACGGCATCAAAAATGACCATATCGCATTCAGAGCCTTGATATTTGTGAACCGTAGCAACCCGCACCTGCTGGCTTAATTTTGTGTCGCGTAATAAACGATTGATGAGTCTTGCCTGGGCGTTATATGGCGTGATGATGGCAACCGGGTTTTGCCCGTCCGGATGCGGTTTTCCACTGGAGCGAATTGCTTCCCGGGCAAGGGCAACGCACATCAGGGCTGTAAGGATATTGAATCGACTTCCGCCAAAGGCCTCGCTGAAGCAGAAGGCGTTCAGGTTGGATGTGTCAATGGTGAGCACGGCTTTCTGTGAGCTGGGCGCAATACTCGCAATAAAGCCTTGGTTATTGACAACCTCGACTGTATTCGTCAACCGCTTGTAGTAGGATAGTTGATTGATGATTTGGCTGATATCTGGGTGCATACGGTATTGTTCGCGCAGCATGACCAAACGACGATCTTCTCGTCCTTGGGCAACGGCCTCAGCAATCCTGGCGTGCTGAAAAATATCGGTCGAAAGCCACTGCACGGCCTTGGGTGTTTCGGCTAGACTAATCGGCGGTAATTGCTTGAAATCGCCAAAAATGGCGACACGTTTAGTGGCTAGACTGGCCAGAAAAGCAGCCTGCGGAATACTGGCCATACTTGCTTCATCGAGTATGACGTTGTCAAATGTCCGCGCATAAATGCTGTCGTCGATGGCGGCTTTGGAGAGGGTAGCGATGACGAGTTTTGCATCTGTCAACAGCACTTTTTCAGCCGCTCGAATCAGCTCGAGAATTTGATTTCGTTGTTGCTTAATCTGGTTCAGTTGGTCCGGAATCGCGTCTTTTTCGGTTAGGGTTAGTTTTGCTTGGCTAAGCTGTTTGTGGAGGGTGGCTTTTTGCTTTTCCAAGGACTCAAGCTCTTGGATTAGCTTTGGTTGTCGTTGTGCCATGATAGTACGGGATGACAACATTTCATAATTATTCACCTCAGACAGAATCGGAATGCCGGCGCGGATACATTTGCCATCAAGATAGATTGCCTGATCGGTCAAATGTAGGGCGGTGTTAAGTGTGGCAACATCAACAGCAGTATTACTGTGGGCAGCAATTAATACGGATTCGCCCTGTTGCAGCAGGGTGGCCGCCACAACACCCAGCGTCCTGGTCTTGCCTGTACCGGGCGGGCCCCAGATGAAGGACAGGTCTTGGCCAAGTATGGTTGTCAATGATTTGTTTTGCAGTGGATTTAGAGTGTTGGGCGGCAGCCAACGATTTGCGTGGGCGGGCTGCCGGGTCACACCCATCGCATCGTGCCCACGCAGCATCCGAAGTAACACCGGGTTTCTGGCATCACTGCCAAGAGTGGGGATTGCACCCAAGCGCAATTGGAGTTGTTCCAGGAGAAACCAGGGTCGGGCATACAGTCGGATCTCATCGAGGGAATCGCCCAAATGTTCATCGACACCGATAACAAGGTCGAAACCGTGTGACGAAACCAGGTGTCCTTCGTGTCGCTTGCCGCGATACTCGACCTCTATGGGTGAGCCGTCAAGTATCCGCACTTCGGAGTCACAGGTAAACACGTATAGGTATTCCGATTTCTTACCCAGATAAATTCCGCCCACGGCTATGACAGGCGCAGTATGTTTATGTTTTGCTTGTTTTATTTCTTCGTCTAGTGCTTGATTAAACTGATATACGAAGCTGTCAAGTGAGGTAGCCATAGCGAATTAGTTGCAAAGTTGAATAAGAAAATAAAGATGTTTTCGAAGGCACAAGAATTACGCACGTTTTCATCACGGTGACTATCGGGAATGGAGCGAAGGCGAAAATTTTTATGCATAGCACGCTTTACTTTTTAGATGGACGCTGGACTTTCTCATCAACAACTGATGAAGGCGACCGAGTTGATCGGCACAAGAGTAGCCTCTTTAGTCAATTTGGGCAAGTAGGCAACCGCCCGATTAAGGCTGTCATTCTGAAGGACTGATCGTTTACGAACATTTGTGCATGCTCAGGAATCATCTTGAATCAACCGAGCACCCTCAGCCCAAAGCAAGAGCTGTTGCCAACCGCGCCAAATCGTGCGCCAACCCGGCGGATGCTGACGCGGATTGGCAACATAACCGCCCAAACGCGCAACCAACAACCAAAATTCACTCACTGCAATAGTGATAGACACTCTAAACCGTGCCATGATCAAACGTAACATCACCGGATCAACCACTTGCTGGGCTGGGAGGTCTGGTGCATTGCGTGCAATCTGTCGCATTTGTAGCAAATGAACCGCGATCGGTAACGCAAAACCGAGTAGGTTTTGTAAGTCTCGCCCATCGTCCAATTGGCTGCTTTCAACTTTGCACCCCGTCTTTAGACACATATGAAAATCTTTAATCATCCAACGGCATTCATAGTAACTGATCACACGTTTTGCATCTTCCGCGCTTTGCACCTGCAAACTCGTAAGTAAAATCCATTCAACCGCCTCGACATTGGCTGGCGGATTCACTTCCCATACACGCACTACACACGCTACGATGGGCTGTTGTTCTATGGCTGATTGCGGCGCTTTAATTTCTACCGCACTCCAGCTCACCACTAGCTTGGCTTTTCGTTTCGGATGCTTGCTGCTTGCATCTACTTCTACCTCATAAGCCGGGTAACTTTCATTGGCCGGCAAACCACGCGCATAATCTAACAATCGCGTTTCGGTATCTTGATTTAATGCACGATTGACCTTGGCTCGTAGCACGAATCCCATCCCATGTTCCTGACAACTTCGCATATGTTCATAGATATCGCTCTCTCGATCACTTACATTAATCCATTGGCTTGACTCATGAGGATTTCCTCCTATCGCTTTCACCCCGTTTTCCCATACACGGCCTTCTGTCCCCTTGTGTCTTCTTTCTCGATCTAGGCCACCTCTTTTTTCTGACCGCACGATCATTTCAACGTAACCTAAGCCCAAAACGTGTCGTTGGTCTGCTTCGACTGCCAATACACTCCCCATGATTAGTCCATGTTGACCTTTATAACAGCTTATGCCGCCTAAGTTTTTGGTGTGTTGGTGTGTAGTGAAATCTAACATCGTTTTATCATGAATAAACAACACCACTTTTTTCTTAGCCGCTGCGCTTAATGTATGTCTCAGATGTGGCTCAAGTAGCTGTTTCATTGTGATTCGACGACTATTTATTAAGCGATATGCTGCTGCCAGTTTGTCGGGTGATGCCAGTTGTTGGGGCAGACTGGCTTCAGGCTTTATCACCATATGTTGCCCTATTTCAACGGCTCGTGCGGTGCGTAATACGTTGTTGAGTTTGCATTCTCCCCACTGTTCTTTTGCCCATTCGAGGTTATCTATCATATTGCGCCTATTCTTTCACGCTTTGCCGTCGTACATTTGTTCGTAAACGATCAGATTCTGAAGGAGCCGCAGCGCCGCGAGTAATCTTGCACCGTTACAGAATCTCGGCCCAACATACGCTTGCCGCGCATCATACGCACAGATTCTTAGCACTTGCCACCTGCCACTTGCTACCTGCTACTTCTCTAGCGTTTCAAATAGCGACGGGCGGTTTCGGCCATGATGGCGGCGCCGGTGCTGAGAACGGATTCATCGATATCGAAATCGGGGTGGTGATGGGGGCGGGGTTTGTCGCCAATGGCCGCGCCGAGGCCGATAAAGCCGCCGCGTGCTTTTTGTGCCATATAGGCAAAGTCTTCGCCTGCCATCATGGGGTGCGCCTCTTGCACCCAATTATTGCCGATCAAATCTTGGGCCACACTGCGAATAAATTGGGCGGCATCTTTGTCATTGATGGTAGCCGGGTAGCCATAAGGGTGGGTGAGGGTGTAGTCACCCCCCATTGTGCGCGCAATTGAGAAGGCTTGCTCTAGCCCGGCGTGTAATTGTGCCCGCACTTCTGCTTCAAATGAGCGAATGGTTCCGCTCATATCGACCTTCATTGGAATGACATTATTGACAGTGCCTGCGTGAATGGTGCCGATGGTGATGACGGCTTTGAGGGCTGGGTCGATGCGCCGAGGGATGATGCCATACACAGCTGGCAATACTTGCGATGCTAGCCAAATGGGGTCGAGTGAGCGATGTGGAAAGGCGGCGTGACCGCCTACGCCCAATATTGACCCACTAAATGAGTCAGCTGCTGCGGTAATTGGGCCATCGCTGACCGAAACAACCCCGCTGGTTTCACCGCTGCCGACGTGTAAGCCCCATACCATCTCCACATCATCCAGTGCGCCTTCATCCACCATCAGCTTGCCGCCACTTTTATCGTCGGCCCCGCCTTCTTCAGAGGGCTGAAACAATAATTTGATGGTGCCGTTAATCTCTTCTTTTGCCAACAATTCGGCCACGCCCAACAAAATGGCGGTGTGGGCATCGTGACCGCAGGCGTGCATGACCCCCGGGTGTTGCGATTTATAGGGCGAGTCGTTGGTTTCGGTAATGGGCAGCGCGTCCATATCGGCGCGTAAGCCAATGGTTGGGCCATTGCCATTGCCCAACACGGCCACAATGCCGGTTTTTGCCACGCCACGTTGGTGCTCAACCCCCAATGCCGTGAGTTGATCTGACACATATTGACTGGTTTGAAATTCCTGAAAACCAAGCTCAGGGCGGGCATGAATATGCCGGCGATACATCACCAATTTGGGTTGGAGGAGTCTTGCGCGTTCTAACATGGCTGTATTGTAAAACAGATGGTGGGTTATTTCCACACCACTACCAACATGCCCCAAGGCTCAAGTGGCAACTGAGATAGGTCGGTTGCTAACGCGCCTAGCACGGCTTTGGGTTTGCTTTGGGCTGGCGCAGATGCGCTTGTAAGGTCAAATGGGATTTTTTGCGCAGCTTCGCCAAAATTGAAGATGAGCAAGGTCGCCTCGCCCGCCGCGTAGCGCCACAGCCCCAAACACTGGTCACAATCGCCGACGTTTTCGATAACGCTAAAGTCGTTTGACCGCAACGACGGATATTGCGCCCGCAATTGCGCCAAAAGGCGATAAAACGATAAGAGGCTGTCGGGTTTGCCCTCTTGTTCTTGCACCGATACACCATCATTCGGGGTGTTATTACGGTTGGTTGGCTTAAACCAATGGGTCATGCCGGTGCCATTTTCGTTGGCATACCAATCCATCGGTTCGCGGCGCAATTCATCATACACTGGCCCCTCGCCTTTGTTGCCGCGCATTCCGATCTCTTCACCATAATAAATCATGGGCACGCCCGGGGTGAGCAAGGCCGACGCAGCGGCCAATTTCATTCGGCGTGGGTCACTCAGGCTGTCGCTGGCGATGCGGTTGGTGTCGTGGTTGCTGCTAAAACGCACCAATTGGGCACCGCTTGGGTAGGCGCGTTGTATTAAACGATAAGGTGATTGTAATAATGTGGCAGGTTGTTTGCCATTGAGCACCCCATCGCCATTGCGATCGGGGTTGCCGGTCAGGGTGAGATACCAAGGGAAATCGAATAAGGCATCGAACCCTGCCTCGAAATAACGCTTCAGCGTCAGCGCCCCGCCATCCCATACCTCGCCTAAAATAACGGCATTGGGGTGTTTGGCCTTTACTTTGCTGCGCAATTCGGCCCAAAACGGTGCTTCGACCCCCAGCGCATAATCGCAACGCAGGCCATCGGCCCCCAAATCAAGCCAAAATTGGGCCGAATTAATCAGATATTCACGCACATCGGGGTTATCGGTGTTCCAATCGGGCAAGTTTGGCACACCAAAAAATGAATCGTAGACGGTGTTTTGTTTGTCACGAAAGTGATACCACTGGCTGTAACGCGAGGCCGGATTTTTATAAGCGGCTTTAAAAAATGGATGACTGTCTGATGAATGGTTGGCGACAAAATCGACGATCAGGTGCATATTGCGGCGCTTTAGCTCAGTTGTCAGCGCCTTAAAGTTATCGAGTGTGCCAAATTGGGAGTTGACCTTGAAATAATCGGTGACATCGTAGCCGTGATAAGTGGTGCTGGGGTAAAACGGGGTCAGCCAAATGGTATCGGCCCCTAGCGCTTGTATATAGTCGAGCTTTTGCTGCACACCGTTTAGGTCGCCGATACCGTCGTTGTCGGTATCATAAAAACTGCGCGGAAAAATCTCATAGATAACCGCTTCATCAAACCAATTGGGTGATTTAATCACTTTGCTGTCTGGCCTGAGGGCTGGGGTTGGGCGTGGCGTGGTGGTTGGGGGGATGGGTGTTGAGCTGGCCGATGGTTGCGTGGTAGCGATGGGATCTGAGGGTGGCTGGGTGACAGTTGCAAGGGGTTGTGGGCTGCTATGGCAGGCCGTTAAGCTTGTGATGAGCACGGTAAGCGCCGCAAAAATGCTTGTTTTAAAGTTGCCAGATACGTAATTCATAACTTTGTAAAAAATTTATCAAGTTAAATCGGTTATTATCGGGTAAGATTAGGGCACTGTGTTAAAAATCAAATCGCTTTTAATGATCGTAATAGTGTTTTTAATTAGTCTCTTGGGTGTTACAAGCCCAACTCATGCGGCTGTTGATGCGCCTGATACGACGCTGGTTGCAACTATGCGCCAAAAATTAGCCTTTATGTTGGGCCAACGTGCCACCAGCATTCGGCTTGTTTCGTCCACGGCCACCAATTTCAGCGATTCGTGTTTTGGGCTTGGTCTCGCCAATGAACTATGCGCGCAAGCCATTACTCCGGGCTATAAAATTACTTTTTTGTATGGCGGGCGGCGCTATGTGTTCCATACCAATGCCGATGGCTCGGCCTCTCGAATGCCGCGTCAGTTTGGTGTGTTTGTCTCATATAACCGCATTGTGATTAATGCCCGTGTGATTGCGGCAAAACAATTTGGTGTTAATCGTAGAACTGTGCCGCTTATTGATTTTCAGGAATTGCCGATTGTGCCAACATGTTTGCCAAATAATCCATGTCCAGCAGTGATTCTGACTGGCTATGCCCTGACGTTTGTGGCAAATGGACAAGCTGTGCCTATTAACATGGGTTTGGATGGCAAGGTTATCTCAGATAGCGCTGCTGTGAATATTTCAGCGATTGATGCAGGTAAAATTTTGACTGTTGTTCCCAGTAATCAGGTTAACCTAACGCTAGAGGGTAACTCAGCCACTGGGTATATTTGGGCCGTTGCACCCGATAGTACAAATCTGCTCAAGCAAAACGGGGCATATGTGTATCAAGCTGACAATTTGGGCGTAGTCGGGTCGGGTGGTAAATTTATCTTTAAGTTTGATGTGACTGGCTTGGGCACTGGCAAGCTTAAGATGATCTATTACCGCCCCTTTGAGACTGGTGCTGCCCCCATTCAAACTTTTGAGGTCAATATTAGTGCGGTTGCTGTTACAAATTAGCCTAAATAAGGTTGTTTAGGAAAAATCGTAGATGGTTTTACAGGTTGATTCCAGTATGTATTTTTACGGAGTAGCCTGTATCATCTCAAAAATTTGGGGTTTACCCCGAATTTTTGAGATGATACACTAGCCTAATAAAAAAGATGTATTGGGGGTATCCAGAACTTATCCAGAACTATCGAGAGAGAAAATAGAATGTGATTTTATTTTAAATTCAAATATGCGTGTAATTAAATAAATAGATAATCAAAATAATCTCTCGGTAACTGCACAAACCCGTGCACGCAAAACCCCCATCACTCGTGCCGAGGTGCTAAACCCACTCATGGCCTTGGCTGATGAGAGCCGTTTGCGTATTTTAGAATTGCTTGCCGCCGAAGGTGAGGTGCGTGGGCAAGATCTCATTAACAAACTTGAGCTTAGCCAACCCGACCTGTCGCGGCATCTTAAAACCTTGGTTGCAGCGCGATTGGTGCAAGAGCGTCGCGCTGGGGATACCAATAAGTTGTATCAATTAAATGGGGCTGCCATCGAAGACTTATGTGCCAAATTAACGCAATTGTTTAGCCCCGATAATGCCCAAGCCAATGTAATGGCTGCCCAAGCCAAAGCATTGCGTAATGCTGCTCTGCTTTGCGTGGGGTGGCACTCGAAGTGCAGCCATTTTTAGATGACCAAGGTCGTGTGGCGCATTTTTCGACCAAATTGAAAGAGCAGCAAATGGTGTTGGCTTACCTCATCAATAAAATTGCTATGGACCGTAGCTATACTGAACGCGAAATTACCCAACTGATTGATGATTGGGTAAACCCCGATGCCCGCAAACGGCGTTTATATGGCATTGACGCGGTTACATTGCGGCGGGCGTTGATTGAAGAAATTACCCTGCCAAGCCGACTGCGCCGCACCAGCGATGGCGCAAGATATTGGCGTGAAGTGTAATTGCACTCAAGACGTTTTTGCCGATTTCCGTATTGCTCTATTAAACGTAGTTGGATAGAGTGATACAGAAATCGGCATTTTCTTTATTTTCACTTTTTCTTGGTATTGCAAAGATCATCAAATGATTTCAATGAAGATCAGAAGCGACATTTTAACCGCTCCAAAAACGCACTTTTATCTGAGAGACAGATAAGACAGGTATCATAGGCTACTTTTAGGCACATTAATATTTATAGCCTAACGTATTTTGGCGACTCATTCTCGCCACGACAAATTTAACTCCAAAATCGGCGCGAATTTATTTGCATTCGCAACAAAAATGGAACCGTATCTGTCTTAATTTATATGTTCATAAGACAGACAAACAATAAAATTTAGCAATCGAAAATCGAAAATCGAAATCGAAAATAAAATAATATGTCTCTTCCCCTAAAATGGCTTCCGCTTGGCGGGCTTGGGGAGGTTGGTAAGAATATGATGATGTTTGAATATGACAAAAACATCATCGTGATCGACTCTGGCCTCATGTTTCCTGCGTCCGACATGCATGGGATCGACTATGTCATCCCTGATTATCAATATCTTAAAGATCGTATCGACCAAGTAAAGGCGATCATCATCACACACGGTCATGAAGACCATATCGGTGCAATCGAGCATGTGGTGACTGATTTCCCAAATGTGCCGGTTTATGCCACCCCACTCACTTGTGGGTTGATCGAAGTAAAGCTGCGCTCGGCCAAATTGCTCGACAAAGTCACGATTAACACCGTGCCAACCAATGGTAGTTTTCAAGTTGGCCCGTTCAAGGTCGAATTTTTCCGCATGTGTCATAGCATTCCAGACAATGTTGGGGTGGGTATCACCACGCCTGCCGGTTTGGTGGTGCATAGTGGCGACTTTAAATTAGATCAAACACCAGTCGATGGCAAACCCTCTGATTTTGCAAAAATTGCCGAATTGGGGAATCGGGGCGTGTTGGCGCTGTTTTCGGATAGCACCAATGCCGAAACCCCGGGCTTTACACCCAGTGAACGCGAGATCGAACACGCACTCGAATTGGTATTTCGCGATGCGCCGGGCCGCGTGATTGTAGCTACTTTTGCATCATTGTTATCGCGGGTGCAACAAGTGGCCAATATTTGCGAAATTTATGGGCGAAAAATGGCTGTGGCTGGCACCAGCATGGTCGATAACATTAAAATGGCCCAAAAAATGGGCTATCTTAAGATCCCCGACGGCATGTTGGTGAAGCTAGAAGATGCCATTAAGATGAAGCCCAGCGACGTAACGATTATGGCGACTGGCTCGCAGGGTGAACCCAGCTCGGTGCTAACGCGCATGGCCAAAGGCCGTCACCCGACCCTGAATGTTGAAATTGGCGACACGATCGTAATGTCGGCCAACGTCATTCCGGGCAACGAAGAAAGCATTTTCCGCACGGTTAACCGCTTGTTTCAGTGTGGGGCAAATGTGGTTTACCCTGCCATTGCCCGTGTGCATGTGTCGGGTCACGCCTGCCAAGAAGAGCAAAAATTGCTCATTAACTTAATTCGCCCAAAATTCTTTATCCCTGTTCACGGCGAGTTGCGTATGCTCAAGGCCCATTCGCGTTTAGCGCGTGATCTTGGCATCCCCGCCAGCAATATTTTTGTCGGCGAAAATGGCACACCGGTTGAATTTCAAGATGGGAATGCCCGCCAATTTGAGCGCTTAAAAGGCGGCTGGGTATTTGTGGATGGCCGCCGTGTGGGCGATATCGGTCCGGTTGTTATCCGCGATCGCGAAATGTTGTCACGCGAAGGTTTTATTATGCAAGTGATTCGGCGTAACAACGATGGGGCGCTGTCAGAAGACCCCGAAATCATCACACGCGGTTGGGTGCATATGAAAGATTCGCAAGAATTTATTTTGCAGTTGGCTGAATCGGTTGGCAAGACATTGGCCGATGTCACCGCCGCCATAAGCGATGATGTGGTTAAAACCCGCGCAACCGAGGCTCTTGCCCGTCTTGTTAGCCAAGAAACCAAACGCAAACCGTTGATCATTACGGTGGTGGCTTAGTCATACCTGTTTTGGTAATTTCTCAAAGATGAAGGGCCGAAATTACACTCCCCAAAAGCGACGCTTTTGGGGAGTGTGATTTCGGCATCGTATTTAAATCCCCACCAAGTTGCTTATTGGCACAGCAAATAAATTGGGGCCAAATGCAGCTTGATGAACGCCGTTATATAGCACGATGCCGCGTACAAAGCGTTCGCCAGCGGTTTGTGCCAAAGCACGCAACCCTTTAAAATCATTTGTACCTATCGTTGTGCTAGATTTGATTTCAATGCCGATAATGTCACCGGCGCTCCCCTCTAATACTAAGTCCACCTCATTTTGCTGCGTATCTTGATAATGGTATAGCGTGACTTGCGTGTTTGCCCAAGTTGCTTGCTTACGAAACTCCATCATGACAAATGTTTCAAGAAAACTGCCGATTAAGTTTGGTGTTTCGTAAAGCCGGTTTGCATCAATATTAAGTAGGGCTGCCATTAAACCTGTATCACAAATATAAAGTTTTGGGGTTTTTGTGACACGTGCCCCCAAATTGGTAGACCATGCTGGCACTTTGCATATCAAAAATGTTGCCTCAAATAGCGCTAAATAGCGTTTGAGCGTCGCGTAGGCAATCCCTGTGCTGCGTGACAACTCACTCATAT
Source organism: Chloroflexota bacterium (assembly GCA_018969115.1). Taxonomy (GTDB): domain Bacteria; phylum Chloroflexota; class Anaerolineae; order J036; family Brachytrichaceae; genus AQU-03. The sequence continues at coordinate 2,396 of JAGWYZ010000096.1, read as the reverse complement.
TTAAATTTGAGGCTGAGCGCGAAGCAATCAGTGTCAAAAGCTGCGGCATTGCCGTTAATCCTTCGATCTGAGCAAGATCACGAATATCACGCTGCAAGATGGTGCTGATATAGGCGTTAAACCAGCCGCGGCGTTGGGTTTCATTACCACGTTGCACGAGGTCTGGATACCCCCCACGCACCATGCGCTGTAATAGGTCGCGACGTGGCAGCTCTGGTAAATTAAATTTTGTGGTGAATATTGGCGAGAATAATTGATCGATAAATGTTGGAGGGATTGTGTTTATCTCGGCTTCTGCGAGTGCCCATAAGGTTAATATTTGCATACGCCCAGCCAATGAATCGGCAATTTTTGGGAGTAGTAAGGCATTGGCTGAACCGGTGAGTAAATATTTGCCCGGGCGACGATGTTTATCCACTTCAATCTTGAGCGGTAAAAATAATTCTGGCGCTCGTTGAATTTCATCAATAATTAACGTGCCGCGTGGGTTCGCTAAAAACGAAGCCGGGTCGCTTACGGCACTTGATAACAGTATCGCGTCGTCTAGCGTGCGATATTCGCAGTCTAAACCCAATTCACCTGTTGCACATAAGGCTTGCACCAATGTGCTTTTGCCGGTTTGTCGTGCGCCCTGTAACATAACAATCGGGCTAAATGCTAAGGCCTCTTGAAGTTTTGGGGTGAGATATCGTGAAATCACATCTGTGATTGTATATTGTTTTCGTGAAATTTACCACTTAATGGTAAATTCTAAGTGATAACACACATGCTCATAAACGGCGTGACAAGGGCATTTTTACGCACTTTCCCGCACCACCAATTCAACTGGCAGCAATATATTGGGTTGTGGTTGTGCGGCGCTGTCAATCAGTTGGCATAATTGCCGCACGGCGGTACGGCCTAATTCGGCAAAAGGCAGGCTGATGGTGGTTAGTGCTGGTGAAACATAGCCTGATTCTGGCATGTTGTCGTAACCCACAATCGATACTTCAGACGGCACGTTGCGGTTGGCGGCCCGCAAAACTTTAAGCGCTCCAATTGCATTGTGATCATTACACGCCAATACGGCATCAAGATCAGGGTGTTGATTTAATAAGTTATGCATGGCTTTTTCGCCGCCCGGCACAGACCAGTCGCTGACTGCAAGATAACTTTCGTCGCATGGCAAGCCAGCTTCGCTCAGTATGTTGTACCAGATGAGGGTGCGCTGTTGTGAGTCCCATGTTGCGGGGCCGGCGATATGAGCAATGCGTTTGCGCCCTTGACGAATAAGGTGTTGCATGGCTTGGGTGGTGCCATCGACGATGTTGTAATTTACGACAGACAGCCCTGTGTTGGGGTTCATCAAGACAAAGACAGTGGGTGGCAGCCGGTCGCCATATTGCGCCAAATTAACCTCGTCGGTGTTCCATAATTCTGGCACCGCCCAAATGATGCCTGCTACCCGATGTGAGATGAGCTGGGTCAACATTTGGTTGTTGGTTATTTGGTTATTGCGATGCACCATGGTTAACAAAATCGAGTAGCCGTTTTGGGCGGCTTGTTGGTCAATGCCTGTTAATACCCGTGATGTGCCATAGTCATCGAGGTGATTGGTGACCACCCCCAAGGTGCGCGAATGCCCGTTGACCAAACTTTGCGCCAAGGTGTCTGGATGGTAGCCCAAAGTCGAGATGCTATCGAGGATGCGTTGCTGGGTTTGGGGCGAAACGGGGCGTTTGCCAGACAGGGCATTTGAGACGGTGCCGGGTGAGACATTGGCATGGCGTGCCACATCTTTAATATTCGCGATTGACATTTTAGGAAAAAATCAGACTGTTTTTATCAACCTATCACATAGCAGTATAGCGAATTTGTGTCGCCTCATTTATTTGGTACACAATATTTGCAGTTTTTCTGTTGAAATAGTCTTGACTAAATTGGGGTTAAGTATATAATTAAAACGTTTTAATTAAAACGTTTTAAGCCATGAAAAATTGAATGTTTTGCATGACAATATATTCATAGCTAAGCGTATCAATTAAATAGCTTTAACCATTTTTAGGGAGAGAGAGACAGAGACACAATGAGTACTAATAAACTTACTCGCAGAAACCTATTGAAGATCGGTGCTATTGGCGCAGGAGCCGCCGCATTGGCTGCCTGTGCCGCCCCTGCGACCCCAACCGCCGCACCCAAGCCAACCGATGCGCCGAAGCCAGCGGCCCCAGCCGCGCCAGCCGCAACAACAGCCCCTGCCGCCCCTGCGGCTACAGCTGTTCCGGCTGCCCCCGCCGCCCCAGCTAGCAAAATCGCTGTTGGCATTGTGTTGCCAACCAAAGACGAGACCCGCTGGACACAAGACGAAGCCAGCTTCAAGGCTGCTTTGAAGGCCGCCAACTATGAAGCCGAAATTT
>JAGWYZ010000391.1 GCA_018969115.1 Chloroflexota bacterium | reverse complement strand
CGCGTCTCTACATCAAAATGGGTTCATCTTGTTGTTGCTGAAGTTGCCACAGCAACCCACAGCCCAACATAAACACAAAGCCAAGATCAACCAAAAAGAGTGAATGATCGACCATGCCGTGCGCAAGCAGGTAGACAAACATGCCCATTAGCCCAATTCGCAGGGTGTGCCACGTGCTTTGGGGCGCAAATTGGCGTGTGTGGCGAAAGCGTTGCCACACACCGAGCGCCATGCCCGCCCCCGCCAGCAACCCCAGTGTGCCAAGCCGTGAAACAAAGTCAAAAAACCAATTGTGCGGATGTGACAAATTGGGTTCTTGCCAGGCGGCAGGCAAAATGTAAAAACCGCGATAGGCATACAAAAAGTTATCTGGCCCCACGCCCAAAAGGGGGTAATCGCGCCACATCATGAGGGCACTTTGCCACAGGTAGATGCGGAAAAAGCCGGTGCCATTTACCAGATCGAAGGCGAGGGCGAGGCGGCTGTTGCCGAGCAAGGGCTGGGCCACGCCGCTGATCAGCAGCAAGAGGCCCAGCACCCCGACGATCAACACCCCCATCCCAATGTTGCGCCAAGTGCCGCCCAGCGCCATGCACACGGCAATGGTGGCAGCGGGCACGCCAAATAACAAGGCCCCGCGTGATTGTGACAACACCAAGGCTAGCGTAACCATGCCCAAAGCCAATAAAGGCCCTGCTTGGTACAAGGTTGAGAATGAAAACCGACTGGCTGAACGCAGGTTGGGGATTATTTTTTGCAGCGCCATTAGCCCCATCACCAAAAGCATGGGGAAGGCGCGGCCCAAATAAAGCGCATCGTTATTGGGCGAGCCAAAAATGCTCTTGATGCGTGGCAGGCCAAATTCGGCGGCAAAACGGTCGCCACGCCCATAATTAAATAGACCGATGCCCGCGATCGCCAAGGCCCCCAACAGCCATGCGCCCACAATGCGTTTGATCTGTACTTGGCTGAGGCGGGTGCTGCGCAACATCAGATACAGCGCGGCTGGCTCGGCGATCGCAGTTCGCAATTCACGAAAGGCCTCAACTTTATAGCTTGCCAGCCACGATGAAGCCAACGCTACCAACACAAACCCCAAGATCGATAGGTCGAGTAGGTTGACGATTTTGGCATTTGGCATTTGGATTTTAGCGGGCCGATTCGGTTTTGGAAGATGTCGCCAATCGTTCATCCATAATGCAAAATCCTTGCATTTTCGTAGCATCCAGCTCACCAAGCACATCAATGTCAGCAGTTCGACCATTGAAAAAGCCGAGGCAAACAAACGTTGCGGCACGATGAAGAAGGGGATGAAAAAGGCCAACAGGGCGAGGCCAACATCGAGCCGCATTAGCACCACCACAAACAGCACCCCCAAAGCCACCAAGCCCAACACAAACATTGGCGACCAAATAAATAAGCCAGAGGTGAAGGCCGAAAGCGCAAAATGGGCGGGAATGGGCAGGTTGCGATAGGCCAAAGCCACATCTTGCGCCCATGTTACCGCCGCCGCGCCCCACACAATGAGGGCGCTGGCGATGCCAGTGAGCAGCCCACGCGCCGCGCGCATGTGCGGGCGGGCGCGTTGCCAGAATGGGTGAATGACATCTTGCCAACGGGCACCCCATAACGAACCAAGTAAGGCCAACCCAGCCAAGCCAATCAACCATTGCAAAAATTGGCGAGTCGGGTCATAAATGGCATTCACATTCGTACTACGGCTGCTCCAGCCAACCAATGACCATTGGTTCCAACCGCGATCAATTTGAATGACGGCGACGTGTTCGCCCGGCCCCAGTCTATTTGCCACCTCAATCGTCTCGATTTGGGGTTTTAGGTTGGATGAGGTCATGATGAGGTAGGAGCCGCGCGCATCTTGTGGCAGTAAATTGGCCGGTTTGCCATCGATACTGATGTAAGTGTAAGCGCGATAATTGTCGCGTCGCACGATCAAGGCCAGCGAATCGCCTTTAAAACGCAGCGTCACTTTGGCATCTTCACGCTGCGGGGTGTCGGCCCCCAAATTGCTAAAACGCCAGCCCTCTGAAAATAGCACCAAAGGGTTGGGCTGATAACAGGTCGATGGCGAAAAATTCCCTTTGGTCGCATATTGATTGCATATGGCAAAATTTTGGCTACGGGCGGCAAAATCGGCCAGATCAATGGCCTCGGGCAAGGCGTTGTAAATGGGGCGCGGGCGGCCCAGTTGGTCGAGTAGGGCAAAGCCCCAGCGCGGTTGATCGGGGGCTTGGTTGGGCTGCAAATTTTCGATAAACATCGCGCCCAGCCAATGCCATTCTTGGGCGGCACGTTGAATGGCACGCAGCATAAAATCGGCTTGTTGTTGTTCGCTTACACTGCCCCATACCGAGGGCTTACCCTGCCAACTGG
>JAGWYZ010000390.1 GCA_018969115.1 Chloroflexota bacterium | reverse complement strand
CTCTTAGACTATGATGACCTTGGGCAAGCGTTTTATCAAAGATTGACCACCTCATCAGGCATCAAACTGATTGACTTTAAAAATTTTGCAAACAACACTTTTCACGTTGTGACCGAGCTAACCTATAAAAATGGGGATGACGAATTTAGACCCGACATCACCTTGCTGATAAACGGGCTGCCTTTGATCTTTATTGAGGTGAAAAAGCCAAACAACCGAGATGGCATTTTGGCCGAGCGTGAGCGCATTAACACCCGCTTTAAAAACAAGAAATTTAAAAAATTTATCAACATCTCACAAATTTTGGTCTTTTCCAACAACATGGAATATGACACCCATGCCATTGAACCACTTCAAGGGGCTTTTTACGCCACGACAGCCTATGGTGATGTAAATTTCAATTATTTTAGGGAAGAACACACGTTAAACCTAACCCACCTGCTGGCCGCAGAGGATGATGCCCTCGAAAATGCAGTGCTGCGCGACAATAACCTGAGCAGTATTAAGCATTCGCCCGAATTTATCACCAACAAGCAGCCCCACACCCCAACCAACCGCCTCTTAACCTCGCTTTTTTGCAAGGCGCGTTTGGCGTTTTGGCTGAAATATGGCTTGGCCTATGTCAAAGGCGAGAAGGGCCTCGAAAAGCATATCATGCGTTACCCGCAATTTTTTGCCACCCAAGCCATCGAACAAAAAATTGCGGCGGGGATCAAGAAAGGCATCATTTGGCACACCCAAGGCAGCGGCAAAACCGCGTTGGCGTATTACAACACCCACTACCTCACCGATGTCTTTCAACGCAACAATCTCATCCCAAAATTCTATTTCATCGTAGATCGGCTCGACTTGCTCATTCAAGCCGCCAGCGAATTTCGCGCACGCGGGCTAAACGTGCATAGCGTCAATTCTAAAAATGAGTTGATTAAGCATTTCAAATCGCAGCAAGGCATTCACAACTTGTCGGGCGCGCGTGAGATTACAGTCGTCAACATCCAAAAATTTAAAGAGGACAACGACGTCATCAACCCAAAAGATTATGATTTGAATGTGCAACGGGTCTATTTTCTGGATGAAGTGCATCGCAGCTATAACCCCACCGGCAGTTTTCTCGCCAATTTGTTTCGCTCTGACCGCAATGCCATCCTAATCGGGTTAACCGGCACGCCCTTGATCGGCGATGCAGGCAGTTCGCGGGCCATTTTTGGCGACTATATCCACAAATATTATTACAACGCCTCAATTGCCGATGGCTACACCTTGCGCCTGATCCGCGAGGGCATCGAAACCAAATACAAACTCTTGATGGCACAGGCGCTGAAAGAGGTGGAGATTTTGAAGGGCGATGCCGACAAGCGCGTGGTATATGCCCACGATAAATTTGTCGAGCCGATGCTCGATTATGTGGTCGAAGACTTTGTCAACAGCCGCAACCGCCTCAACGATCATTCGATTGCCGGCATGGTAGTATGCGACAGTTCTGAACAAGCCAGCACCTTGTTTAAAATTTTTGTCAATAAATATAGCCCCAGCCAGCATGTGCTTGAACCAGTGGCAAAATTTAACGCGCTCAAAGAACCCGCGCCCATTTACCAAGCCTATACCCAGCGCCACCAAAGTCTGGTCGCCACCCTCATTTTGCATGATGTGGGCAGTGTGGAGGAACGCAAGCAGGAAATTGAAGATTTTAAAGCGGGCAAAATTGATTTGCTCTTTGTTTACAACATGCTGCTCACTGGCTTCGATGCCAAACGGCTAAAAAAGCTCTACATTGGGCGGCTGGTCAAAGACCACAATTTGCTGCAAACCCTCACCCGCGTCAATCGGCCTTACAAAAGCTTTCGCTATGGCTATGTGGTGGATTTTGCCGATATTCGCCAAGCGTTTGATGCCACCAATAAAGCGTATTTTGACGAATTGCAAGCCGAATTCGGCGACGAGCGCCAACATTACGCCAATTTGTTCAAATCGAAAGACGAGATTGAAAATGAAATAGCCGAAATCAGCGAAAAGCTCTTTCAATTCGACCTGAACAACGCCGAGATTTTCTCGCAACAGATCAGCCAAATTGAAGACCGCAGCGCCGTGCTGGCGCTAAAAAAGGTGCTGGAAAATGCGCGTGATCTTTACAATCTGATTCGCTTGTTTAACCATGATGAGTTGCTCAACCGGCTTGACTTTAAAAAGCTGACCCAGTTGCTCAACGAAACCAGCCGCCATTTAGAGCTGCTCAACCTGCGCGAATCGCTACAAAACAACACCGACAGCACCAACTTGCTCAATGCCGCGCTCGAAAATGTGGTATTTATGTTTCGCAAGGTCTCAGAAGCCGAGATGGTGATTGCCGACCAACTTAAAGAAACCCTGCGCAAGACCCGCGAGGCGCTGAGCAGCAATTTTGAC
>JAGWYZ010000095.1 GCA_018969115.1 Chloroflexota bacterium | reverse complement strand
GGTATCACTTTCATCAAACCAATTCACCGGTTTGCCATACCCTACCCAAGTGCGTTTTAGGTTGCCAACAGAAGCTTTTTCGACCATCGTGCTACCTGCGGCGCTGCCAAAATACCACATCGCGTCTACATCTAAATGCTCAGCCAAGGTTTTGCTCAGCACATCACGCTCGCCGGTGATGATATTGACCACCCCACCCGGCACATCGCTGGTGTCGAGCACCTGATATAAATCGGTGGCGGCTAATGGGTGACGTTCGGACGCAATCAGTACCACAGCGTTGCCCATGCTGATGGCAGCCGCCATCAGTTTGATCGTCGCCAACAAGGGCGGCTCGTCTGGACAGGCGATGCCGATTACGCCGATGGCCTCATTCATCGCCAAGGTCACATTGTGCATGGGGGTGGCATGAACTGCGCCATCGAATTTATCGGTCATTGCCGCAAAGGTAAATAGCGTTTGAATGGCGGCTTCAACCTCGGCTTGTGCGGCTTGTTCATCAATTGCTTGCATTTGCATCAGCCGCGCCGCAAATTCAGCCACCCGTATGCCTAAATTCTCAGCCAAATAATATAATACTTGCGCCCGATTATGGGCGGTGGCGTTACCCCAACCGCTGCGGGCAGCGTGGGCGGCTTCGACCGCGTTGCGTATGTCTTTGCGGCTGCCGTCGGCAACCAGCCATGAGCTATGAGCCGTGAGCTGTGAGTTGCCACCGACCGATTGGACCTGAGCGGCATAAATAATGCGGCTATAGCCATTGTCGGGGCGGGCTTGTTTGCCGCCGATGTAAAGTTTGGCGGTGCGGTCAATTGCGGCATTTTGAATTTTGGATTTTGGATTTTGGATTTGTTCGGATGGGACAACCGCGCGATTTTCGACTTTGCGCTTAACATATTCAAACAAACCTTCTTTACCACCTTCGCGTCCATAGCCACTTTCGCGGTAGCCACCAAACCCAGCCGCTGCGTCAAATTGGTTAGTGCAATTAATCCACACCACCCCGGCCTTGAGTTTGGGCGCAATGTCGAGTGCCAAATTAATATCTTCGCTCCACACACTGGCGGCCAGCCCAAACCGCGTGTTATTTGCCAAGGCCACCGCTTCAGTATGGGTACGAAACGTCATACTGACCAAAACCGGGCCAAAAATCTCGACTTGCGCCAAGGTTGAAGCCGATTGCACCTCGGTGAATAGGGTGGGGGGAAAGAAATAGCCTCTGCCACCGATGCCTTGATCGGGCTTGCACCAACTTGGCTGCCACATAGTTGCGCCCTCTTGCTGGCCTTGCGCCACCAGCCGCGTGATTTTGTCTAATTGCGGCAGCGAAATAATCGCACCGATGTCCATTACTTTGTCGAGTGGATCGCCTATGCGCAAGGTTTCCATGCGTGTCCGCAATTTGGCAATCATTTTGTCAGCGATGCTTTCTTGCACCAACAAACGTGAGCCAGCACAGCACACTTGGCCTTGGTTAAACCAAATGGCATCGACCACACCCTCAACGGCGCTGTCTAAATCGGCATTATCAAACACAATAAATGGCGACTTGCCACCCAATTCGAGCGACAATTTTTTGCCGCTGCCAGCCGTTGCGCTGCGAATGGCGCGCCCAACCTCAGTGCTGCCCGTAAAGGCAATTTTTTGCACCCCAGCATGGTTGACAATTTGTTTGCCAACTTCACCGTCGCCCGTCACAATATTCACCACCCCGGGTGGTAAGCCAACAGCCTGACACACCTCAGCAAATAGCAAGGCCGTCAACGATGTCCATTCGGCGGGCTTCAGCACCACAGTGTTACCCATCGCCAAGGCTGGGGCTATTTTCCATGCCAACATCAATAATGGGAAATTCCAAGGGATAATTTGCCCGACCACGCCTAGGGGCACATACCCAGGCAATTCTTGCGCCATGACCTGCGCCCAGCCCGCGTGATGATAAAAATGCCGCGCGACCAGCGGAATATCAATATCACGGGTTTCGCGGATGGTTTTGCCGTTGTCGAGCGTTTCGAGCACCGCAAATAACCGTGAATGTTTTTGAATATGTCGCGCAATAGCGTATAAATAGCGTGCCCGCACATGACTGGGGGTATTGGCCCATGTCTCAAAAGCCTTGGTTGCTGCCTCAACCGCTGCATTTACCTCATCGGCATTGGCTTGGGTCAGCTTGGCTAAGATGTTGGCATTGGCAGGGTTAACCGCATCAAAAGCGCGTTCAACCACATGCGGCGTAAATATGCCATTGATAAAATGCCCAAATTGGCGCTGATGCTCGGTCAACCATGTTTGCGCAGGGCTGGCAGCTTCGGAGGCAGGGCCATATTCCATGGTTTTAAAAATTTCTGTTATGCGTGACATATCAAGCTTATTTTAAGTGCAAACTAAAAAGTGCTAAGTGTTATTTTACTTAGCACTTTTTACTCATTTACCCTCGAATCCGCTCTAGGGTTTGCAGCGTGAGCAACATGTGCAAATCCATACCGGCCTCGCTCAGGTGAAAATCAAGGTTGCCCTCGTCGATTAAGCCATTGTTGGGCAATAGACGGCTAGCGGCGTAAAAATCAACCAGTGGCACATCATATTCACGTGCCAATTTGCGAATGACATTGTTGATGTAATCAGGTGGTGCACCGCCTTGCAGCGTTTCAAGATGATCGGCTTTGGTTAGCAACACTGGCAAAACACTATTTTTTAGCGCTGTGTCGAGCATACGCCGCAAATTGGCCTCGTAATTTTTCCACACATATTGATCACCTGTGCCCACTTGAATAAACACGATGCTGGCGCGGCCTTGCAAAATTTCACACTCAAACGGGGTGCGTTGCGTGCCACACAAAGCCCCATCGGCCCATACGGGATCGTTCATAGCCGCGCTGGTAAAGCCACCATTGGCCGCCACGCTCACCCGCGAAAATGATTTGCCGAAATAATTTTGCGTTGTGCGCAAGGCTGGGATAAATTTATCGACGTTAAAAGCACCATTGCCCACCCGTTGCAAATACACCGGCGGAATCGAATTGCAATCACCCACCACGCTAAACAGCGACGTATCTTTGACCGTGCTTTGCGTCATGCTTAACCATATTTGGCGATGCCGCACCGTGACATTCGGCTGGCCCGCATTTGCTGCTGCAATTACCATGCCCGGTGGTACCAGTTGTGGGGTGGGTGTGCCCGTGTCAATGGGGGAGATTGCGGGTTGGGTGCTGGCCACGGCAGACGCAGACGGCACGATTGGGGCCGGTGCGCGGGTTGCGGTGCTGACAGCTATGGCACTGGTAGCTGCAGCACTGACGATGCTGCTAACGCTGATTGCTCGTGCCGTTGCCGTAGCGACCAGCACTTTTGTTGTGCTTACACTTGTAGTAAGGCTTACAGTGACGACAGCCATTGCAGTTGAGCTGGGGGCTGTTGTTGGCTCTGACATTAGGGTGGCGGTTGGGGCTGGGTTGGGCGTTGCAGTTGGGATTTCGGTGGGTGCAATGGTGGGTATGGAGGTGTGCGACACTGCGGTGGGCGGCACTACGGTGGGCAGTGGGGGCGTGACGGCTGAGCCACATGCGGCTAAGATAGTCATACAGCCCAACGCAGCCCAACGATAAACATGAGCCAAATACTTACTTCGGTTTCGCATCATGCCTGATTGTACTGACCTTGAAGATCGGCGTGTCAATTGTCCCTCATCTAACCATGCTGTTAGCATCCGTAAAAAGTTGCTCACGAAAGCGCAAAAAACTTTTATTTGCGCTTTTGTGAGCAACTTTCTTCTAACAAAGCAAGGGGCTGACCGCTAAGTTGGCTATTTGTCTATCTAAAAAGCTTAGCGTTTGAGCAACTTAAACCCAATATTGCGCCCTTGGCCTTGAAAGACGGCAAGATTGATCCAGAAAAAAGCGAATTGCTCTAACAACTGAAATTTATCGTTGCCGCCAATGTCATAGCAGGTGGCAAACCCCGCATCGCGCGCCAATTGTTGGGCGGCAGCCTTGCCACGAGTGCTATCGCCTGCCACAAACATGTCAATTGCAACATCGCCATAGCTTGGGTTTTGCATGTTGTTAAACCCAGTTGAATTGAAGCATTTCACCACGTCACGGGTTTGGGTGTGGGCCAAGATGGCATCGGCAGTATTGTTAAACCCAACTGGCCCACGCCCCATTACAATGTTCATCGCGTCAATAATGATTTTGCCTTCGGTGTTCCCCAAAGATTGTGTGGCCTCTACGGCCATCATTGCGGGCGGCGATAGCAAAATTACCTCGCTTTGTTGCACAGCGTCGATTACGCTGTGGGCGCTGGTATTGGGATTATTTAGCAAAGCCTGTCCCTTAAATTGCCCAAGATCCCGCACGCCGAGATAAATTTCATGTCCACGTTTGGACCATTGGGTGGCTAATGCGCCCCCCACGTTGCCGGTTCCAATAATTGCTATTTTCATATATTTTCAACAAAATGTAAACAAATTTTACTCGTTGCACTGTGTCTGTCCGGTCTGCACAGACCGGACAGACACAGTGCAATCAGCCATGTCACACTAATAGATAAACATTTTTACAACTTATACGCAAAATTTATTTTGCCTGTCAATAGGTTGCACTTGATGGTTAGGCGATTACACATTCAATGCTTTAATCAGTAACTCAGCCGCAACAGTTCCACTGTTTTGCTGTTGACCTGCAATCAAATTGCCATCTTGAATGGCATAGACACTAAATGGCGCAGCTACTTTGAAGGTGGTATTGGGCAATTTTCTGGCCTCATCCTCGATATGATAGGGTTGAATCTTCATTCCAACGGCATTGTCGACAAAATCTTCTTCGCTGTTGGCAAAGCAGGTCCAAGTCTTGCCATCTACAACCAGTTTGCCTTGCGAGGTTTTGGCCTCAAGCAATAGGGTAGTGGAATGGCATGCTGCCGCCAATGGTTTGCCCGATTCGTAAAAATTGGCAAACAATTGCGCTAGCATCGAATTGCCGCGAAAAGTATGCATTGGCCCTTGACCACCCACCAAAAAGATAGCGAGATAGTCATTTGGGTTGACATCACTAATTTTATGGGTGTTGGCTAAAAACCCTTTAAACCACGTTTGTTGCATATATCCTAATGACACGACATCATGTGCTGAATAGCCACTCGTATCTGTTAGAGTTGAATAACTATCCATCATTAATAATCCCCCTTCGGTTGAGGTCAATTCAACCTCATACCCAGCCTCTTAAAAAACACGCAATGGATGGGTTAGCTCGGCGGCCCAAAAGCCAATTGGCCAACCAGTTTGCCTTGAGGTGGTTGGGCTACTTGCGACCATCAAAATTTTGCCTTTGGATGGTGCGCCGTGAAAATGGACATAATGATTTATTTCGACTATTGTTGACACTTTTCCTTCTCTCTTTATTTTTTCAAACGGTGTTTTTGCGTGTGCTCTCATAAATTTGCACAACAATCATGAAAGCTATAATAAGACAAAACTATATTAATGTCAAAAACGCACTTAAAAGTTATATACCCACCAAAAAAAAGTATAAAGCACATTACAATAAAATTAGAGGGGAAAGCAGATAAGCAACCAGAGAAATGTTTGTGCTTGTCCGGTAGAGAATGCCACGCAATTGATTAGTGGTAAATGGAAGGCGCGAATCTTGTGGAAATTACACCATCGCACCATGCGATATGGCGAACTACGCCGCGAATTGATTGGGATCACTGAGAAAATGCTGGCACAGCAGCTCCGTGAGATGGAAAACGACGGGCTGATCGTGCGTACCCAATATCCTGAGATGCCGCCCAAGGTTGAATATTCACTCAGCAAGTTTGGCAAATCGTTTAGCCCGATCTTAGAGCAAATTGCCCTTTGGGGGCAGCAATATCAGACCGAGATTGTGCGGGCAATAGAAAAGTCGCCCTTTACAAGCTGATAACCTTCAAAAAGCAATATTGCCCTCGAACATACTGCCAATAGCCCACTTGCCCTTATCGTATATGTTAGCTTGTATGAGTGTATGCTTAATGTCGATAGCTTTCTTGGGTGCGATTCTCGTTTTTACATGTTTTTTCCTGCGCAATAGCACAGTTTCATTTACGGCTAAAATTGCGCCCCATGTCTATGGCTCAATCATCACGCCCTGATCGCGGGGCCAAAATTTGGAACGGCGTTATTGCCAATTATCGTGAACGTATCGAGATTACACACGATATCGCACCGGTGACTTTGCTTGAGGGCAACACACCGTTGGTGCCAGCGCCGCGTCTTGCGCATTGGATCGCGCAAGAATTTGCACCAGCCTCGAAAAACGCTGACTTTGAATTATTCATCAAATACGAAGCCGCAAACCCCACCGGCTCATTTAAAGATCGTGGCATGACGACGGCCATGACACAGGCGGTTGCCGATGGGGCCAAAACCGTCATTTGTGCCAGCACTGGTAATACGGCAGCATCGGCGGCGGCTTATGCGGCACGGGCTGGGCTGAAATGTGTGGTGTTGGTCCCCGATGGCAAAATTGCGGCAGGCAAATTGGCCGGTGCGCTCAGTTATGGGGCGCAGGTCATTTCGATTGATGGCAATTTTGATGATGGCTTGCGCATGGTTCGTGAGGCCACCGAGCACGCCCCTATTGCGCTGGTCAATTCGATCAACCCCGCCCGTGTACAAGGCCAAAAAACTGCCTCATTTGAAATTATCGATGTGTTGGGTGATGCGCCAGATTGGCTATGTTTGCCGGTTGGCAACGCTGGCAACATTACCTCATATTGGCTCGGCTTCAAAGAATATCATCGTGATGGCCTCGCCAGCAAATTGCCGCAATTGTTGGGCGCACAGGCGGCGGGGTCGGCCCCGATTGTGTTGGGGCATATTGTCAAAAACCCCGATACCATTGCCACCGCCATTCGAATTGGCAACCCAGCCCGCTGGCACGAGGCCAGCGCCGCACTCGATGAGTCGGACGGGCATATTTGTGCTGTGCCCGACGAGGCTATTTTGCATATGTATCGCAATATCGCCAAAATTGAGGGCATTTTCTGCGAGCCATCATCAGCCACCGGCTTGGCTGGCCTCGCCCGCAGCCTGCGCGAGAGCATGGTTGATTTGCATGGCAAGCGCGTGGTATGCGTACTTACTGGGCACGGCCTCAAAGACCCCGACACTGCCATCAAAGGCATCGCCGCCCCGATTATGATCGAGGCCAATATCACTGCGTTATTAAAAGTTATTTAGTGAATAAGTGATTGATAAAGGATGAAGGATGAAGGATGAAGGATGAAGGATGAAGGATGCCCATCCTAACCTTTAATCAGTCATTCACTCATTAAATTTGGATGAAGATTTCTGTTCGTATTCCTGCCACTTCGGCTAACTTAGGGCCAGGCTTTGATTGTGTTGGGCTAGCGCTCGATTTGTGGAACGAATTTGAGCTGTCTTTTGCCGCGTCTGAAACCACCCGCGACTATAAACATATCGAGATATCGGTGGATATTATTGGTGAAGGGGCTGGGCGTTTGCCCCGCACCAAGGCTCATTTGGTGGCGCAGGTGATGTTAAAAGAGTTAGAGCATCTACAATGCCCTGCGCCAACCATCATGCATCTGGTGTGCCGCAACAATGTGCCCGCTGGTAGCGGCCTCGGCTCTAGCTCAACCGCCGTGTTGGGTGGGTTGATGTTGGCGAATAGGATTCAGGATTGGGGATCAGGGATGAAAGATGAAGAATTAGGGACTAGGGATTCTAAAGATCTCCAATCCCTAACCCCTAACTCCCAACCCCCGATCCTCAATCGCGCCATCGAGTTAGAAGGGCATGGCGACAATGTCGCACCAGCGTATTTGGGTGGCTTGATTGTGGTTTCGCCTACTGCGCCAATGGGCAGTCACGATTACCTCACCCAGCGTATTGCTATTGCGCCGCAAAAAGTGGTGGTGTGTGTGCCCGATTTTCATTTTCTCACCAGCACCGCCCGTGCCGCCGTGCCGCAACAATTTAGCCGCAGCGACATGATCTTCAACATCGGGCGAGCCATTTTGGTGATCGAAGCCTTGCGTAACGCTGACTATGCCTTGTTAGGACGGGCGATGGATGACCGCTTGCACGAGCCGTATCGCCTGCCGCTCATCCCAGGCGCAGTTGCAGCTAAAGCGGCCGCGCTGGCGCAGGGCGCATCTGCCGTTGCCATGAGCGGGGCCGGGCCGGGGCTGATTGCATTTACCACCATCAATCATCACGCTATCGGAGCAGCGTTTGTGGCGGCCTTTGCCGAGGCCAACCTCAACGCCCGTTATTGGGTGCTCGATACACTTGAGCATGGGGCGACGGTAGAAATGACAAATTACAATACATCTGCCAAAAATCAGACCTTGGAAGCCATTTTAGGGCGATGAATGCGCCCAAGGCGCTATGCACCAGCGTTATGACCCTAACATGGTTCTTCGTCCGCTTATTACCCACATGCTCAGAATGACGCGACTGAGTCGGTTTATCGTGAGCTGTGATTGCTTGGCTCACTCACACACTGCATTAGTCCTAAAATTTCGTTCAGGGGTTCCGCCATTTTATTTTGGCGAAGGTGTTGCGTACATCATAGGGTATGTGCGCGATCTTTATTTTATTTGTCGATGATAAAGAGATGATGAAGATCTCCCCCGGCCCATCATGATGTCATTGCCTTCAAAACCGCGCTCGACATATCGGTTGCATCACGCACTGCCAATACTTGCACCACATTCAGTCGATCACGTTCCTCACGATTTTGGCTAAGCTTCGACTTGCCAACAATGCTCAAAATTTCGATTTCAATACCGACAATCGCCTTCAACATGGCATCAATGTAGTCACGCGCAGAGTCCGTCATCTTCCAGGGCTTGGCCTCGCCAATTCTGGCCTCGTGAATGCGCGTGAGCTTGGCTACCACGCCGCGTATAAATTTTTCGTCATCGCGTATCTTCAATTTGCCATGCACATGTACCACCTGATAATTCCATGTTGGCACTTGCCGATGAAACTCATGCTTGCTCGGATACCAATTAGGTGAAATATATGAATCTGAAGCACGGAAAATAACCAAAACTTCATCGCCATCTTGGCTTTCACTCCATACCGCATTTGCCCGCGCCACATGAGCTTGTAGACAACCTTGTGCACCAATGCTTGTGTCTAACAAAAATGGCACGTGATTGGCATCCAACCCATTTGGGCCATTTACCACCAATGCGCCTAATGGGTATTCTTGAATAAGTTGATGTAACTCCTCATCACGAGGTTCTGCAAAATGCTTGGGGATATACATAAAAAATTAGTTTACGCCGTCGGCGCTGCTACCTGAATCAAACCTTCGGCCTTTAGCCGCGCCCACAATGCCGCCGGAATCAGGTGTGTGAACCCCGCTACCGTCTCTGTAAACTCTTGGGCAGACAATGCGCCAAAAATGACCCGCGTAACCGCCGGATGCGCCAATGGGAACTGGGCGGCCACTACACGCAATGGCACACTATACTCGGCACAAATAACCTCTAGCTTGTGCACCCGTGCCAAAATGCGCTTAGGCGCATTCACATACATATATTTGGCGTTGGGCACGGCCCCTGTCGCCAAAATGCCGCTATTATATGTGCCACCCAACCAAACATTAATGCCGCGCTGCTGACACATGTCTAAAAAGCCCAGTGAATGCTGCTGCAATAGCGAATAACGCCCGGCCAATAAAAAGCAATCAAAATCGCCGCAATCAGCAAAATCGTGCAACATCTCAAATTGATTCATCCCCGCGCCGATCATCTTCACCACCCCCTGCGTCCGCAATTCGGCCAAAGTCGGGTAAGCCTCATAAATAGCAGGGCCAAAATTAAAATCGGGGTCGTGAATGAGCAAATTGTCGATACGATCAAGCTTGAGTCGGGTTAAACTTTCATCGATGCTGCGTAAAACGCCATCACGTGAATAATCAAAGCTGACGCTACCATCGGGCTGCACCAAACGCCCCACTTTGGTTTGCAAAATGTAGCTGTCACGCGGCACACCACGCAACGCCAGCCCCAAACGTAATTCGCTCACCCCCGCGCCATAGAGCGGAGCCGTATCAAAAAAATTGACCCCTTGCCCCAAGGCGCATTCAATCAATTCAACCGACTCGGTATCTGTCAGCGGGCGGAACATATTGCCCATTGGGGCCGTTCCAAGCCCAAGTTGAGAGGAAATGTTCATGTTTTTAAAAATTCTACGATTGGTTGATTAGTTGTTGCTTGATTGATTGGTTAACTCACATATCACGAGTTATCAATTAACGAATCAACCAACCAACCAACTAAATTTGAACAACTTGATTTTTATAAGCCGCAAAATCGATGCTGATGCCGCTCTTGCGTGAGGCTTCGGCGGCAAACGCCAGCAAATGGCTTTCGAGCGAAGCGCGGGCTGTGGTCTGACGTGGCGAAGGCTGCCCCTGCACTGCCAACAAAAAATCGCGCACAAGGCCATGATCACCGCCGCCATGCCCCGACCCTGCCGGTGGGGGTACAATCACTTCTTCTTTTACAGCATGATACATGCCACCATGATCACAAATACGAATCTCTTGAAACTCGGCATAGCCAAATTCAGCATAAAGCGTGGCTTTGGTACCATCCCAACGCATGGTGCGGTTTTCGCGGTCAGAATGACCGTGCATGGTAAAAGTGCAAGGCACACCATTCTCAAACTCAAGCGCAATCACTTGGCGATCGACAACATCGTTATCGCAATGGTAAACACAACGCCCATATTGGCTGGTTTTTAGCTTGTCCCAACGCGATTGGGGGCTATTACCGCCACCCAATGCATTGAGCATAAACCCGCTAGCGGTGAATGTGAAATCGCTCGGCACAGCGTTTTGTGGTTCGGCATTGTATAAACGCGGCGCATAAAACATACACGTGGCGGCGGCGGGACATACGCCGTTGCCATCACCTTGGCAACGCAAAGTTGCACCGGCTGGCGCAGCTTGGGGGCGAAAATGAAAAAGTGAGCCATATGAAGTCAGTTTTGCCACTTTTTGACCCATAATCCACAACAAAATGTCTAAATCATGGCAACACTTGGCTAAAATCATCGGGTTCGAATCGGCCTCAACCCCCCAATTGCCACGCACAAAGCTGTGGGCCATGTGATACCACGCCACATTTTCACGATGATCAATGCTGACAATCTCGCCCAAACGCCCAGAGCGAATAATATCATATAAGGTGCTAAAAAAGTTAGTGTAACGCAAAACGTGGCAAATTTGCAAGGTGCGCCCCAAGCGCTCGGCAGTCTCAACCAAGAACGCACAGTCGGCAGGCGAGGTCGCCATCGGCTTCTCAAGTAACACGTCATAACCCGCCTCAAGCGCAGCGATGGTGGGGCCAACGTGCATATTATCTTGGGTAGTGATGAAGGCCACTTGAGCCAGCTTGGGCCGTGCTAAGGCGGCCTCCCATGTTTCAAATTGCAAGGCAGGTTCAATATCATGCGCCGTCGCCATGCGGGTGCGGCGTTCCACATCAGGATCAGCAATCGCCACAACATCTAATTCATTGGGATGTTCTAACCCATAACTTCCATAAGCATTTGCACCGCGGTTACCCGCGCCAAGGACAATGGCTGTAATTGGAATCATCCTATGAGTTTACCTGATATTTGAAAGTTACAATCAAGGCGTATCCCAGTAATCAATGTTCCAACTCACTGCTCACTATTCGCTGAAATAGAAAACCAAATATGGAATTAAATCTCATTTATGTATCTTCTGAATAAAATGAGGGGAAATAGAACTATTTTTTGCCAAACGCACTGTATGACCACTGAAGTTAGGGACTTTGCCCCTAACTTCAGTGGTCATACAGTGCGTTTGGCATCTGAATTATTGAGATGATACATTTTAAACAATAGAATAATTATCTTTAAAATTTTATTTCATTAATTTTTTGAAAAATAATTTCAGCGAATAATGAGTGACTGGATATTATTATTTAATATATCCAAGCTGTTGCCCGGACTCAGTAAATAATAGTAGAAGAAGCCCGTCTGCATTAACTCGGTCAAAAGATGCATTCAAAATACAACAATATTGTAAAGTTTTGTTGTATCCTCTCAGTAATTCGGGATAAACCCCAAAGATGTAATGTCAAAATCACTATATTCATCATGTTAAACTGAGATGCTGTGGAGATATTAGCAACAACCATGCTGACGCTGCCTACTTTGGGGGCGTTGGCTTTATTTACCACATACTTTGATACCGGGCGCAACCTAAGCATATTAACCCACTGGGGCATATCAGTCGGTGTATGTCTGATTGCATTTTTATTAGCTTGGTCACTCCCATTGCTTGCCAATACCGAAATCTTAATCGGCAATTGGTTCCCTATTTCAGTAACGTTTGCGCCATTGGTCATTCATATCACCCCCGAAGGTACAGCCCTTGCCATAACCATTACGGCGATCATGGCGGCCAAAGCGTTTAACCAACATGAACAAATCGACCCACTCATCACCATACGGTATGCGGCTTTGGGGTTGGCAGCGCTGTCAAACAACCTCGTCACTATGCTGATCGGCATCGGGTTAAACGATGCAATGACCATTCTCGCTGCCTTGCGTGACACCAAACATCCTGAGCGTGTATTGCCTCCAGCCATTGTGAGCGCCATCTCGCTCACGCTAATCTTTTCGTCAATTTTGGTCTATAGCAGCGGCAACCAAAGTTTATATTACCCATTGGTTAATTTGTCTGAGCGGGCGGCTATGTTAGCCTTGGTGGGCTGTTTGCTCAGGTTTATCCCCATCCCCTTTACCCTTGGCCGTACGATGTTGCAATCAAGCACGATCGGCGGTTGGGTTTTGCTCATTCAGTTTGCCAAACTCAGCCCTATTCGCATCAGCAACAACCTTTTGCTACTTTATTTGTCGTGTGGGTTGCTCTTGCTTATCATCAGCACCCTTGCTACTAAGCGCGGCAACGCTTTTGCAGGATTAACGCTCGGGGCGCTTTGTTTGTGTTTCCCCACACTTTTAATTGGGCAGCCTATTTTGCTGACAGCGGCGGCCATTACATGGCTGCTTGGCACCACACTTATCGGCATCCAATTCCCATCAGCCAACCAACTCACCCGCCGCAAATTGCGCTGGAGTTTGTTTTTTGCCCGTGCATGGGGGGGGCTTAATTTGCTAGGGTTTCCGCTTACGGCTGGGTTTATTGCCCACAGCGGCATATGGTCAATCTTAATCAATCGCCCACGTGGGCTACTTTATTTAGCTATTTGGTTTTTGGCACAAAGCCTCTTGGTCTTAGCCACCTTACGACTAATGGATTTTAGGTCATTTCGCCAAAATGAATCGATTAACCCAGCTAATTATGAATTTCCATTGCTGATACAACGAATTGCGGCATTGGGGGCCATTTTAAGCCTTGGCTTACCCTTACTTGTGCTTGGCATTTACCCACAATTGATCGAAGCCACATCGCTGATTGATAACCTCGGACAACAGGGCTTACAAGGTTGGAGCCTGTGGATTGCGAGTATTGGTATGGGGATTTTGTTATGGGTGACTGAACCCCGTTGGCGACACCTGATTGGAGAGCGTGATGTTGCGTGGGGCACACTGGTCATTCGTGACGAAATTGTAACTGTTCTCAGCCTAAATTGGTTGGGCGCATTAATTCAAGGGGCATTCCGCCGCATTGCTGCACCATTCAGTTATTTTTTTACTATTTTTGAAAGCGATGGCGCACTCATCTGGGCTGTCATCATTGTTTTACTCGCGGTGCTCATCACCTTTCGCCCCTCACCATGACCCATTTCACCCCCCACCAGCGTTGGTTAATCATTGGCACAAGCCTTGTTATATGCCTTGCATTGGTTTTACCGACCAATGTCATCCAAATTTTTGACCTCGTTGGTTATGCCGTATGTCATCGCATCCCCGAGCGATCCTTCATCATCGGCGGCAACCAATTGCCCATGTGCGCCCGCGACACAGGCATGTTTGGGGTGGCGCTATTGGGCGTGCTAGGCGTAGCACTCACCCAAACCCAACGTTTTGCCCAATTCCCAAAAACCCGTTACCTTATTTTGCTGGCCCTTGGTGCCCTCACATGGGCAATCGATGGCTTTAATTCATATTTGTTATTGGCTACAGGCCGAATTTTGTGGTACATGCCCCAAAATTGGTTGCGCCTTGTTACCGGCGCATTCATGGGCGCAGCCCTCAGCACCTTGGTGGTTCCATTGTTTAATGCCTCGGTTTGGCAACCAAGCCTGCGCAGCAACACCTCCCACCTTCGCTCGTGGCGCGATCTATTTTTTGTGTGGGGCATTGCCCTGACGTGGGTATTATTGGTACTGTGGCAACAGCCAGTGCTCTATGGGCTTTATACCAGTTTTTCGGCCTTGGGCACCCTCATGCTTTTAACCGTGGTAAATGGCTTAACTGTACTATTGTTAATGGGCCGCGAGGCCCAAGTAACGGCGTGGTCGCAAATGACTAAGCCCCTGTTAATTGGCTTTGCCTTAACCTTAATCGAAATTGCCCTCATTGTCGCCTTACGTACATGGCTAACACAGCAATTAGGGTTGCCATTTTAAATGAACAATGTCATATGAACCCAAGTAAAGTAAGTTTTTGCCGATTTCACTATACGCATTTCTGCAGACTACAGAAGTACGTATAGTGAAATCGGCATACTTAATCTGACATTTTGGCCTTTATACGACCTGACCTTGCCCGACCAAATCATCATTTTTCAACGCCCACACGAAGACGAGTGCGACAGCCTTGCTGAACTCAAGGCCGAGGTCACCCACACTTTGCGGCACGAAATCGCCCATTACTTTGGCGTTAGCAATGCCCATTTGGATTAATTGGGTGCATCTTAACTGGCTCTTCGCTAAGCATCACTGGTGACTCCACTTGGGTTAATTTTGCCAAGGCATTCACCATTTCTTAGCTTGCATCGGCACGGCTTTCAAAACCATTGTATAGTTCTGTA